>NZ_JBSAXD010000006.1:0-301729 GCF_053427715.1 Burkholderia sp. MR1-5-21
CTGCGTACTGGTGCCGGGCGTCGGCACGATCTGCGCCGATGCGATCGTCGGCGCAGTTGCCAGCGAAGCAGCCGCGATCAGCAAGCCCGTGCCGCCCGACGCGCGACGGCCGGCGCGGCTTTCGCCTGAAGCGGATTTCCCCGTGGCAGCCGCCGTCTCTTCAACGGCCACCGCCATTCCCCGGAATCTGGAGTACACCAGACGGTAGGTCTTTTTGTTCATCGTCCTTCACGGGTGTCTTTCTTCGACCGATGAACAATAGCAAGGCACTCGTCAGGAAACCATAAGGCAACCGTCACCAACTGCCAGACATCAAAGATTCAGGGGAGCGTGATTTCTAGTACTTATCTGATCGCAACCCGTGATTTCCGATAAATCCCTCGCTTCATGACCACATCCGACGGTAATTTACTGATTCAGACTCCTGATCACCCCGCTTCAGGTGCGAATCGTCCGGGCATCGCACCGCATCCCGACGCGCAGGAAACCGTCAAAATATGTTTCATCAAGTGGACGCGACTGATCGTGCTTCAGAGAAACAGTCAGCAGCACCGCGTCGTCCGTCGTCGCGACGACGGCGCCTGGCGGCAGCGTCATGGCCTGCGCGACGGCGGATGCGCTCCAGACGGCGGCAGCCGCCAGCGCCGCGGATACCCTGATGGCCCGCATCGTGATCGGAAGCAACGTCTTCATGACGTTCCCTCCGAGGATCGTGGATGCGTTGGAGAAACACCATGATGAACCGTCGGATCAAACGTCGTGCACTCATATCCAAAGTCGCGCCAGCCACTCAATACACGTCCCGCACGTAGCGCCGCTCCTTCGCGAGCCGCGCGACGTATTCACTCGCCTTGTCGTCGGACATCCCGCCGTGCACGGCGACCACCGATTTCAGCGCCGCATCGACGTCCTTCGCCATCCGGGACGCATCGCCGCACACGTAGAAATGCGCGCCCTCCTCCAGCCACGCGAACAGCTCGGCGCCCTGCTCGCGCATCCGGTCCTGCACGTACACCTTCTCCGCCTGATCGCGCGAGAACGCGAGATCGAGCCGCGTCAGGAAGCCGCTGTCGCGCATCGTGGCCAGCTCGTCGCGATAGTAGAAGTCGGTCTGCGCATGCTGCTCGCCGAAGAACAGCCAGTTGCGCCCACGTGCGCCGCGCGCTTCGCGCTCATGCAGGAAGCCACGAAACGGCGCGATGCCCGTGCCAGGCCCAACCATCACGATTGGCACGTCACCACTCGCCGGCGGCCGGAAATGCGCGGACTTCTGTACGAACACCGGCACGCGGCCGTCGTCCGCGCGATCCGCGAGGAACGTCGACGCGACGCCTTTGCGCGCACGGCGGCCGTTGTGATAACGCACGGCGGACACGGTCAGGTGGATCTCGCCGCGATGCGCGTTCGGGCTCGATGCGATCGAGTAGAGGCGCGGCTGCATCCGCTTCAGCATGCCGACGAGTTCCGCGCCCGACAGCTCGACCGGATATTCGTGCAGCACGTCGGCAAGCTGCTGCCCCCACAGCCAGTTCTTCAGGTCGGCCTTGCGCTCGTCGCCGAGCAGCGCCTTCAGTGCGCCGTTCGAACTGCGCGCGGCGATGAACGCAAGCGCGTCCGGATGCGGCCGCGTGATGTCGAGGTGGCGCGCGAGCGCGTCGCCGAGCCGCACGTCGCCGACGCCCGGAACCGTCACCGGCGTGTCGGCTTTCAGCGCAGTCATGTCGAGCAGTTCGTCGACGAGCGCCGGACAGTTGGTCGGCCACACGCCGAGCGCGTCGCCGGCCTCGTATTCGAGGTTCGCGCCTTCGGTCGACAGCGACACGTAGCGCGTGTCCTTCGCCGCGCCCGGATGATTCAGCCGCAGGTTCGCGACGAGCCGCGACGGCGCCGGATGCGCCTTCGTCGGCAATGCGCCCGGCGGGATCATCCCGTCCGCCGGCACCGCGTGCAGCGCCGCGTCCTCTTCCTTGATCCGCGCGACGATACGTTCGAGCCAGCGGTCCGCGTCGGCCTGGAATTCGACGTCGCAATCGACGCGCGGCGACAGCCGCGTCGCGCCAAGTTCGGCGAACCGCGCGTCGAGCTGGCGGCCGTGGCCGCAGAACTGGTCGTAGTTGCGGTCGCCGAACGCAAGCACCGCGAAATGCACACCGTCGAGACGCGCCGCGCCATCTGCCTTCAGTGCATCCCAGAAGTCGCGGCCGTTGTCGGGCGGGTCGCCGTCGCCGAACGTGCTCGTCATCAGCAGCACGTATTGCGCCTTCGCCAGCGACGCGATCGGGTAATCGGACATGCAGGTCGTGCGGATCTCGAAGCCCGCGTTCATCAACTGCGTCGCGTAATCCTCGGTCAGCGATTCGATATTGCCCGTCTGCGATGCCCACAGCAGCACGACCTTCGGCCGCGTGCGGACGATCCGCACGCCGCCCGGCGCGGCTGCGGCGGCTGTCGCGCCATCCGCTTGCGGTGCGGGCATGGTTGCCGGCATCCCGTGGCCGGCCGTCGCGCGGCTGAACAGCCCCGCGAGCATGCCGTCGAGCCACAGACGCGTCGGCGCGGCGAGCGGCGCGCTCGCGGGCAGCACGGGCACGCCGCCCGCGCGGCGGCCTGCATCGGTGCGCAGGCCGCTGACGAAGCCCGCGACGTAGTGGCGCTCCGCGTCGGAAAGCGCGGGCGGCGCCGTCTCGGCGATCCCGAGCGCGGCGGCGAAGGTGTCGATGTCAGCCATGTCGAATTCCAGTGTCGCAGGCGCGCCGGATGCGGCGGCCGGCTCGGGCGCGGCCTCGGCGACGTCCGGGTCGCGCTGCGGGGTGTCGTCGGCGGCGCGCTCGAGCGGGGCCGCGTCGACCCGGCTCAGCGCGACCGCGCAGAATTTCAGTTCCGGCTGCTGGGAAACCGGGTCGATCGCGTCGTTCGTGACCGCGTTGATGCACAGGTCGTCGCCGTACACGTCGTTCCAGTGCATCGGCGCGAAGCAGTTGCCGGGCTGCACGCGGTCGGTCACGACGGCCGGCAGCACCGCACGCCCGCGCCGCGAGCGGATCTCGACGCTGTCCTTCGCGGCGATGCCGAGCGCGCGCGCATCTTCCGGATGGATTTCGACGAACGGGCGCGGATTCAGCTTGTTCAGCATCGGCACCTTGCCCGTCTTCGTCATCGTGTGCCACTGGTGCTGCAGCCGCCCGGTGTTCAGCACGATCGGGAATTCGCCGTCCGGCAGCTCGCGCGGCGCGACGTGCGGCCGCGCGAAGAACTGCGCCTTGCCGGACGCCGTCGGGAATGCGATGCGCGGGTTCTGCATGCCGCCGTCCGCCGCCGTGCGCAGCGTCTGGCTCACGCCGTCGTTCAGGTAGCGGATCGGGTTGCGGTCGTGCACCGCATCCGGTGCGCACGGCCACTGCAGCGGCGTGTCGGCGAGCGCCGCGTGGCTCGCGCCGCGCAGGTCGTAGCCGGTCGCGGGGTTCGTGAAGCGGACGATCTCGTCGAACACGTCGGCAGCCGATGCATAGCTGAACGCATCCGCGAAGCCCATCGCGCACGCGACCTCCGCGACGATCTTCCAGTCCGGCAGCGCGTCGCCGGGCGGCGCGATCGCCTGCCGCATCAGCGTCATGTTGCGTTCGGAGTTGATCATCACCCCGTCGCCTTCGGCCCACAGCGCGCCCGGCAGCAGGATGTCCGCATAGCGGTTGGTCTCGGTGTCGAGGAACGCGTCCTGCGCGACCACGAGTTCCGCGGCCTGCAGCCCGGCGATCACGGTCTGCCGGTTCGCGACCGTCGCGACCGGGTTCGTGCAGACGATCCAGCACGCCTTCACGTCGCCGGCCGCCATCCGTTCGAACAGGTCGATCGTGCCCTTGCCGGTCTCGGTGCGCAGCGTGCCGCGCGGCACGCGCCACATGTCCTCGACGAACTGCCGGTCCGCGTCGGACAGCACCGAGCGCTGGCCGGGCAGCCCCGGCCCCATGTAGCCCATCTCGCGCCCGCCCATCGCGTTCGGCTGGCCGGTCAGCGAGAACGGGCCGCTGCCGGGCCGGCAGATCCTGCCGGTCGCGAGATGCAGGTTGCAGATCGCATTCGTGTTCCACACGCCGTGCGTGCTCTGGTTGAGCCCCATCGTCCAGCAGCTCGTCCATTCCGGCGCGTCGCCGATCCATTCGGCCGCGCGGCGGATGTCGGCTTCGGCGAGGCCCGTGATTGCCGCAACCTTGTCCGGCGTGTAGTCGGCGAGGAACGCCGACATCGCGTCCCATCCTTCGGTGTAGTCCGCGATGAACGCGGCATCGGTCTTGCCGTTCGCATGCAGCAGATGCAGCAGCCCGTTCAGCAGCGCGAGGTCGGTGCCCGGACGGATCTGCAGGAACAGGTCCGCCTTGTCGGCCGTGCCCGTGCGCCGCGGATCGACGACGATCAGCTTCGCGCCGGCCTTCACGCGATCCATCATCCGCAGGAACAGGATCGGGTGGCAGTCCGCCATGTTCGCGCCGATCACGAAGAACAGGTCTGCGCGCTCGAAGTCCTGGTACGAGCCCGGCGGGCCGTCCGCGCCGAGCGACAGCTTGTAGCCGCTACTCGCGCTCGCCATGCACAGGCGCGAGTTCGACTCGATGTTGTTGGTGCCGACGAAGCCCTTCGCGAGCTTGTTGACGAGGTACTGCGCCTCGATCGACATCTGTCCCGACACGTAGAACGACAGCGCGTCGGGACCATGCGCGTCGAGCACTGCGCGCAGCCGGCGCGCGGTCTCGGCGATCGCGTCGCGCGCCGGCAGCGGCACGAGGTCGTCCTCGCGCGCGCGGCGCACGAACGCGCTTTCCAGCCGCCCCGACTTGCGCAGCGCGACGTGCGCCGACGAACCCTTCGTGCAGAGCCGCCCGAAGTTGGTCGGATGGTCGGGGTCGCCGGACGCCTTGACGACCTCGCCGTCCTCGACGTGCAGCACCATCCCGCAGCCGACGCCGCAGTAGGGACACACCGTCTTCACGTTCGTGGCAGTCATGCGCGCTCCGGTTTCGTCAGGCTGCTGATCGGGTTGTGAATCAGGCCGCAACCCACACGACGCCGTCGTGCACGCGCGACCGGTACGTGTTGACCGACTGGTCCGGCGCTTCGAGGCATTCGCCGGTGCGCAGGTCGAAGTGATGCTTGTACAGCGGCGACGCGACGACGATCCGCTCGCCGAGGTTGCCGACGAGGCCGCGCGACATCACGGCCGCCTGCGATGCCGGATCGACGTTGTGGATCGCGAACACGCCGCCGGCCTCGTGCGCGACGTGGAACACGGCGACCTGCTCGCCGTTGACGAGCGCGCACACGCCGGTGTTCGGCACGATCTCGTCGAGCGCGCACACGGGGGTCCAGGACACTTCGATCTGTTCGTTGCTCATGGCTTTCTCCTTGCTGGCAATGATCGGGAGGGATGGCTCAGGCGGTCTCGGTTTCGAGCACCACCGGGATGTCGATGCGCTTGCCGCGCACGCGCTCGTCGGGCGTCGCGGGGCGGATCTGGCCGCGCGTCTCGACGAACGCGATGTTCGCGTCGGGCGCATCGCTGTTCACGAAGTGGCGGAAGCGCTTGCGCGTCTCGGGATCGGTGACGGCCTTCTTCCACTCGCATTCGTACGTATCGACGACATGCTGCATGTCCGCTTCCAGTTCGGCCGCGAGGCCGAGCCGGTCATTCACGACGACGTCGATCAGGTAGTCGAGCCCGCCTTCGAGGTTGTCGCGCCACACGCTCGTGCGCTGCAGCCGGTCCGCGGTGCGGATGTAGAACATCAGGAAGCGGTCGATGTAGCGGATCAGCGTGTCGTGGTCGAGGTCGGCCGCGAGCAGTTCCGCATGACGCGGCTTCATCCCCCCGTTGCCGCACACATACAGGTTCCAGCCCTTCTCGGTCGCGATGATGCCGACGTCCTTGCCCTGCGCTTCCGCGCATTCGCGCGTGCAGCCCGACACGCCGAACTTCAGCTTGTGCGGCGCGCGCAGGCCCTTGTAGCGGTTCTCGATCTCGATCGCGAGGCCGACCGAATCGTCGACGCCGTAGCGGCACCAGGTCGAGCCGACGCACGACTTCACGGTGCGCACCGACTTGCCGTACGCATGGCCCGACTCGAAGCCCGCGGCGATCAGCTCCTCCCAGATCAGCGGCAGCTGTTCGACGCGCGCGCCGAACAGGTCGACCCGCTGGCCGCCGGTGATCTTCGTGTACAGGCCGTATTTCTTCGCGACCTGGCCCACTGCGATCAGCCCTTCGGGCGTCACTTCGCCGCCGGCCATGCGCGGCACGACCGAATACGTGCCATCGCGCTGGATGTTCGCGAGGTAGTAGTCGTTCGAGTCCTGCAGGCCCGCGTGCTCCTTCTTCAGCACGAACTCGTTGAAGCACGACGCGAGGATGCCTGCCACCGCCGGCTTGCAGACGTCGCAGCCGAGGCCGTGGCCGTGCTTCGCGAGCAGTTCGCCGAAAGTCTGGATGCGCTCGACGCGGATCAGGTGGAACAGCTCCTGCCGCGAATACGGGAAGTGCTCGCAGATATGGTTGTTGACCGCGAGGCCGTTCTTCTTCATCTCGGCCTTCATGATCTGCGTGACGAGCGGCACGCAGCCGCCGCACGACGTGCCCGCGCCCGTGCACGACTTCAGCGCGCCGATGCTCGTCGCGCCGTCGCACACCGCCGCACAGATCTGCGACTTCGACACGTTGTTGCACGAGCAGATCTGCGCGCCGTCCGGCAGCGCGTCGACGCCGAGCGCGGGCTTCGCCGCGCCGTCCGACGACGGCAGGATCAGGAATTCCGGCGACTCCGGCAGCTCCATGCGGTTCAGCATCATCTGCAGCAGCGTGCCGTATTCGGCCGCGTCGCCGACCATCACCGCGCCGAGCAGGAACTTGCCGCAGTCGGACACGACGAGCTTCTTGTAGACCTGCTTGCGCTCGTCCGCGTACTGGTAGGTGCGGCTGCCGGCCGTCGCGCCGTGCGCGTCGCCGATGCTCGCGACGTCGACGCCCATCAGCTTGAGCTTCGTGCTCATGTCCGCGCCGGCGAATGCGGCGGCCTCGCCCGTCAGTTGCTTCGCGACGATGCGCGCCATGTCGTAGCCCGGCGCGACGAGGCCGTACACCATCCCGTTCCACGCCGCGCATTCGCCGATCGCGTAGATGTCCGAGTCGCTTGTGCGGCAGCTGTCGTCGATCGCGACGCCGCCGCGCGGGCCGAGTTCGAGCCCGCATGCACGCGCGAGTTCGTCGCGCGCACGGATGCCGGCCGAGAACACGATCATGTCGGTGTCGAGATGCGTGCCGTCGGCGAACTGCATCCGGTGCGTCCCTTCTTCGCCGTCGACGATCTCGAGCGTGTTCTTGCCCGTATGCACCGTCACGCCGAGCGCCTCGATCTTCGCGCGCAGCATCCGGCCGCCGCCTTCGTCGACCTGCACGGCCATCAGGCGCGGCGCGAATTCGACGACGTGCGTGTCGAGCCCCATGTCGCGCAGCGCCTTCGCGCATTCGAGGCCGAGCAGCCCGCCGCCGATCACGACGCCGCGCTTCGCGCGCGCGCCGCATGCCTGCATCGCTTCGAGGTCCTCGATCGTGCGGTACACGAAGCAGTCCGCGCGCTCACGGCCCGGCACCGGCGGCACGAACGGGCGCGAGCCGGTTGCGAGCACGAGCTTGTCGTACGCGAGCGTTTCGCCGGAGCTCAGCGTGACCGTATGCGCGTCGCGGTCGATCGACGCGACCTGCGCGTTCAGGCGCAGGTCGATGTGCGGGTTCTGCTCGAAGAAGCCCGGCGCGACGAGCGACAGGTCGTCCGCCGTCTTGCCCGAGAAGAATTCCGACAGATGCACGCGATCATATGCGGCGCGCGGCTCCTCGCCGAGCACGGTGACCTGGAGCGCGCCGGCGGCGTCCGCCGCGACGCACTCGAGCAGCTTGTGGCCGACCATGCCGTGACCGATGACGATGAGTTTCATGATGAGGTTTCCCCGAACGATCAGTTTGCGATGCTGCCCGCCAGCGCGCGCTCGCGCAGCGCTGCCTCGCGGGCCTTGTGTTCTTCGCTGAAGCGCACCGCCATCGCGCAGAGCGCGGATACGGTGACGATCAGGCCAAGCAGGCTCAGCGTGTGCTGCACGTCGCCGACGCCCTTCAGCAGGAAGCCGGCCGCGACCGCGCCGGCGTTGCCGCCCGCGCCGACGATGCCCGCGACGCCGCCGAGCGCCTTGCGGTCGATGAACGGCACGAGCGCGTACGTCGCGCCGCAGGCCATGTGCGTGAAGAGGCCGAACGTCAGCATCGCGACCAGCGCGAGCCCGACCGTGTTCGTGTGCGAAAACCAGATCAGCCCGAGCCCTTCGCCGACGATCAGCGCGCAGAGCAGCGACGCGCGCACGTCGAGGCTGCGGCGCGCGGCGATCTTGTCGGACAGCCAGCCGCCGAGCGCGCGGGCGAACAGCGCGAGCACGCCGAACAAGCCGGCGGCGAGGCCCGCCTCCTTCAGCGACAGGTGGAAGTGGTCGACGTAGTACAGCGCGGCGACGTTGTGGATGAACACCTCGACGCCGAAGCACGCGCCGTACGTGACGAACAGCATCCACACGCGGTAGTTCGCGCATGCGGCGGCGAAGCTCGCCCAGCCGCCCTTCTTGCCGCTGTCGATCGTCACGCCTTCCTTGCGCAGCGCGACGAAATCGCCTTGCGGGCAGTCCTGCGTGTAGCGCCAGTAAACCCATGACATCACGAGCATCGCGATGCCCGGCACGACGAGCGCGGCGCGCCACGCGGACGCTTCGCCGAAACCGAGCATCAGCGCGGCCGCTGCGAGCAGCGGCAGGAAAGCCTGCGCGGCACCCGCGCCGGCGTTGCCCCAGCCGGCCGACGTCGCGTTCGCGGTGCCGACGATGTTCGGCGCGAACATCACCGACGTGTGGTACTGCGTGATCACGAAGCTCGCGCCCACCGCGCCGATGCCGAGCCGGCAGATCAGGAACGACAGGTAGTCATGGCTGAACGCGACCGCGATCACGGGAAATGCGCCGATCGCGAGCAGCCCCGCATACACGCGGCGCGGACCGAAGCGGTCGCACAGCGGGCCGACGACCAGCCGCACGGCGATCGTCGCGGCCACCGCCGCGATGTTGATGTTCGCGACCTGCGCGGCGCTCAGGTGAAATTCGTGCGCGATGAGCGGCATCAGCGGTGCGCACGCGAACCACGCGAAGAAGCACACGAAGAACGCCATCCACGTCAGATGGAACGCGCGCATCGGCGCGGTGCTCAGGCTGAAGAGATCGATGCGGGTAGCTTTGTCGGTCATTTCCCATTCACCAAACGAAAACGGCGTCCTGCGAACCCGGTCTCGCGCATGTCGAGACCCGATCCGTAGGACGCCGTTGCCCAGGAAGCCCGTTGCCGGGCGTATCGGTATTCGGTACTGCGAGCGAATCGCCGTTGATTCGCACGGACCACACTATGCAAGGGGCGTGCCATGTCGTGCGAAATCCCGCCATACAAGGGATCACGGCGATTTCGGGCGCCTGCGCGATGCGTCCCTGCCCGGCTTCGGCGACGCGTCATGGCGCAGCGAGGCACAGATGTGGTGCGATGCAGCACTGTCACCGTGCTGCAATGCTGTGCACGTTCGTGGTGAATGGCGCACCCGCATGCGGCATCGCACCGACGCACCGCGCGCCGGCCGGTGTTTGCCCGTCGAGACCGCACGCGGCGCGGGGCGGCACGCCGACGCGCCCTGGCACGCGGGTGGCCCGAATATTGCGTGACCCTGGGCAAGACACCGGCAACGGCGCCGGTGTGCGGTACCCGCAGCGCGCGCCCGCCACCTCGTCGTGGATGGACGCTTCCGGACAACGGCGTCCCTCCGTGCGGTGGCACGGGCGGACGCCGTTGTCGCTTCGGCGAGCGCGGCGGCACCGGCACAAGTCGCATCCGATCCGTTATTTCGACCGCCGCGCATGCGTGGCAATGGGACAAGCATCATGAAGACTGGCAAGGTCACGCTGCTCGGCGCCGGCCCCGGCGATCTCGACCTGCTCACGCTGAAGGCCGTGAAGGCGCTCGCGGCCGCCGACGTCATCCTGCTCGACGATCTGGTCAATCCGGAGATCGTCACGCTCGCGCCGCAGGCGCGCGTCGTGCGCGTCGGCAAGCGCGGCGGCTGCCGTTCGACGCCGCAGGCGTTCATCGAGCGGCTGATGCGCCGCTACGCGCTGCGCGGCGCGCACGTGGTGCGCGTGAAAGGCGGCGAGGCGCTGCTGTTCGGACGCGCCGGCGAGGAGCTGAAGATGCTGCGCGACGCGGCGATTCCCGTCGACATCGTCAACGGCATCTCGTCGGGTTTCGCGGCGGCGGCCGGCCTCGGCGTGTCGCTCACGCATCGCGAGCATTGCCAGGGCGTCACGTTCGTCACCGCGCATCTGCAGGACCACGGCGAACCCGACTGGTCGCGGCTCGCCGCGACCGGCACGACGCTCGCGATCTACATGGGGATGAGCCGCATCGAGCGGATCGCGGCCGGCCTGCTCGCCGCGCTGCCCGCGGCGACGCCCGCCGCGGCCGTCCAGTGGGCGGGCACGCCCGACGAGCGCCGCTGGACCGGCTCGCTCGGCATGCTCGCGCAAGGCGTCGCCGAAACGGGCCTCGGCAGCCCGGCCGTGATCCTGGTCGGTGCCGCGATCGGCGAAGCGGCTGCGCTGGCCGACGCCGCGGGCCCCGCGCACGCGATCGCGCGGGCCGCCTAGGATGCGGCGTGCGACGCGGCCAAAGCCGCGCATCTATAGTGAAAAAGGCGAGCGCCCGCGGGGCGCCCGAACGAGGTCGCGCCGCGACGGACGCAGGCATTCCTCATGGAACGCCCGCCGGAAGTCCCCGGCGGACATCGAGCGCATGTCCATGACGGACAGCCGCCGAACCGCCCCGCCGGGCACCGCCACCCCGTTCGTTCCGTTCACGTCATGAGTGCGTCCGTTTCGCCCGCCAAGCTGCGCGTGCTGCTCGTCACCGATACGCAAAAACCGATCGGCGACCTGCGCGACGCGCTCGCGCGCCTCGGCTACGAGATGCTGAACGAAGTCGCGACGCCCGCGCGGCTGCCTGCGGTCGTCGAGGCGCAGCGGCCCGACGTCGTGATCATCGATACCGAATCGCCGTCGCGCGACACGCTCGAACAGCTCGCCGTGATGAACGCGACCGCGCCGCGCCCGGTGCTGATGTTCAGCCACGACGCCGACCAGACGCTGATCCGCGCGGCAGTCGGCGCGGGCGTCAGCGCCTATCTGGTCGAAGGGCTGTCGGCCGAGCGGCTCGCGCCGATCCTCGAGGTCGCGCTCGCGCGCTTCTCGCATGACGACGCGCTGCGCCGCCGGCTCGCCGACGTCGAGCGCGAGCTCGAGGACCGCAAGCTGATCGATCGCGCGAAGCGCACGCTGATGGACCACCGCAAGCTGTCCGAGCCCGACGCATACGCGGCGCTGCGCAAGCGCGCGATGGACCGGGGCATCCGCATCGTCGACGCCGCGCGCGAAGTGCTCGCCGGCGACCCGCAACCATGAGTGTCATTGCCATGACGACTTCCCCCGCCGCCGCGCCCGAACGCGCGCATCTCCGCCTCGGCTTCGTCGCGCTGAGCGACGCGGCCCCGCTGATCGTCGCGCAGCGCCTCGGCCTCGGCGCACGCCACGGCCTCACGCTCGAACTGAGCCGCGAACCGTCGTGGGCCGCGGTGCGCGACAAGCTGCTGTCCGGCGAGCTCGACGCCGCGCATGCGCTGTACGGCCTCGTCTGCGGCATGCAGCTCGGCATCGCGAGCCCGCAGGCGGACATGGCCGTGCTGATGGTGCTGAACCGCAACGGCCAGGCGATCACGTTCTCAGGGGCGCTCGCCGACGCGTATCGCGCCCGCGGCAACCTGAAGGACGCGCTCGCGACGCTCGGCCGCCCGCCGGTGTTCGCGCAGACCTTCCCGACCGGCACGCACGCGATGTGGCTCTATCATTGGCTCGCGTCGCAAGGTGTCGATCCGCTACACGCGATCCGCAGCGTCGTGATCCCGCCGCCGGAGATGGTCGCGGCGCTCGCGAACGGCGAGCTCGACGGCTTTTGCGCTGGAGAGCCGTGGCACGCGGTGGCCGAGGCGTGCCGCGCGGGCCGCACGGTCGCCGCGACGAGCGAGGTATGGCCCGATCATCCGGAGAAGGCGCTGGCCTGCCGGCGCGATTTCGCCGCGCTGTATCCGAACACGGCGCGGGCGCTGATCCGCACGCTGGCTGACGCGTGCGCATGGCTCGACAGCCCTGCGCACCGCATCGAGGCGGCCGGCTGGCTCGCATCGCCGGATGCGCTCGGCGTGCCGGCCGCGCTGATCGCGCCGCGCCTGCTCGGCGACTACGGCGCGGGGCCGTTCGCCGCGCCGCCGCTCCCGGTCGCGTTCCACGCGAACGGCACGGTGAACCGGCCGCGCACCGAAGACGGCCTGTGGTTCCTGTCGCAATACCGGCGCTGGGGGATGCTATCCGGCGCGCACGACGACCGGGCGATCGCCGCGGCGATCGCGGACCCCGCGTTGTATGATGCTGCGGTCGCCGGGACGGGCGCCGCGCTCGCCGGATAGCGGGCGGGGTCGGAAGCGTTCGCTCCGGATCGTTGCCGGATGGCCGCGCACTGCGCGCCGGACGGGCGCATCCGATGCGATGCGCGTGCCGGTGCCACGCGTGGCGGCGGTACACGACAACCCGCTGGCGACACAACGTTTCTCGCCTCCTTCACCGAAATCGATGTCCAATCGCCCCGGCGCGTCGCTCGACGCGCTGCTCACCGAAATCCGCGCGTGCCGCGCCTGCGAAGCGGTGCTGCCGCTTGGGCCCCGCCCCGTGCTGCGCGCGCATCGCGATGCGCGCATCCTGATCGTCGGGCAGGCGCCCGGCGCGCGCGTGCATGCGAGCGGCATCCCGTGGGACGACGCGAGCGGCAAGCGGCTGCGCGAGTGGCTCGGCGTCGACGCGGACACGTTCTACGACCCGACGCGCTTCGCGATCGTGCCGATGGGCTTCTGCTACCCGGGCCGCGGCGCAAGCGGCGACAATCCGCCGCGCCCCGAATGCGCGCGGCTGTGGCTCGACCGGCTGCTCGCCGAACTGCCCGCGATCCGGCTGACGCTGCTGATCGGCACGTACGCACAGCGGCATTTCCTGCCCGACTCGCGCAAGGCGTCGCTGACCGACACCGTCGCCGCGTGGCGCGACTACGGCGCGGACGTGCTGCCGCTGCCGCACCCGTCGCCGCGCAACCAGGGCTGGTTCAAGCACCATCCGTGGTTCGAGACCGACGTGCTGCCCGAATTGCGGCGGCGGGTCGCGCGGCAACTCGCGCGCTGACGCGCGGTTCCGGCCGCGCGCCGTTCGCTGTACCATCGCGGCTCCATCCGCGTCACGATTGGCCGAATCCGTCATGTCCTCCTCCGCCCCGCCGCGCCTGTACGGGATGCCCGAACGCAGCGACCGGCTCGATTTCTACATCCGCGACCAGGCGTCGCGCCAGGCGATCACCGAGCCCCACCGCCACGCGTATTTCCAGATCCAGTTCAACCTCGGCGGCGACACCGAGCAGCGGATCGGCGGCGTCACGCGGCCGTTTCCGCGCGGCGCGCTCGCGTTCGTGCTGCCGTACCGCGAGCACCTGATCCCGCACCCGGAAGGCGCGCACTTCATCGTGATCAACTTCAGCCAGGCATTCCTGCGCGCCGATCTCGACGTCGATCCGCTCGACCTCGAGGACGTACCCGCACACCGCTTCCCCGAACTCACGCCGTTCCGCTTCCAGGAGCATCTGGACTTCATCCTGACCGGCGACACGTTCGACGAAGCGCGCCGCCTCGCGCTGTGCATGCTCGACGCCGACCGCGTCCGCACGTTCGGCACGACGACGCTGCTGCGCGGCTACCTGCTGCAGTTGATCGGGCTCGTCTGCACGCAGTACGCGGGCGCGCTCGACAAGCTCGCGCAGCGCGGCGCGCATCGCGCGGGCCGGCGCGACGCGCTCGCACGCGTGCTGCGCCACGTGCGCGCGAACCTGACCCGCGAAGACCTGACCCTCGCCGCCACCGCCGAGGCCGCGTTCCTGTCGCCGAACTATCTCGCGCACCTGATCCGCAAGGAAACCGGCAGCACGTTCACCGATCTCGTGACCGAGCGCCGCATCGCGCTCGCGCAGTCGCTGCTTGCCCACACGAGCCGGCGCATCTCGGAGATCGCGCGCGCGGTCGGCTTCCGCGACGAGGGGTATTTCGCGCGGCGGTTCCGCGCGCGGGTCGGCGTGTCGCCGAAGGCGTACCGGGAAGCGAACGCCGTGCTGCCGGACGGCGACGCGTAGTGGCATTCCGGACGTAGTTTTGTCCCGGTAATACGCAGTTGCGTCGCATCCGGCGCGGTGCGCGTCGGGTATCGTTGCATGCATGCCGGCCGCCGCGCGACGCGTGCGCCGGCTTTCCGCCGTCCACCCGAACGAGGCCATCCGATGTCCGAATACGTCATCGACGCTCCCGAGCGTCCTTCCGTCGAAGTCGAGCAGTCGTCCGCGCGCTTTCCGCTGCGCCGCGTGTTCTGCGTCGGCCGCAACTACGCCGAGCATGCGCGCGAGATGGGCGCCGATCCGAACCGCGAGCCACCGTTCTTCTTTTCGAAGCCGGCCGACGCGGTCGTGCCGGCGCACGGCACCGTCCCGTATCCGCCGCTGACGAACGACCTCCATCACGAAATCGAGCTCGTGATCGCGATCGGCCAGGGCGGCCGTTCGATCGACCCGGCCGATGCGCTGTCGCACGTGTGGGGCTACGGCGTCGGCGTCGACCTGACGCGTCGTGACCTGCAGGCCGAAGCGAAGAAGCTGAGCCGGCCGTGGGACTGGGCGAAGGGCTTCGATGCGTCGGGGCCGGTGACCGCGCTGCGGCCGGTCTCGGCAACTGGCCATCCGGCTACCGGCCGCATCTGGCTCGCGGTCAACGGCGAGCCGCGCCAGCAAGGCGATCTCGCGGACATGATCTGGCCGGTGCCGGACATCATTGCGTACGTGTCGCGCTCGGTCGAGCTGCAAGCCGGCGACCTGATCTTCACCGGCACGCCGGCCGGCGTCGGCCCGCTGCAGCCGGACGACCGCGTGACGGGCGGCGTCGACGGCGTCGCGCAGTTCTCCTTCACGATGGGCGCGAAGCCCTGAGCGTCGACGCATGAATGCGCCGCGTGCCGCGCCGAGCGATCCGGCGCGGCATCGCGTCGTTCAGCGACGCGCGTTGCGCGCATCCATCCAGCGCGCACACAGGGCGGCCGACAGCGCGATCGCGGCGGACAGCAGCATCATGCCGAGCGGCGCGTAGCCCGCATTGCGTTCGGTCAGCACCACGCCCGTGAGCGACGACAGCGCGGCGCCGCCGCCGATGGTCATCGCGCCGACCAGGCCGGACGCACCCCCCGCCAGTTCGGGACGCACCGACAGCGCGCCGGCATGCGCCGCCGGATTCGTCAGGCCGTTGCCCACGCCGACCAGCACGCACGGGCCGAACAGCGCGATCGGATGCCGCACGCCCGCAAAGAACAGTGCGAGGCCGAGCAGCGGACCGGCGCAGGCCACAATGCGTCCCGCGACGAGCGTCGTCGTCAGCCGAAATCGGCTCGCGTATCGGCCGGCGGCGAAGCTGCCGAGCATGAAGCCCGCGGTGATCGTCCCCATGTAGACGCCGCGCATGGCAGGCGGCAAGCCGAATACCGTGCGCGCGGCCAGCGGCGCGCCGGCCAGGAACGCATAGAACGCGCCGGTCGAGAAGGCCATGCACAGCGCGTAGGCCCAGAAGCGGCGCGCGCGGAACAGCGCCGGATACGCATGGAGTTGCCGCCGGATCGTATCCGACGGCTTGCCGTTGGTTTCGCCGAACGTGAGCCAACACCACGCGAACAGTGCGCTGCCGGCCACGCCGAGGCACCAGAAACTCGCGCGCCAGCCGCAGGTTTCGTCGAGCGCGCCGCCCAGCGTCGGGCCGAGCATCGGCGCGAGCGCCGCCGCCATCGCCGCGTAACCGATCCGGCTGGCGGTCTGCGTGTAGCCGGCCGTATCGCGGATCGTCGCCATCGCCACCGGGTAGCAGCACGTGATGAACGCCTGCAGCAGGCGGCACGCGAGAAACACGCGGACGTCGGCAGCCAGCGCGCAGCCGAGCGATCCGGCCGTGAACAGCGCCAGCGCGGTCAGGACGACCGGCCGCCGGCCGAAGCGGTCCGACAGCGGCCCCATCACCAACTCCAGCGTCGCGGCGACGGCCGCGTAGCCGGCGAGCGACAGGCTCACGAGCGCGTAGTCGGCGCGGAATTCGCGCGCGATGTTCGGCAGCGACGGCAGGAACAGGCTCAACGGCAGCACCGAGAGCGCGCACAGCAGGGTCAGCGTGGACAGCGTCGGGAGCGGGCGTTCGGCGATCGTCGGTGTCGTCATTTGGATGCAGGAGGAGGCAGGATCGGGCGGGACAAAAAAAACCCCGAACGAGTCGGGGGCGCATGGGGTGCCGGCAGGTACCGCTACCGGATCATGCGCCGACTGCCTGCTAGTACCACGATGAAGGATGCTGCTTTCATGCTCGAATGCTCCGGGTCAGTTGCAACGATGTTAGGCAGGATGCCGCGACGGCGTCAACGGGCCTGGCGATGGCGGCTGCCCGCTCGCCCGCCGTTTCGCCGTTTCGTCGTTTCGTCGTTTCGTCGTTTCGTCGTTTCGTCGTTTCGTCGTTTCGTCGTTTCGTCGTTTCGTCGTTTCGCCCTTTTGCCCTTTTGCCGTTTCGCCCCCGCGCCTACCGCGCATGCACCGACACGAACCGCCGCGCGTTGTTGCGCTGGATCAGCACGGCGATCACCTTCCCGCCTTTCGCTTCGAGCGCCGCCACGTCGTCCGGGGTTTCGAGCAGCGTGTCATTGAGCTCAAGCACGACGTCGCCCGGCTGGATGCCTGCGGCGGCCGCCGGCCCATGCACGTCATCGACCATCATCCCGACCGCGAGCCCCGTCGAACGACGCTCGTCGTCGGTCAGCGGATGCATCGTCAGGCCGAGACGATCGCCGCCGCCGGCGGACAGCGCGGCAACGGGCTCCGCACCCGCACCGGCCGCCGCCGTGCCTGCCGCACCGGCCGGGGCAGCCGACCCGGCCGTGACTGTCAGCGTCATCGGCTTGCGGTTGCGGATCAGCTTCAGCGGCGCCTTCGAACCGGGCGGCAGCGCGGCCGCGACCTCGTTCAGTTCGGCCGAGCGGCCGATCGGCCGGTTGCCGAACTGCAGGATCACGTCGCCAGGCTTGATGCCGACCGCCGCCGCAGGCGAGCCCGGCTCGACCGCGTTGACGAGCGCGCCCGCCGGACGCGGCAGCCCGAATGCCGCCGCGAGCCCCGCACCGACGTCCTGCACGTCGACGCCGAGCGCATTCCCCGACGGCGCGCGTTGCGGCTGCACCTGTGCCTGCATCTGCGCCTGAAGTTGCGCGCGCACCTTCGCGGCGAGGCTGATCGGGATCGCGAACGTCAGGCTCGAATAGCGATCCGCGCTCGCGTAGACCTGCATCGCGATGCCGATCACTTCGCCCGCGCGATTGAACACCGGCCCGCCCGAGTTGTCCGGATTGACCGCGATGTCGGTCTGGAAGAACGGAAACGGGCTGCCGTCCGGCAGCATGTGCGACGTCGCGCTGACGATGCCGGCCGTGACCGTGTTCCCCGTGCCGTCCGGCGAGCCGATCGTGATCACCGGTTCGCCGACCCGCACCTTCGACGAATCGCCGAGCCTGACCACCGGCAGCTTCGTCGCGTCGATCTTCAGGACCGCGACGTCGCTCGTCGTATCGACGGTCAGCACGGTCGCCTTGAATTCGCGCCGGTCGGTCAGGCGCACCGTCAGGTCGGTCGCCTGATCGACGACCTGCGCGGACGTCAGGATCAGGCCGTCGGCGCTGACGATGAACCCGGAGCCGCTGCCCGACATCGTGCGCGGCGCGATGTCCGGCGACGGCGGCTGCGAAGGCGGCTGCGGAACGCCGCGCTGGAAGAATGCGGCCAGCGGATCGTCGGTGTCGAGCGTGGAGACGGCGCCCGCCGTGGCGGGCGCGGATGGCGCGCCCACCTGCGCATCGGGGGGCATGGCCTCGCTGATGTGCACGACGGCCGGTCCGTAACGCTCGACGATCGCGGGAAAATCGACCGGCGCCGCGCTGAGCTGCGCGACGTGTTTTTCCTTCGCCACGGACGGCGCCGGACTCGCCGCGATGGCCGCCGGCTGCATCGACACGCAACCGGCAAACACTCCCCCGATCAGCGCGGCGCGAAGCACGGCGCGGACAAGCGTCAGGCGAACCACGGTGCACCTCCCCCGGCAGTCGTCGCACCGCCCGATGCGCGAGACGCGCATGCGGCCGACAAGCCCCAGCACACGCTCCATTTATACTCCACGCCGCGCGCCAGAGCATACGAATCGACACGCGGCATGCGGGCTGCGCATGCGTCGCAGAACGGCTGCAGCATTCGTTCCGGTCAAACCGCGCGTTTCGTCAATCCGCACAACTCCGACGTTCGCAACCCGCGCACGGAAAGCGTGTACGGCGGGTGCGCGCGTCGACCCGGCGCACGTGACCGACGCAATGCTTCCGGGCAAGACGACGCGCGGCCCCGGTTCAGCCGCCGAGCCGATGCGCGAGCGCGGACAGCGTGCGCAGCAGCGGCTCGAACGCATCGGCCGACGTGTTGCCGAAGCCGAGCACGAGCCCGTTGTGCGCGGTGTCCGCATGCATCGAGAAGCCCGACAGCGCGAACGGGCCGATGCCGTGCGCACGCGCGGCGTCGACGAGCGCGCGATCGGGGTAACGCGCTGGCAGGCGCAGCGTCAGGTGCAGCCCGCACGGGCCGCCCTCGACGCGGTGCGGCACCGTGAAACCGCCGTCGAGCGCGGCGAGCAGCGCCTGCCGGCGATCGCGGTAGAGCCGGCGCATCCGGCCGAGGTGGCGGCCGTATTCGCCCTTCTCGATGAAGTCGGCCAGCGCGAGTTGCACGTGCCGCGTGCCGCCGCGCAGCATCTCCGGCAGCACCGCCTGCACCGCGGACAGCAGCGCTTCCGGCAGCACGAGGAAGCCGAGCCGCAGCGCCGGAAACATCGTCTTGCTGAACGAGCCGAGATACACGACCGGCGAATCGGGCGCGAGCCCCTGCATCGCGCCGATCGGCTCGCCGGTGTGCCGGAATTCGCTGTCGTAGTCGTCTTCGATGATCCAAGCGCGATGGCGGCGCGCGGCATCGATCAGCGCGAGCCGACGCGAGATCGACAGCACCGCGCCGGTCGGAAACTGGTTCGACGGCGTCGTGTAGACGAGCCGCGGCGTCCGGTCGCGCCAGTCGTCCGCGTGCACGCACATGCCTTCGCGGTCGACCGGCATCGCGACCACGTCGAGGTCGGCCGCCTGCATCGCGGTGCGCGCGCCGCGATAGCCGGGCTCCTCGACCCACACCGTGTCGCCGGGGTTCGTCAGCAACTGCGCGCACAGCGCGATCGCGCCTTGCGCGCCCTCGGTCATCACGATCTGCTCGGGACCGCAGCGCACGCCGCGCGTCACCGCGAGGTGGCGCGCGATCGATTCGCGCAGCGCAGGCTCGCCGAGCGGATCGCCGTAGCCGAGCAGGTCGCGCCCGCCGCGGCGCAGCGCGCGATCGATCGCATGGCGCCACGCGTCGACCGGAAAATGCGCGAGCGCGGGCACGCCCGGCCGAAACCCGTCGAACTCGCGGGCGCCGATCAGGCTCGGGCGGATCCGCGCGAGCCGCTGCGCGACGGCGGGTGCCGCGGCACGCCCGCGCGGCGCGCTGCGGCGCGACAGTCCGACCACACGCGTGCCGCGCCGGTCGGATTGCAGGAAGCCTTCGGCGACGAGCTGCTCGTACACGGCCGTCGCCGTGTTGCGCGAAATGCCGAGCGTGTCGGCCAGCGCGCGCGTGCCGGGCAGGCGGCTGCCGGCCGGCATCGTGCCGCCAAGAATCGCGTCGCGCAGCCGCTGCAACAGCTGCCGTTGCAGCGACGGCGCGCCCGGCGCGCGCGACAGCGGCGCGTCGAGCTGCGGCGGGACCTCATCGGAAGTTGGAACGGAAGTCATCGAATGGAGCGTGGCACCATAAAATCGCCGTATGCTGGCGCTTCTCATGGTACCTCGAGATCACTACGATCGTCTGCATGCCGGCATGTCGCCGGCCGCCAACCGAAGCGAGATCGACCTTGTCCACGCTCACCAACGCTTTTCAACAGCCCATCGGGCAACCGGTTCCCGACTGGTCCGCGCGCCCGCGCCCGCAACGCGTCACGCTCGACGGCCGCTACTGCCGTCTCGAGCCCCTCGACGCCGACCGTCACGCGGCAGACCTGTATGCCGCGTACGCGCAAGCGGTCGACGGCCGCGACTGGACCTATCTCGCGCATGGCCCGTACACCGACGAAGCGAGCTACCGCGAGTACGCGCGCGGCGCGGCAACGAGCCCCGATCCGCTGCACTACACGGTGATCGATCGTGCGACAGGCCGCGCGGTCGGCACACTCGCGCTGATGCGCATCGATCCGGCCAACGGCGTGATCGAGGTCGGCTCCGTCACGTTCTCGCCCGCGCTGAAGCGCACGCCCGTGTCGACCGAAGCGCAATACCTGCTGATGCAATACGCGTTCGACACGCTCGGCTACCGGCGCTATGAGTGGAAGTGCGACAGCCTGAACGAGCCGTCGCGCCAGGCCGCCGCGCGGCTCGGATTCCGCTATGAAGGCACGTTCCGGCAGGCGATCGTCTACAAGGGCCGCAGTCGCGACACCGCGTGGTATTCGATCGTCGACGGCGAGTGGCCGGCCGTCGCGGCGGCGTTCGACGCATGGCTGTCGCCCGCGAACTTCGACGCGCAAGGCGCGCAGCGCCAGTCGCTTGCCGCGATCCGTCACGCGCAGGCGAACGCGCGCGACGCGGCCGGCCGCGAGAACGGCGCGACGGGTATCACGGTCCGGCCGCTCGCCGCCGCCGACGAGGCCGCGTGGCGTCCGCTGTGGCAGGGCTATCGGCGCTTCTACAACACGGCGCCGAACGACGCCGTGTTCACGACGACATGGGCGCGCCTGATGGACCCCGACGAGCCGATGTTCGTGCTCGGCGCGTTCGACGCGTCGGACACGCTGATCGGGATCGTGCACGCGATCTACCATCGCTCGTGCTGGACCGAAGGGCCGTACTGCTATCTGCAGGATCTGTTCACGGCGGCCGAAGCGCGCGGGCGCGGCGCGGGCGGCGCGCTGATCGAGGCCGTGTACGCGCACGCGCGCGAAGCCGGCGCGAGCCGCGTGTACTGGCTCACGCACGAGACGAACACGACGGCCCGCGCGCTGTACGACCGGCTCGCGAACAACGCGGGCTTCATCCAGTACCGCAAGGATCTCGGCTAGCGGATGGGCTGCGGCCGTCAGCGTCGCGCGACGCGGCGGGCTTGAGGAGGAAACGCGCGCCGGGCCAGCATTCTGCTGCCCCCGGCGCGCGAAGCGGTGAAGTCGCGCCGCCTACGCGCGCGCGCCGATCAACCCGCTGCGCTCGACGAGCGCGCCGAACAGCAGGCCGATCGTCGTCCACATCACGACCTGCATGCCGATCGCGGCCACGCGGAACTTCCACAGCACGACGGCCGGGAACGCGGCGGGCACTTCGTTGATGTCCGGCAGCGCGAACTGCACGAACGCGATGATCGCGACGAACACGAGCCCGCCAGCCACCGACGCATTCCATGCGCCGAGCTTCGCCGACAGATGCCGCCGCACGCCGAGCGAGAACACCATCGCCGCGATCGAGATCGCAATCATCAGGAAGAACAGCCCGGTGCGAAAGCCGATCGTGTCAGGATCCCCGACGGACGGCGGATTGGCCGGATACTTGAGGTTCGGCACGATGACGAGCGCGACGAACGCGGCCAGCGCGAGCCATGCCGAGAGCGCGCGGGCCTTGATCTGCCCGACCCGCCCGTACGCATACGCGAACGTCAGCGCAAAGAGCCCGCCAAACGCGGCCCCGTACGTGACCACGCCGGTCAACAAACCGAGGCCGGCCTGCGTCTCGCGGCTGACCAGCTCGGGTTCAGGCGCGTCGCCCTTGGCCGCGTCGAGCTTCTCTTCGAACGCGATCGCCTGGTTGACCTGCGGCTCCCCGGCCACCTTTGCAAAACAGAACGTGAGCAGACCCGCGGCGATGCCCGCGAGCATGCCGCGTACCAGCAGCTTCCCAACCATGTGCGTCCCCTGTCAGTGGCAAGGAAAGCCGAGCAGATGGCGGCCGTCGTGCACGAATTCGTGAACGTACATGCCGGGGACGAGCGACGTCGCGCCCTCCTCGGCTCCGACGAAGTACAGCGCCAGCAACAGGAGCAGGCCGGCGAACACGGCCCAGGGCAGGAGTTCCCGGACGGGAATGGGCGCCGGCGCGACTGCCGGCTTGAGAACTGCGTCGGTCATGATGAAACCTCCAGGGGGATATCGCGCCCCAACGAACGGTTGAAAAGATCGGGTGTAGCGACGAAGGCAGGTCTGGCTTTCGGAAACGTTCGTGACCGATTACAGTGGCGCGACCGCGCCGGAATTGCACCGGCTTCCGCACTTCGCAACGGGGGGATTGTACGCGTGAACGTTCCGGATCAGAAAGCATTCCGCTGCGCGCGTCGGGTCCGCCGCGACGGCGCCGTCACGCGATGAGCATGCATCTGCGCCTGGTCGCGCACGCGGCTACCCGGGCGATGCGCACGGGCGCGTTTCCCGACGACGATCCGCTCGACGCGCGCGGCGTCGCACAAGCCGCGGATGCCCGCGCGCAGTGGTCTTGGCCGCCCGATGCGACGGTGCTGTGCAGTCCGGCGCGTTGCGCGCGGCAGACCGCCGAAGCGCTGGAACTGCATGCGAGCGTCGAGCCGGCGCTCGCGGAGATCGACTACGGCCGCTGGCGTGGCAAGCGGCTCGCCGATGTCGTGCGCGAGACGCCTGAACGCCTGCATGCGTGGCTGGCCGATCCGTCCGCGTCACCGCACGGCGGCGAATCGTTCGACGCGCTCCGGCGCCGGGTCGGCGCGTGGCTCGACCGGTTGCCGACCTCGGGCGACGTGATCGCGATCGCATCGGCGCCCGTGATTCGCGCCGCAATCGCGCATGCGTCGGGCGCCGCATCCGCGACCGTGTGGCGCGCCGACATCGCGCCGCTGTCGATAGTCGAACTGTCGCAGCATGCCCAAGAATGGATCGTAATATCCGGCTTCTTGCACGGCGCGAACGACCGCTGAATGTCCGATATACTGGATTGCACGTGATTCGCGTCCGAACCCTTCACCAGGAATCTGTCCTGTGAAACCGCGAGCCGGCCTGATCCTCGAACTCGTCGTCAACTTGGTGCTGCCGTGGGCCGCCTACCGCGTCGCGCACCCGTATTTCGACGAAAGCGGCGCGCTCTACGCGTCGGCAATCCCGCCCGTCCTCTGGACCATCTTCGAATTCATCCGCACACGCCGCATCGACGCGGTGAGCGTCGTCGTGCTGTTCGGCATTGCGCTGTCGATCGTCGCGATGGCGCTGGGCGGCGGACCGCGCGCGTTGCTGATGCGCGATTCGCTCGCGTCCGGCGCGATCGGCGTGATGTTTCTGCTGTCGCTCGTGCGTGAACGTCCGGTGATCTTCTATCTCGCGCGCGCCACCGTGGCCCGCGAAATGGCGGGCGGCGCGGCACGCTTCGAAGCGGCGTGGGACGAGCAGCCGTTGCTGCGCCAGACCCTGCGCCTGATGACCTTCGTGTGGGGCGCCGCCATGACGCTGGAAATGCTGCTGCGCTGCTGGATGGTCGCGAACTGGACCGTCGAGCGCGTGCTGGTCGTGTCGCCGATCATCGGCTATACGGTGTTCGGCGGCCTGCTGATGTGGACGTTCTGGTACCGGCGGCGGATGCGCACGCGCAACAACGTCGACATCCCGACCCGCGACGGCCTGACCGAAACCGCCGGTCGCTGACGGCCGCCCGGCGCGCTCGCGCCGCCCTCCCGGCGGGGATCCGGATTCTCCGTCCGGTATGCCACCCTCCCGGCGGGAATCCGAATTATCCGTCCTTTGCGCCGCGCTCCCGGCGGGAACCGGGATTCCCCGTCCTGTATGATGCGCGGCGTCTTGTCCGACGAATGCTCCGCCGCTTATGTCCTTTCCGCCCCTGCCGTTCACGGCGACCTGGATTGCCCTGTTTGCCGCAGCGGCGCTCGCGTGGGTCCGCCCGCTGCGCGCCGCCAGCCTGATCCTCGCCGCGCTCGGCTATGCCGGCGCACTCGCGCTCGGCATGCTCGCGCCGCTCGCACTGGCGCCGCTGGCCGCGCTCGTGCTGGCCGCATGGGGCGTGTCCGCCGCGCGCCAGCCTGCGGTGCGCGCCGCCGCGCACGCCGCGTTCGTCGTGCTCGCCATTGCGCTCAGCCTGCATTGGCTGCCCGGCTTCCACAATCCGCGCGCGATCGGTCCGGTTCGTTTCACGCCGGACGCCGTGCCGTTCACGATGTACCTGAATCTCGACAAGCCGCTCGCCGGGCTGTGGCTGCTGTGGGTGTTGCCGTGGATCGCACCGGCGGTTCCGCTGGCGCGTGCGGTGCGCACGGGTGTCGTCGCGGCGCTGGCGACGTCGGTCGCATGCCTCGCCGGCGCAGTCGCGTTCGGGACGGTCGGCTGGGCGCCCAAATGGCCGGCGTCAGGCTGGCTGTGGTTCGCGAACAACCTGCTGTTCGTGATGCTCGCCGAGGAAGCGCTGTTCCGCGGCTATCTGCAGGGCGGCCTGACGCGTGCGCTCGGCCGGTTCGCGTGGGGGCCGGGGGCGGCGCTGGCGGTGAGCGCCGTGCTGTTCGGCGCGGCCCATGCGGCGGGCGGCTGGCAATGGATCGTGCTCGGCACGGTGGCCGGCGTCGGGTACGGCGTCGCCTACCGCCGCGGCGGGCTGTTCGCGGCCGCGCTCGCGCATGCCGGGCTGAACGTCGTCCACTTCGGCCTGTTCACTTATCCGATGCTGGCGGCCGCGCGCTGACGCGCGACGGACGTAGCGGGCTGCCTGCCCCGCAGGTGAGCCGACTGCCGCCGGCCGTGCACATCCGATCCTGGCGATCTCGCGCCGATGCGCGACGCAGCGGGCTTCTCGCCCGGTGGACGAGCCGCGTACCGGCGGCCGTGCGCCCAAGGCCCGGGACTTACTTGATCTGATCGGCGATCGGCTGCAGGAACTCGGAGAAGCCGGTCAGCATGATCTGCACGCCGACGCACAGCAGCAGGAACGCGGACACGCGCATCGCGACCTTGGTGCCTTCGGTACCGAGATAGCGTGCGAGGAGCGCCGCGCGGCTGTACGTCAGCCAGATCACGACGGCGACGAGCACGGACACCGCGACCGACACGATGCTCGACAGCATGAATTCCGACAGCTTGTGCGTGCGGTTCGCGTTCAGCGCGATCGCGGTCGCGATCGAGCCGGGGCCGGTCGTCAGCGGCACGGTCAGCGGGAAGAATGCGCGCGTCATGATCGCGTTCGCGTCGATCGGCTTGACGGGCGTGTCGCCGCCGCCCGGCACGTCCGGCTCGTTCAGCATCCGCCAGCCCGACACCGCGACCGCGAAGCCGCCGCCGATGCGCAGCGCTTCCATCGAGATCCCGAAGAAATGCAGCACCGGCGTGCCGACGAAGAACGCGACGATCAGCACGATGAACGAATTGAACGCGACCTTCTTCGCGAGCAGGTGGCGCTCGTGCTCGGTCAGCGATTCCGTGCGCTCGAGGAACAGGAACGCGATGCCGATCGGATTGATGATGCCCATCAGGCCGGTGAAGCCGAACAGGATCTCGGAGATAAGACGGTTGACGATCATCGGGCGGGGAATCGGTCAGGGCGGAGTCGGCGGCGCGCCGGGTCACGCATTGTAGAGCAACCGTCCCCGTTTGCGGGGCGGCCGGCGGGGTGCAGCAAGCCGCCCCGCGTACGTCGGCGGTATTGCGCGATGCAAGCCCGCACGGCCTGCGCAAACCGACCACACCGTTTTTTCCGCCCCGGCGCGAGGCCACCCCGCGCCGCCTGCGCGCTTACGCGGCGCCCGGCTCCCACGCCGGAGGCCGCTTCGCGAAGAACGCCGCGAAGCCTTCCTTCGCCTCTGCCGTCGCGCGCACGCGCGAGATCGTCTGCGCGGTGAACGCCGCGCGTTCGTCGGACGGCGGATACTCGCCGATCGCATCGAAGAAGCGCTTGATCTCCATCAGCGCATTCGGGCCGTTGCGGCTCAGTTCGGCGAGCGTCCCGTCGAGTGCTTCGTCGAGCGACTCGAGTGGCACGGCCTGGTGGATCAGGCCGATCGCGACCGCATCGCCTGCGCTCAGCTGGGTCGCCGTCAGCGCGAGCCGCCGCGCCTGGCGCTGGCCGACCGCCTCGACGAGATACGGACCGATCACGGCGGGCAGGATCCCGAACCGCGCCTCGCTGACCGCGAAGCGCGCATGATCGCTCGCGATCACGATGTCGCACGCGGCGCACAGGCCGACGCCGCCGCCGAACGCATGCCCCTGCACGCGCGCGACGGTCGGCTTCGGGCACTGCCGGATCGCGCGCATCATCGCGGCGAAGCGTTCCGCGTCGCGCAGGTTCGCCGCCGCGTCGTTCGCGCTCGCGCGCTGCATCCACTGCAGGTCGGCGCCCGCGCAGAACGCGCGGCCGTCCGAGCGCAGCACGATCGCGCGCACGTCGTCGCGCGCGCCGAGGGCGGTGAACACGTCGGTCAGTTCGGCGATCATCGTCTCGTCGAACGCATTCAGCACGTCGCCGCGCTGCAGCGCGACGGTCGCGATGCCGCGCGCATCGACGGCAACGGCCAGGGTCTTCAGTTCATCGATTTTCAAGCAGGTTTCCTCGCATCAAACAGGTGGGCGCCATCACGCGGCGTGGCGCCGGTCGATCACGCGCTTGGCCTTGCCGGTCGCGGTCGCCGGAATGCCGCCGGCCGGCAGCACGGTCACGCCCGCAGACACGCCGACCATCGTCTTGATCCGGTGCTGCAGCTCGCGCGCGATCGCCTGGCGCTCGGCGTCAGCGACGCTCGCGCCGGCTTCCGAGCGCAGCTCGACCGCGATGTCGAGCCGGTCCATGTGGCCGTCGCGCGAGATCGTCAGCTGGTACTGCCCCGACAGCTTCGGCAGCGCGACGACGAGCTCCTCGATCTGGCTCGGGAACACGTTCACGCCACGGATGATCAGCATGTCGTCGGAGCGGCCGGTGATCTTCGCGAGGCGGCGCATCGCGCGCGCGGTCGGCGGCAGCAGCGCGGTGAGGTCGCGTGTGCGATAGCGGATCACCGGCATCGCCTCCTTCGTCAGCGACGTGAACACGAGCTCGCCGTCGCTGCCGTCCGGCAGCACCTCGCCCGTCACCGGGTCGATGACTTCCGGATAGAAATGGTCTTCCCACACGACCGGGCCGTCCTTGGTCTCGACGCACTCGCACGCGACACCCGGCCCCATCACTTCGGAGAGCCCGTAGATGTCGAGCGCATCGATGCCGACGCGCGCCTCGACTTCCTCGCGCAGCGCGCCGGTCCACGGCTCCGCGCCGAAGATGCCGATCTTCAGCGACGACTCGGCCGGGTCCATCCCCTGCCGCACCATCTCGTCGATCAGGTTCAGCATGTACGACGGCGTGACGAGGATGATCTTCGGCTCGAAGTCACGGATCAGCTGCACCTGCTTCTCGGTCTGCCCGCCCGACATCGGCACGACCATGCAGCCGAGCCGTTCCGCGCCGTAATGGATGCCGAGGCCGCCCGTGAACAGCCCGTAGCCGAACGCGTTGTGCAGCGTGTCGCCGGGGCGGCCGCCCGCCGCGCGGATCGAGCGCGCGATCAGGTTCGCCCAGGTGTCGATGTCGCGCGCGGTGTAGCCGACGACGGTCGGCTTGCCGGTCGTGCCGCTCGACGCGTGCACGCGCACGACCTGGTCGCGCGGCACCGCGAACAGCCCGAAAGGGTAGTTGTTTCGGAAGTCGGTCTTCGTCGAGAACGGGAATTTCGCGAGATCGGCGAGCGTCTTCAGGTCGTCCGGATGCACGCCGGCCGTATCGAACGTGCGGCGGTAATGCGGGACGTTGTCGTACGCGTGGCGCAGCGACCACTTGAGCCGCTGCAGCTGCAGCGCCTGGAGTTCGTCACGGCTGGCAGTTTCGATCGGGTCGAGCGCGGCCATCGGGTGTGTCGGGTGAGTCATTGGGGTGCTCCTCCAGTGGAGTGATGTCGTTATCGTGATCGGGCGCGGGCCGGCGGCTACCCGCGGAAGGTGCGGCCGGCCGCGTGCAGCGCGGCGAGGCGCGGCGATACGCGGTAGCGGTCCTCGCCGTAGCTCGCAGCCAGGTGCGACAGCACGCGATGCACGCGCGCGATGCCGATCGCGTCCGCCCAGGCGAGCGGGCCGCGCGGATAGTTGACGCCCTTTTCCATCGCGAGATCGAGATCGGCGGGCGAGCACACGCCCTGGTTCACCGTGTCGGCCGCTTCGTTCGCGAGCATCGCGACGGTGCGCATCACGATCATCCCCGGCACGTCGGCGAGGCCGACGACGCGATAGCCCGCTTGCTGGAACAGGCCGACGGCGTCCGCGTAGGCCGCGTCGCTGCACTGAAGCGCGCGCGTCAGCGCGACGAGCCCGGCCTGCGCGTAGTCGCGCGCGAGATCGACGAGCACGAGGTCGGCCACGCCCGTCTGCGCGGCGCGCGCGGTCGCCGTGCGGCCGTCGGTCAGCGCGATCGACGCGCGGCCGGCCGTCGCGAGCAGGTCGTCGCGATGCGCATCGGCCAGCTTCGCGCCGGCAACGCGTTTGGCGAAGCGCACGCGCAGTGCATCGGCGGGGCCGTGCTGCGCGAACAGCGTGACTTCGGCGGGCGCATCGCGGTCCGGCTCGACGTCCGGCGCCGGCGGTACCGCACCGTCCGCATACGAATAGAACCCGCGCCCCGTCTTGCGGCCGAGGAACCCGGCGTTGACGAGTTCCTGCTGGATCAGCGACGGCGTGAAGCGCGGGTCGTTGAAGTACGCGCGGAACACCGATTCGGTCACCGCGAAGTTCACGTCGTGGCCGATCAGGTCCATCAGCTCGAACGGCCCCATCCGAAAGCCGCCCGCGTCGCGCATCACCGCGTCGATCGACGCCGGCGCGCCACCCTGCTCGTTCATCACGCGCAGCGCCTCCGCGTAATACGGCCGCGCGACGCGGTTCACGATGAAGCCCGGCGTCGACTTCGCCATCACCGGCTTCTTGCCCCATGCGGCGGCGGTGTCATACAGCACCTGCGCAACCGCAGACGCGGTCGCGAGGCCGCTGACCACCTCGACGAGCGCCATCAGCGGCGCCGGGTTGAAGAAATGCAGGCCGGCAACGCGCTGCGGCGCGCGCAGGCCGGCCGCGATCGACGTGATCGAGATCGACGACGTGTTGGTGGCGAGCACGCATGCGTCGTCGACATAGCGTTCGAGCGTCGCGAAGATCTCCCGCTTCACGTCGAGCCGCTCGGCCGCCGCCTCGACGACCAGCGCAGCAGGCGCGAAATCGGCGAGCGCACGCACCGCGCTCACCCGCCGGCCCGCGGCCTCCGCGTGAGCCGGATCGAGCTTGCCCTTTTCCGCGAGCCGCGCGAATTGCGCACGGATGCCGGCAAGCGCCTTGTCGCAGGCCGCCTCGTTCAGGTCGTACAGCAGCACCGTGTGGCCCGCGGCCGCCGCGACTTGCGCGATCCCGGCGCCCATCGCACCCGCGCCGATCACGCCAACCACCGCGGCCGGCGCCAGCGCGCCCGATTTCACCGATTGTGCAGAGGAAACAGCCATCGCTTGCGATCCGTCATGAAGTGGGAATGCGAGCGATTATAAACCGACCGGTCGGTAGATTTATGTCAGGGCGAGCCCGAATTTGTCGTGCAAGAGACCTTTACCGGATCCGCAACGATAAAAAAATGAAAACTGTCGGGCACTTTTTTGAAACCGAAAGGTCAACGTAAGCGTTCGATTTCACGATAGTGGCCCGCGAACGCCTGATAAAATCCGGCAAACCACCGGGAATTCAGGGAGAGCCGCGTGACACGCTGTCCATGCCGCGCATCGCCGTCCGCCCGCTCGGGGTCGGAACCGTGCTGTCAGCTCACGCGTCGGGCGGCGATCCCGCCCCGTTTTTTGGGGCCAGCCGAGTCGAACCGGTTCGCCGCGACGGGCGCCGGAGCGACGGCTTCGAGCGACGGGCTCCGGCGCCCACGTCATCCGCCGCGTCGCGGCGGCGAGCCAAGGCAGCGCGTTCCCTCGCCGCCGTCTTTCAGCATCATCGTCCTCGTTCGGCGGCTTGGCCGGCCGGGCTTCGTCCAACCCGTGGCCGCGCGTCGCGCGCCGCCACTCGAATAAGGAAAACCCACCATGCCGACGTCATCCAACCAGCTTCCGCGCTGGACGCTCCTGGCCCCGCTTGCCGCATGGCTGGTGCTCGCGCTGTCGCTCGTCGCGCCGGCCGAAGGGCTCATGATCGCGCTGTTCTCCGCCGCGCTCGCCGGCGCCGTGTTCGCGGCCGTCCACCATGCCGAAGTCGTCGCCCACCGGGTCGGCGAACCGTTCGGCACGCTCGTGCTCGCGGTTGCCGTGACGGTCATCGAAGTCGCGCTGATCGTGTCGGTGATGCTCGGCTCGGGTCCCGAGAAATCCGGCCTCGCGCGCGATACGGTGTTCGCCGCGGTGATGATCATCTGTAACGGCATCGTCGGCCTGTGCCTGCTCGTCGGCGCATGGAAACACGGCGAGCAGGACTTCCAGGGGCGCGGCGCGAGCAAGGCGCTCGCGGTGCTCGCGTCGCTGTCCGTGCTGTCGCTCGTGATGCCGAACTACCTGAGTGCCGCACCGGGTCCGGTGCTGTCGGAATCGCAGCTCGCGTTCGCCGGCGTGTCGTCGCTGGTGCTGTACGGCGTGTTCGTGTTCGTACAGACCGTGCGCCACCGCGACTACTTCCTCGCGTCGCACGACAGCGCGAACGAATCCGTGCACGCGACGCCGCCGAGCGGCAAGACGGCGCTGATCAGCCTCGTGCTGCTGTTCGTGAGCCTCGTCTCGGTCGTGCTGCTCGCGAAGCTGCTGTCGCCGGCCGTCGAACACGCGGTGTTCAAGCTCGGCCTGCCCGAAGCCGCGGTCGGCATCGTGATCGCCGCGCTCGTGCTGCTGCCCGAGGGGCTCGCGGCCGTCACCGCCGCACGCGCGAACCGCCTTCAGACCAGCATGAACCTCGCGCTCGGCTCGGCGCTCGCGAGCATCGGGCTCACGATCCCGACGGTCGCCGTGGTGTTCATCTGGGTCGGCCAGCCGCTGACGCTCGGCATCGGCGCGATGGAAACCGTGCTGCTGTCGCTGACGCTGCTCGTCAGCACGCTGACGCTCAGCCAGGGACGGACGACCGTGCTGCACGGCGTCGTCCATCTGTCGCTGTTCGCCGCGTACCTGTTCCTGTCGGTCACGCACTGACGCGTCGCACGACGCGAGCCGCGGCACGCTCGATGCATTGTCGATGCGTGCCTGCGGTTGTCCGGCAGCATTCCGATCCACCGCCGCTGCGGGTCACGGCTTGCGCGCGACGCCCCCCGCCTTCCCGCACGCGTCGGCCGTCAGGTCGGACGTTCCCGCGCACTGCCGCCACAGCGCGTCCGGCATCGCCGCGACCACGACGAGATCCTGTCCGGGCGCGTAGTTCCAGATCACGCGCGCCGGGTGGTCGCGCGCGGCTTCCCAGATCCTGCGCTTCTGCGCGTCGGTGAGGCGGATCGTGCCGTTCTCGCCGCTCTTGCCGGTGGCGAGCAACTGCATCTGGTCATCGCGGTACGAGATGATGCCGCCGGCCGATTCGTCGCCCGGCAACAGCACGAAACGCCATTGGTAGTACTCGGAGTCGACGGACGGGATCGGCCAGTTCGGACCGTCGAGCACCAGCGTGCGCTGCTCGCGCTCGGACGCGTCGTAGGTCAGCGTCGAGCCGGCGCTGGCGATCTGCGGCAACCGGTGAGGAGAGACCGCGTACTGCCCGGACGACTCGAGGTAAAGCGCGCCGGGCTTGCCGTGCGCATCGAACGCACGCACCTGCACCCAGGCGCCGTCGCGCCGGATCACGCGCAGCAGGTGGCCGCCCGCGTCGTGCACGTAGCGCAATCCGACCGGATCGCCTGCACGGGCCTTGCACACGTCGGCCCCTTGCGCTGCCAGCCAGCCATGCCCGTCATAGCGCAGACAGACTCGCTGGGCCTGCACTGGCGGCGTGCGCGCGTCGGCATCGCCGTCGCGGCGGAACGTCTCGAAATCGGTCAGCCGGCCGGCGCCGTCGTATTGCAGCACCAGCTTGCGTTCCAGCCGGTAATCGCCGGGCTCCGCCGCGCGCGCATCGGCGGCGCGATTGCCGGGCCCGCCGTGCCGTCGTTCGTCCGCGTAACGATCGCTTTCCTGCCGCGTCAGCAGCGCGTCGCGCCTGCTTTCGAACGCGTCGGTGAAGCCGTATTGCTCGACGCGGCATAGATGGCGCGTGCCGTCCGCCGCCTGATCGAAGTACAGCGTGGTCGGGCCGATGCGCTTGTCCGGCAGACGGTAGACGGACCAGTCCACCTGCTCCGCCCACAGCGTCGGGCGCGCGCGTCCGTCGAGCGTGACGCGCAACGGCGCGTCGAGGTCGGCGGACTTGATGCGCGAACCGTCCAGCCCGAGCAGCGTGCCGCCGTCGTCCAGCGAGAAATCCACCGCGACGTGCGTCATCGACGCCAGCGCGCCGTCCGACGGATCGCACACCGCGTGGGCAATCGGCGCGGCCGCCAGACCGGCCGCGAGCGCGAACGCATGAAGGCGCGCGCGCCGGCGGACGTTATTGGAATTGTGTGCCATGGAACGTCGCAATCAGGTTCCAGAATTCGGCGCTGACACCGCCGAGCCGCAATGCGCCATGCCGGTCGTCCATCAGCAGGAACGGATAGGCATTCCGCTCGAGCGTCCCGGGTGGCGGCAGATGATAGGGCTTGAACCGCTTCGGATCGTTGAAGTAGTCGTCGGCCGTTTCGCCGGCGGCGCCGATGTGCATGTACCACACGCTCAGGTCGCGTGCCGCGATCTTCGCGTCAGTCTCCGGATAGATGCCGCCCTCGCCTGCCGGCACCGACTCGCGCAGGACGTCGAAAAAGAGCGCGCCGGCGCCCGCGACCGCGAAGCCTGCACCGGCGCTGACGCCGGTCTGCGCGGCAACCGTCTTCAGCAACGGGATCGCCCGCGATTTCGGCACGACCGATTTCGCGAAGATCTGCTCGAATTCATCGTCGGTGACCGGCTTGCCGGACGCGCTGCGTTGCTGCAGCGTCGCGAAGTCCGCCTCGAATTGCGTGAGCCACGCGCGGTAGCGTTGCGCTTCGGCGGCACGGTCGAAGGCGCCCGCGAACGCCGGTTGCGCGGACAGCAGGATCGCGAGCCAGGCAAGCGCGCCGACGGCCTGCACGCGCAAGGCCTGCAGGTAACGCGGACGTTCTCTCATGATGTCGTCTTTGAATGGGGTCGGCTGAGCCGGACGGTCCCGGCGCATGCGTCGATGCGATCCGTGCCACCGGCAGATGTCCCGTTATCGCAATAAGGGCCAGTGTACTGATTCCCGGCGCGCGTGACATCTCCCGTGCGCGTTCTCGAAGCGCCGATGCGATCGGCCATCGGCCCGCAACCTGTCGTTCGTCGCGGTTCCATTCCAGCCGACTGCGCATCGGAGGCCAGGTTTCTTCCGACGCTCAACGGCCGCCGGCCGCCGTGCGCGCGAGCGCGCGTCGTTGCGCATCGTCGAACAGGCGCGAATCCTCGTATCCGGCCAGCTCGCTGGCGACGGCGGTCGACAGCAGCTCGTCGCTGCCGTCGTTGCGTACGGCCCATGCCCGGCCGTCGCGGAAGCCGATCGCCAGCCAGCCGTCCCGCAAGCCGGCATGGTTGACGCTGTCGTAACGCGCAGCGCATCGCTCCACGCCGTGATAATCGACAAGGCCCCAGCGCTCGCCTCGCCGAAAGCGCAGCAGCACCCCGACCGAAAAATTGCACAGCTCGTCGACAGCGCCGGGCGCCAGCAGCGCGTTGCCGTCCTCGTCGACGAGCGAGACCCGCTCCGCACCGTCGTCGCCGGATTGCCGCACCATGTAATGGAACGTCTTGCCGCCGTCGTCGTCCGTCGCCTCGATGACCTCGACCTGCTCCTGCTGCAAGCTCCCCAACTGCACGAACCGGCGGGTATGGACGTCCGGCACGGTATGGCCGGGACGGGTCGCGAAGATCACGCCGGTCGAGTGGTCGATCGCGTCGAATTCGGCGGGCAGCCGCCATTGCCCGGTGGGATCGACGACGCCCCACAGCGTGTGCTCGCGCGCCGCCCAGCAGCATTCGCCGAAATGAAGCAGGACCGCCAGTTCCTCGTAACGGCACGGCACGACCTCCACGCCGTTCCGATCGACGACGCCGAATTTGCCCTGCCGCAAGACCCGCGCGAAATCGCCGCGCCAGAACGCCCACACCTGCTCGTACTGCACGGGCGTGATCTCGCGCCCTTCCGTATCGATATGGCCGTACCGGTCCCCCTGCCTGACGATCGCGACGTCCGTCCACGCGTCGAATTCGCCGATCTCGTCATACCGCGCCGGCGCCAGCACCTCGCCCGTGACCGCCATCACGCCGTGCCGCCCGTCCTGCTCGAACACCAGCGCGTTGTCATGGATGATCGACGTGAGCGGTTCCCAGCCATAGTCGTAGTGCGGCTGATTGATCAGCTCGCGAAAGCTCGTCACATCCTCGCATCCCAGACCTTCGCAAGCGTCGAGCAGCGCAGGATCGTCCGTTTCAATCGCTTCGCGGATCCGCGCGTTGTCGCGTTCGATGCGCGCCAGCAGCGACTGCGCCTGTCGGACGTGCGTCTCCTCGGACAGATTGAACACGTCCCATGCGTCGAGATGGAAGTAGCGATGCACGGCCCGGTTGCCGAGGAACGCGAGCATCTTCCGCTTCGCTTCACGGAATGCGTCGGGATCGTTGATCAGGCGCACGGCGTGGCGTTCCAGGAACGCATAGAGCCGCGCCATCAGCGCCTTGCCGCCTGCCGCGTCGGCATAGAGGCCGTCGGCCTCGCCGGTGTCGTTGCAGCGGTTGCGCGCGAGGAACGGCGACGACGACAGCAACGGGCTCAGCACGGTCGGAAAGTCGTAGTTCCACTCCACCATGCCCAGGCACGGCGCGCCGGTCCGGCCGACTTCGTCAAGGTTGTACAGATACAGGCGGTGCGCCATCGGATGTCTCGCTGAAAACCGGCAATTCCGGCATGAGCCGAAACCGGACTGCCTGACCGAATCGGGCTCGCGCGGTCCGGCGTCTCGCGGGCGCGGCCGGCGTCGATCATGCGGCCGCGCGTGCCGTCGCGTGTCACCGCACCGGAATCACGAGATGCTGGCCGGCCAGGATCAGGTTCGGATTCGCGAGGTTGTTGCGCCGCTGGATCTCGCGATAGCGCTGGCCGCTGCCGAGCTTGCTGGCCGCGATCATGTTCAGCGTATCGCCCTGCTTCACTACATACACGTGCTCGCCGGACGCGGCCGCGGTCGTCACCGCCTGGTCGCTGACGAAGTACTTGCGCAGCAGCTCGAGATACTGCGGCGACTGCTTGAGCTTCGCGATCGCGGCGTTCAGGTAGATCAGCAGGTCCTGGTCGTCGGCGCGCACGCCGATCTTGTACGCGATGTTCGACCCGTCGAGCTTCGTCACCGCGAACTTCAGATCGGTGCCCTTGATCGAGCTCACCGCGAACGGATAGTCGTAGATGAACGCGTCGACCGTACGGCCGTCGAGGCTCTTCGCGATGAAGGCCGGATCGGAATCGTCGACCTCGACGAAGTGGACGTTCGGATACTGGCGCGTGACGAACGCGCGCACATCAGGGTCGCCCTTCAGGATGCCGACGGTCTTGCCGGCCAGGTCGTCCGTCGAGCGGATCGCGGAACTCTGCCGGACGATCAGCGAATAGCCGAAATCGTCGACGTACGGCACCGAATAGACGACGCCCGACGGCGTGTTGTCGGGGAACGTCAGGCCGTCCATCGCGACGTCGACGACATGGTTGCCGCTCGCATCCGTGTCGAGCAGCTGCTTCGGCACGCCCGGATACGTGTCGACCTCGTGACGCGTATCGACGACGATCGGCTTGCCGCCATGCGAGAACGACGGATCCGAGAACAGCAGCTGAGCGAACTCGACGTTGAAGCCGTGCGGCGCGCCCTTGTCCTCGCCGAAGAACGGCTCGCTCGGATTCTGCACCGAGATCCTGACGATGCCGTTTTCCGCGATCGATTTCAGCGCGCTGGCTTCCGGCTTGAAGCCGGCCGGCAGCACGTTGCCGGACTGCGCGGGCGGCGCCGGCTGGCCGCTGCCGTTCGCCTGCGCCGACGTGGCGGCCGGCGTCGCATCCTGCGCGGGCGCCAGCTTCGGCAAGCCGCCGCCCTGACGCACGAACCAGATGCCGACGAGCACCACCAGAAATGCGACTGCACCGAGAAGTTTTTTCATGTTTGCGTGCCTGCTGGATTTATTGTTGTTTCGACGGCAACTGGGCCGGGTTCGCCGCTTCAATACCGTGCGGGCGGCTGCCGTCGATCGCGGCCTGCTGCTGCGCCTGCTTGACTTCGGGGTTGTCCATCAGCGACGTCTCCATTTCGGAGAACGCCTTGTTCACGGAGCGCATCACCGAATCGACGGCGACATCGGTCTTGATCTGCTCGAACGTGTCTGCGGTCTGCCGGCCCGCGATCTTGTTCATCTGCTGCGCGGCCTGCGACATGTCCCACATCGCCTTCGCGCGGTCGATCGCCGACGCAAAGTTCTTCAGCTCGTTCTGCACCTGCTTGTAGCGGCTTTCGCGAAACGCGAGGAGCTGCTTCATCGTGTCGAGCTGCATCTTGAAGCGTGGCGCGTCTTCCGGATACTGCTTCTCGAACTGCTCGGTCTTGTTCTCGAAGTTCTTCACCTCGGTGCGAAACGCGGTGATGCTGTCCGCAAACTTCTGCGCGGCCTGGCGCTTTTCCGCGAGCTGGTTGATCAGCGTCTCGATCGGGTTCGACTGCGCCTCCTCGACGATCATCCTGACCTTCTGGTTCGCGAACTTCATCGCGACGACCGGCGCGAAGTAGATCGCGCCGAGACCGACGACCGCCGCGGTGATCAGCGCGATCATCCCCTTCAGCACGAACAGCGCGGCGGGCGCCGCGATCGCGACGCCCGCGATGATGATCCCCCACTTGATCAGCGTTGCCTTGCGATTCCCCGAACTGCCGTTTTCTTCATGCGAAAGCTGCGACATGAGTTTCTCCTTGAACCTCGAACTGAACTGCGTTTTGTTTCTCTTTCACGCTCAATCGAAATGCTTCGGACTCCGGTGGCGCCGGCTTCCTCCGGGAAGCGGCCGCCGCGATGCGAGGACGTGCGCCGGCCGGCGTCACGACACGCCCGTGACGGCGCCATTCAGGATGCGTTGATGGGGTGAGGCTGGCGGTTCGATGCGACCACCCGGTCCGGCGTCGCGTACTGCCGATGCCGGGAACGGCAATGGTACCGATGTGCCGGCCGAAACCGGATGACGAAAACGTGACGCGAGATGCGTCGGGTGGATCGCTGTCCCGGTACGGCGATGCGGCCGGGGTTCAACTTCCGATTCGAGTGCCGATTCGGGTACCGAGTCGAGTGCGTAAGGGCTCATCGTTGTTCTTTTGCGTGTCGCGGATGCGGGTGTCGCGCGGCCGGCGCGTCCCGCTCCCAATGCTCGGACGTATCGTGCGCCGAGCGGCATGCACGCGTCAAGCGCTCAGCGCGGTGCGCGCCGGGCGTGCGTTTTTCGCATCACTTGCGAATTCGGGTTGACGTTTGCCGCTGTTGCCGCCCCAAGCCGCGCCTTTCAACGATGAAAGAAGCGCTGGATGTCGGCAGCTTGCCAATCGAAAGGATTCCGCAAGACTCGCGACGCGCCGCTCCGTCAGGATCACTGGTCATTCGCACGCGACAAGCTTCCGGATTGAAAGGTTCTCGCGCGACGCCGCACTGGCCGCTCACAGCGTGCCGGCGTCCGCGCTCTGCGCGAGAAAGCGCTCGACCATCGCGTTGAATCCCGGCAGCGCCGGATTGTCGTTGTCCGTCCGCCACGTCAGGTACAGCTCGGCCGCGACGTCGACATCCGCGAGCGGACGGAACACGACGCCGCCGACGTGCAGTTCGCGCGCCGACGCGGGCACGAGCGCCGCGCCGAGCCCCGCGCGCACGAGGCCGAGGATCGTATGCGTCTGCCCGACGTAATGCAGGTAATTGGGCAGCCGCCCCGCGTTCGCGAACATGCCGGAGATCATGTCGTAGAAGTACTTGCCCTCGTTCGGCGAATACGCGATGAACGGCTGGCGGTCGAGATCGTCGGGGCCGATCCGGTCGCGCGCGGCGAGCGCCGTCCCCTCCGCGACCGCGACGAGCAGCGGCTCGCGCTGCACGAGCCGGTATTCGAGCGGCTGCCGCGCGGCGCGCTGGCGCACGAAACCCGCATCCAGCATCCGCGACACGAGCGCGTCGATCTGCACGGTCGACACCATCTCGCGCAATTCGACATCGACGTCCGGCAGCGCATGCGCGGCGTGCGCAAGCAGCATCGGGATCATCCGGTATGCGCTGACGGCCGTGAAACCGAGCGTGATGCGGCCCGCCTCGCCGCGCGCGACGCGCTGTGCGGCCTGCTCCGCCCGCGCGGAAAACTCGAGGATGTGCTGCGCGTCGCGCAGGAAGCGCTCGCCGGCAGCGGTCAGGCTCACCTGCCGGCTGCTGCGCTCGAGCAGCGAGATGCCGAGCGCGTGCTCGAGCAACTGGATCTGCCGGCTGAGCGGCGGCTGCGTCATGAACAGCCGCTTGGCCGCGCGGCCGAAATGCAGTTCTTCGGCCACCGCGACGAAGCAGCGAAGCTGGTGCAGTTCAATCATTCAAAAGTTGTATTGATCCATAGCCTTTAGATGTTAGACCAACATCGATGCGATTCCTATACTCGGTTGCACTTGCCGCTCCACCGCACGACCGGGACCTTCATGACCATCGATCTACTCCTGACCCAGCCGCTTCCCGCCGACATCGACGCCGAACTGACGGCGCGCTACACCGTGCACCGCCTGTACGTCGCGCCGCAGCCGGACGCGCTGATCGACCGCGTTGCGCCGCGCATCCGCGGCGTCGTGACGGGCGGCGCGAACGGCCTGTCCGGCACGCTGATGGACCGGCTGCCCGCGCTCGAGATCGTCGCGATCAGCGGTATCGGCACCGATGCGGTCGACCTCGAACGGGCACGCGCGCGCGGCATCCACGTGACGACCACGCCGGATGTGCTGACCGACGACGTCGCCGACATGGCAATGGGCCTGATCCTGATGACGCTGCGCGACCTCGGCGCCGGCGACCGGATCGTGCGCGCCAGGCGCTGGGGCAAGGTTGCGCAACCGCTCGCGACGCAGGTGACGGGCAAGCGGCTCGGCATCGTCGGGCTCGGCCGGGTCGGGCGCGCGATCGCGCAGCGCGCGCAGGCGTTCCGGATGCCGGTCAGCTATCACGGGCCGCGCGCGCATCCTGACAGCGGCTACCGCTTCGTCGACGACCTGACCGAGCTCGCGCGCGACAGCGACGTGCTCGTGCTCGCCGCATCGGCCGACCACGGCAAGGTGCTCGTCACCGCCGACGTGCTCGCCGCGCTCGGAAAGAAAGGATTCCTGATCAATGTCGCGCGCGGCAAGCTCGTCGACGAAGCGGCGCTCGTGCGTGCGCTCGCCGACGGCACGATCGCCGGCGCCGGCCTCGACGTGTTCGCTGACGAGCCGCACGTGCCGGCCGCGCTGCTGGATCTGGAGCGCGTCGTCGTGCAGCCGCACCGCGCGAGCGCGACGCGCGAGACGCGCGAAGCAATGGGCCGGATCGTGCTCGACAACCTCGCCGCGTGCTTCGCGGGCCAGCGCCCGCCGACGAGCGTGACGAGCTGACCCGCGCGGCGCGGCGTCGATCGCGCCGCCCGCCCCCGCCGGAAATCGACCGGCCCCGACGCGACAACACGCCTCCGCACGACGGAGGCCCGGAGACACGCATGCCCAATCGATCCCCCGACGCCGCACTCGCCGCGTCCCCTGCCGCATCGCACGCGATCGGCCGCGTCCGCTACGCGATCCTCGCGCTGATCTTCGTCGTCACGGTCGTCAACTACGCGGACCGCGCGACGATGTCGATCGCCGGCACCGGCGTCGCGCATGACCTCGGCCTCACGCCGGTCCAGCTCGGCATCGTGTTCTCCGCGTTCGCGTGGGCGTACGCGATCGGCCAGATCCCCGGCGGCTGGCTGCTCGACCGCTTCGGCGCGCGCCGCGTGTACGGGCTGAGCCTGCTGCTGTGGTCGGTCTTCACGATGCTGCAGGGCACGGTCGGCTGGCTCGGCGTGTCGGGCGCGGCCGCGACGCTCGCGCTGTTCGCGATGCGCTTCATGCTCGGTCTCGTCGAATCGCCGGCGTTCCCGGCGAATTCGCGGATTGTCGCGTGCTGGTTCCCGACCGGCGAGCGAGGCACCGCATCGGCGCTGTTCAATTCCGCGCAGTACATGGCCGTCGTGATCTTCACGCCGTGCATGGCGTGGCTCACGCATGCGCTCGGCTGGGAACACGTGTTCCTGTGGATGGGGATGCTCGGCGTGCTGCTCGGCGCACTGTGGTTCGCGTGGTATCGCGAGCCGCACAGCCATCCGCGCGTCGGCACGCGGGAGCTCGACTACCTGCGCACGCACGGCGCGCTCGTCGATCTCGAAGCGAATCGTGTCCGGCAACGGCCGCGGCTATCGTGGCGCGACGTCGCGCAACTGTTCCGCCACCGGAACCTTTGGGCAATCTATCTCGGTCAGTACTGCATCACCGCGCTCACATACTTCTTCATCACGTGGTTCCCGATATATCTGATCAAGGGACGCGGGATGACGATCATGGAAGCCGGCTGGGTCGCGGCGCTGCCGGCGATCTGCGGCTTCACGGGTGGCGTGCTCGGCGGCGTGCTGTCCGATTGGCTGATCCGGCGCGGCATGCATCCGTCGTGCGCGCGCAAGACGCCGTTCATCGCGGGGATGGCGATGGCGACGCTCATCGTGTGCGCGAACGGCGCGACGTCGAACACGGTCGTGATCGCGCTGATGACGATCGCGTTCTTCGGCAAGGGGCTCGCCGCGGTCGGCTGGGCCGTGCTCGCGGACACCGCGCCGGAAGGGATGGTAGGCCTGAGCGGCGGCGTGTTCAACGGACTCGGCAACATCGCCGGGATCGTCACGCCGCTCGTGATCGGCTATTTCGTCGCGCGCACCGGCTCGTTCTCGGACGCGCTGTGGTTCGTCGCCGCGCACGGGCTGATCGGCATCGCCGCGTACGGGTGGCTGGCCGGGCGCTTCGAGCGGATTCGCATCGCAGCCGACACGTGAACGCCGGTGCGCGCGGCCTGAGCGTGAACGCCGGCCTGCTTGCATTGGCACGCAAGCACCCGCTCCGGGCAAGCGGCGTCGACGAACGGCCAAAGCGTAAACGCCGGCCTGCTTGCACCGGCAAGCAAGCGCCGCCCTTGGCCGGCGGCGCGAACGGACGGCCATCGCGCGAGCCTGCGCGCGGGCTCGCACTACTCCAGCGTCACGCGCGCTTGCGGCCGCCCGGCGCGTGCTCGACGGTCAGGCGGTCCAGCTCGCGCAGGTCGTTTTCCAGCGCGGGCGTAAGCGTCGTGCGCAAATGTTCGAGGAAGGTCCGGATCTTCGCATCGAGATAGCGGCGCGTCGCGTACACCGCGTAGACGCTCAGCGTGTGCAGCCGGTACTCGGGCAGCACGCGGATCAGCCGGCCCTCGCGGATGTCGTCGAGCACCGTGTACAGCGCAACGCACGCGATCCCGCGGCCGGCCCGCACGGCGACGCACAGCGCGTCCGGCACGTTGACCTGGAACGGCGCCGGCGGCAGCTCGTACACCTGCTCGTCGCCGTCCTTGTGCTCGAGCCGCCATTCGTCGGCCGGCGACGCCGGCGTGTCGAGCCGCAGGCATGTGTGGTTCGGCAGGTCCTCCGGCGTCTGCGGCGTGCCGTGCCGCGCGAGATAGTCGCGCGACGCGACGAGCACGCTGCAGCTCGTGCCGCAGGTCTGCGCGACGTAGCCGGAATCCGGCAGCTGCGACGCGGTCACGATCGACACGTCGTAGCCCTCTTCGACGAGGTTCGGCATCCGCTGCGCGAGCGTCAGTTCGACCGACACGTCCGGGTTGTCCTCCTGATAGCGGACGATCGACGACACGACGTGGCTCTGCCCGAGCCCCGTCATCGCGTGGATGCGCATCTTGCCGGACGGCCGCAACAGCGCGTTGCGCGCCTCGGCATTCGCGTAGTCGATTTCCGCGAGGATCGATTTCGCGCGCTCGAAATAGCGCTGGCCGCTTTCGGTCAGGCCGAGGTGGCGTGTCGTGCGATGCAGCAGGCGCGTCTGCACGTGCGCCTCGAGGTTCGAGACGGCACGCGACACCTGTGCGGTAGTCGCGTCGATCTCCTTCGCGACCGCGGTGAAACTGCCGGCTTCGACAACGCGCACGAACAGGCGCATGTTTTCGAGCATGTCCATTGAATTGGCTTCGGGAAAGTAAGTGGGGAAAGCGTCGGCCGGGCTCGCGTCAGGTGGGGGACGGATCAGGGCCGAAGGCCGCACCGAGTCGATCACCGTGCCGGGACGAAGGCGGGAGAGCGGGCATCGCGTGCGGGGTCCAGGAGGTTCGGGAGAATTCTGCTGGCCGAATTGTACGCCGCCGCGGACAAAAATGTGCTGGAACGGCCGTGTGGCGCCGGTTTCGCCGGAACCGCCCGCATCGACCGATCCGGACGCACCGGGCGGCGACGCACGTTCGCAAGCCCGTCATTGACGTGAACAGCCCCTGGCGCGTCGCATGCCGGCAACATGTTGATGCAGCGCGACAATTTGTATCACAACGAGATATAATTGCGGCTTTCCGTCACACCCCGGCTCTCGCGCGCCCCACTTTTCGTCACACGTTCCATGTCGTCCGGCTCCCTCTCGTCACGCCGCACGTTGCGGCAATGGCTGCACAGCTTCCTCCCGCTTCCCATGACCCTCGGCTGGCGTGAACGTCTGCGCTCGTGTGCGGGCGCGCTGGTCGGCATCGCGACGGTCGGCTTCACGATGAAGGTCGTGCCGGGCGTGCCCGGCCTCGTGCCGCTGCTGGTCGCGCCGATGGGGGCGTCCGCGGTGCTGCTGTTCGCGGTGCCGGCGAGTCCGCTCGCCCAGCCGTGGTCGATCATCGGCGGCAACCTGGTCGCCGCGTCGGTCGGCGTCGCGTGCGCGCAATGGATCGCCGATCCGATCACGGCCGCCGCGGTCGCGGTGGCGTTCGCGATCGGCGGGATGTTCGCGTTGCGCTGCGTGCACCCGCCGTCGGGCGCCGTCGCGCTGACGGCCGTGCTCGGCGGGCCCGCGATCCACGCGCTCGGCTTCAGCTTCGTGCTCGAGCCGATCGCGCTGCAATCGGCGATCCTGCTGTCGGCCGCGCTCGTCTACCACGCGCTGACCGGCCACCGCTATCCGCATGGCGGCGCGCGCCCCGACGCGAAACCGCAAGCCGGCGCCGGCCGTGCGCCCGCCCGCGGCGGCTTCACGCGCGAAGACCTCGACGCGGTGCTCAAGCGCCGCAGCGAATGGCTCGACGTTGATCCGGACGACCTCGAAGCGCTGCTGCGCGAAACCGAGATTCAGGCGTACGCGCGCACGTTCGGCCAGCTCACCTGCGCGGACCTGATGACGAAGCGCGCGATCAGCGTCGCGCCGTCGACGTCCGTGACGACCGCGCTGACGATGCTCGACCGGCACCATGTGAAGGCGCTGCCCGTCGTCGACGCGGACCACCGCCTCGTCGGGATCGTCACCCGCGCCGACCTGACGCGCCAGACGCGCCGCCCGACGGCGCTGTGGCAACGCCTGTCCGCGCGCCTGCCGGAATCGATCGGCGGCCAGCCCGCGAGCGTCCATACCGTGATGAGCCGCGATGTCGCGTCGGTGCCGCAGACGATGCCGCTCACCGCGCTCGTGCCGCTGTTCACGCACTCGGGGCACCACCACATTCCTGTCGTCGACGCGTCGCGCCGGCTCGTCGGCATCATGACCCAGACCGACCTCGTCACGGGCCTGTACCAGCAGACGCAAATGCTCGAGGCCGCTTAACAGGACACTGCGAGGACACAGCGAGGGCACCGCCGCGCCGCACATTCAGTCGCGGCGCAGCTCGTCCATTTATATCATGTTGTGATATATTTGCACGTTACCGTAACTGATCCTCAGAACGACGATGACCGACTCCCGACGCGCGCTGAACAAGTCCGACTTCCAGCAGCTCTCCGAATTCCGCTACCAGATGCGCCGCTTCGAGCGCTTCTCCGAGCGTGCCGCGCAGAGCGAAGGCGTGACGCCGCTGCAGTACCTGCTGCTGCTGCACATCAAGGGTTATCCGCATCGCGAATGGGCAACCATCGGCGAGCTCGCGGAACGCCTGCAGGCGCAGCACCATGGCGTCGTCGCGCTCGTGTCGCGCTGCGAGGCGCTCGGCCTCGTGAAGCGCAAGCCGAGCGAAACGGATCGCCGCCAGGTCGAGGTGCATCTCGAGGACGCCGGCGAGACGCTGCTCGCGCGCCTCGCCGCGATGCACCGCACCGAACTGAAGTCGCTCAAGGGCGCATTCCAGGTTCCACAACTCGATTTCTGACTCTTGCTTTCGCCACGCCGATGAACGCCCCGCACAAACGCGATTTCGCGACCAACGACCGCCTGCCGAAGATAGCGCTGCTTGCCGCCGTAATCGGCGTACTCAGCACGCTCGCCGCGTTCGTGCTGTTGAGCCTGATCCACCTGTTCACGAACCTGTTCTTCTTCCAGCAGTTCTCGTTCGCCGACCGCTCGCCCGCGGGCAACACGCTCGGCGCATGGGTGATCGCGGTGCCGGTGATCGGCGGGCTGATCGTCGGAATGATGGCGCGCTTCGGCTCCGAGAAGATCCGCGGCCACGGCATTCCGGAAGCGATCGAGGCGATCCTGTTCGGCAAGAGCCGGATGTCGCCGAAGGTCGCGATCCTGAAGCCGCTGTCGTCCGGCGTCGTGATCGGCAGCGGCGGCCCGTTCGGCGCCGAGGGGCCGATCATCATGACGGGCGGCGCGCTCGGCTCGCTGCTCGCGCAGTGCGTGAAGGTCACGGCCGCCGAGCGCAAGACGCTGCTCGTCGCGGGTGCCGCGGCCGGCATGACCGCCGTGTTCGGCACGCCGGTCGCCGCCGTGCTGCTCGCCGTCGAACTGCTGCTGTTCGAATGGCGCCCGCGCAGCTTCCTGCCGGTCGCGCTCGCCTGTGCGGTCGCCGGCTTCGCGCGCGCGCTGTTCTTCGGCGTCGACCCGCTGTTTCCGCTGACGACCGCCGCGCCGTCGCCGGTCGCGCTGTTGTCGTGCGTGGTCGCGGGCCTGCTGTCCGGCATGCTCGCGTGCGGGCTGTCGGCTGCGCTTTACCGCGTCGAGGACACGTTCGCGAAGCTGCCCGTGCACTGGATGTGGTGGCCTGCGCTCGGCGCGATCGTGATCGGCATCGGCGGCTGGCTGCAGCCGCGCGCGCTCGGCGTCGGCTACGACGTGATCGGCGATCTGCTGCATCAGCACATCGCGCTGCAGGTCGCGCTCGCGCTGCTGGTCGTCAAGGCCGTGATGTGGGTGATCGCGCTCGGCTCGGGCACGTCGGGCGGTGTGCTCGCGCCGCTGCTGATGCTCGGCGCGGGCCTCGGCACCGTGCTGTCGCCGGTGCTGCCCGGCGGCGATCCGGCGCTGTGGCCGCTCGTCTGCATGGCCGCGACGCTCGGCGCGACGCTCGGCGCACCGCTGACCGCGATCGTGTTCGCGTTCGGCCTCACGCACGATACGAATGCGCTGCTGCCGCTGCTCGCGGCGACGCTCGTCGCGCACGGCTTCGCGACCGTCGTGATGAAGCGCTCGATCATGACCGAGAAGATCGCGCGCCGCGGCTATCACATCTACCGCGAATACGGCGTCGATCCGCTCGAGCGGCACGACGTCGCCGAGGTAATGACGGACGCCGACAAGATCGTCACGATCGACGCCGCGGCGACGCTCGATATCGTCGAAGCGCAGTACTTCGGCGCGACGCAGACGCACCGCGCGTATCCGGTCGTGCAGAACGGCCGGCTGCTCGGCATCGTCGATCGCACGCTGCTCGACGCGCAACGCGCGAAGTACACGCCCGATACGCCGGTCGCGAACGTGCTCCCCGATCGCACGCCGGCGGTCGCGCTCGCGCACGAGACGTGCCGACTCGTCGCGACGCGTCTCGCGGTGCTCGGCCTCGAACGCCTGCCGGTCGTCGACGACGCACAATCGCTGCGCATCGCGGGCCTCGTGTCGCGCAGCGACCTGATCAAGCCCGCGCTGCAGCACTTCGACGAAGAACACAAGCGCGAACGCTTCCGGCCGATCGTGCCGGTCAACGCGCGCCGCCGCCTCGGTTCGCCGAACAAGGCCGGTTGATCCGGTTCATTCTCTCTACGCTGCCGGCACGCGCCGGCAGCGCCATCGATTCGGCACGTTCGCGCGTGCATCCTCGCCGACGCGAACGATCGCCGTCTGCCCGCCTCCGCGCATTTGAAGTTGCTTGACAGTTCGAGGCCCGAAAGTTTGTCATCATGTGTCTCATGCGACGGGGCCTTCATTCAGCCATTCCACGATAACGAGCCGTAGCGCGACATTCACACGAATGCCGCACGCCACGGCCGGCAACCTTCACACGCTCGGGCAGCGAGACCACCATGTGACGCTGTGCGTCACGACACCGGCATGCGAACGCATCGCATGCCGGATGCGCAGCATCGGATCCACCGTTTGGCAAGCGCCTTAACATCTTGTTTCGGAATCGTCGGAACCCCGCTTGCACGGTGCGATCTCACTTTACGCAGCGCAGTACTGCTGCGCATTGCGCTCATTCAATCACGACCCGAGGGAGATAACGTGAAATACTTACCGCTCATCGCATTGACCGTCGCAATTTCTGCTCACGCGGCCGATCCTTCGTCTGCAGTGCAAAACGTGGGGCAAAGCCAGAAACCCGCTCAGGACGTGTCGGCGTGCATCGCAAAGACCTGGGCAGACAAATCCCAGCAGCAGGTCGTGTCGCAGAACGTGCTCGCGAATGGCCTCGCGACCGACGTCTACGCACCGGGCCAGCAACCGCCGAACGGCGCGGCTGCAATGGTCCGCCCGGCCCAGACCGCCAGTGCGAAGACGTGGGTCGGCTTCCGCGGCACGGGCGCCGATGCGGCAGGCGACATCAACGCCTGCCTGTAACAGGCGCGCCGGATGGCCTCGCGCCATCCGTGAAGTCACGAGCCCCGCCTTGCGCGGGGCTTTTCCATACGACGACCGGCGCGACGCGGCAACGCACGCGCGCCGACGTCGTCACAGATAGCTGCAGACGTAGTCGAGCGTTTCCAGCACTTCGATGTCGAAGCGGCTCTTGCCCGGCACCGAGAACGACTCGCCTGCACCGTACGTCTGCCATTCGCTGCTGCCGTCGAGCTTCACGCGGCACTTGCCGGCCTGCACTTCCATCAATTCGGGCGCGTCCGTGCCGAAGTTGAGCGCGCACGGCAGGATCACGCCGAGCGTCTTGCGCGTGCCGTCCGGAAACAGCACGGTGTGCGATACGCACTTGCCGTCGAAATACACGTTGGCTCGCTTGACGACCGACACGTTGTCGAATTGGGTTGCACTGGTCATGTGACGCCTCTGATTGCTGGATGCTGATTTGCATGTTGTTGGAGATCGGCCGGCACCGCCGGCCGGCCGTAATGATACCGGCTCGCGGGCGACGCGCCGAAACCGCGTATCGCCCGGACGGCGCCGCGACGCCCGCGCGAACGCCGGACGGATGCGCGCAGCGGGCTGCGCAACATGTTCAGGATAACGTGATAACTCAACCGGCGCGCACTTCACCGATTCACCGCAGCCCTTGCCGCCGCGCGGAATCGCGCAGGCAGTCGAGCAGCATCGACGCGGCCGGCGTGAGCGGACTGTCGCGGCGCGTGATGACTTGCACGGATACGGCCGGCAGCCGCTCGCGGATCGGCAGCACCGCGAACCGGTCGCGCGCCCAGTCGGCGTCCAGCAGTTGTTCCGGCATCGACGCGAGCAAGTCGGACCCCGTCATCAGGCTGTGCGCGAGCCCGAAGCTCGGGCACTCGACGATCCGCGCGGGCACCGGCAGCCCATGCGCGACGAAACAGTTGAACAGCACTTGCGTCGAGCTTTCCGGCGACGGGTTCATCAGCCAGTCGGCGTCGACGAGATCGGCGAGCGACGTCGCGTTCGCGAGCGGGTGCCCCTTGCGCGCGACGATCAGCGACCGGCTCGCATAGAGTTCCGCATGATCGAACTCGGCCGCCAGCAGTTCGGGCACGACGACCGCCACCGCGAAATCGAGCGAGCCGTCGTGCAGCCGCGGCAGCGCAACGCCCGGGAAGCCCTCTACAAGACTCACGCGGGCGACCGGAAAACGCCGCCGGAACGCGCAGAACGCATCGGGCAGGATCGTCACCGCGGCGGCCGGCGTGATGGCCGCCGCGACGGAACCCGTCATCGCGCCCTGCGCCTGTTCGATGTCGTCACGCGCGCGCTGCATTTCGGCGACGATCAGCCGCGCGCGCACCTGGAGCTGCTGGCCGAAGCCGGTCAGCTGCACACCGCGTGCGGTGCGCACGACGAGCGACACGCCGAGCGCGATCTCCAGTTCCTTGACCGCCTTCGTCAGTGCCGCCGGCGACACGTTCAGGCGCCGCGCGGCCGCGCGGATGCTGCCCTCCTCCGCGACCGTGACGAACGCTTTCAGCTGATGGTATTTCATGGCAACGCGTGTGATACGGGATAACCCGGATGCATCGAGTGAACACCCGGTCAGGGTGTTCCCTAGCGGCAACCGGTGGTGAGCACCAAAGCAATTTATCAGCTTATGGTGCGCGAAAGAAATTTATATGCTTTGACGTCATATGCGCGTCAAACGCCACACTCGAGCCCCATTGGAGAGACCATGCAGCTTGCAAACCCCGTCATCCCCGGCATCGCCGCGATCGCGCCCGACCTGATCGACGTGCGCCGCCGGATCCACGCTCATCCCGAGCTGGCCTTCGAGGAGACGCTGACGAGCGACCTCGTCGCCGAACTGCTCGCCGGCTGGGGCTACGAGGTCCACCGCGGCCTCGGCAAGACGGGTGTCGTCGGCGTGCTGCGCGAAGGGCAAGGCACGCGCACGATCGGCCTGCGCGCCGACATGGACGCGCTGCCGCTCGCGGAAACGACGGGCCTGCCGTATGCGAGCCGCCATGCGAACAAGATGCATGCGTGCGGCCATGACGGCCACACCGCGATGCTGCTGTGCGCAGCGCGGCACCTCGCGGCGACGCGCAAGTTCTCCGGTACGCTGAACCTGATCTTCCAGCCCGCCGAGGAGAATTTCGGCGGCGCGAAGGCGATGATGGACGACGGCCTGTTCGACCGTTTCCCGTGCGACGCGATCTTTGCGATCCACAACATGCCGGGCCGCGCGGCGGGCGACATGGCGTTCCGCGCGGGCGCCGCGATGGCGTCCGTCGACAACGTGACGATCACGCTGCGCGGCGTCGGCGGGCACGGCGCGCTGCCGCACTTTGCGCGCGACCCGATGTCGGCGGCCGGCAGCATCATGGTCGCGCTGCAGACGATCGTCGCGCGCGAAGTCGACGCGCAGCAGGCGGCCGTGATCACGGTCGGCAGCGTGAAGGCCGGCGAGACCTTCAACATCATTCCCGAGACCGTCGTGATGAAGCTGTCGGTGCGTGCACTGAGCGCCGACGTGCGCCAGCTGCTCGCGCGCCGCATCGACGCGCTCGCGAAAGGCCAGGCCGAGAGCTTCGGCGTGACGGCCGACGTGCAGTACGACTACGGCTATCCGGTGCTCGTCAATCATCCGGAACCGACCGCGTTCGCGACCGACATCGCGCGCCAGATGCTCGGCGCGGACCGCGTCGAGGCCAATGCCGCGCCGCTGATGGGCAGCGAGGATTTCGCGTTCATGCTCGAGGCGCGCCCCGGCTGCTATGCGTTCATCGGCAACGGGATTGGCAGCAAGGGCGGATGCATGGTGCATAACCCCGGCTACGACTTCAACGACGACATCCTCGCGATCGGCGCGAGCTACTGGGTCCGCGTCGCCGAAGCCTGGCTCGCGGCCTGACGGCCCCTCATCTCGCAGTCTCGCGTTCATCGGGAGCACCATGGAAACGTCCGCCCTCAATTTCGCCGGCGCGCCGGTCGACGCGCGCGCCGCCGCAAAAAAGCGCCGCCTGATCGCCGCTGCCGCGGTCGGCAATGCGCTCGAGTTCTACGACTTCACCGTCTACAGCTTCTTCGCAATCCTGATCGGCAAGCTGTTCTTTCCCGTGCATTCGTCGTTCGGCCAGTTGATGCTCGCGGTCGCCAGTTTCGGCGTCGGCTTCGTCACACGGCCGCTCGGCGGGCTCGTGATCGGCATGTATGCGGACCGCGTCGGCCGCAAGCGTGCGATGATCGCGACGCTGCTGCTGATGGCGCTCGGCACCGCGACGATCGCGGTCGCGCCGACCTACGCGCAGATCGGCATCGCCGCGCCGCTGCTGCTGGTGCTCGCACGCCTGCTGCAGGGGTTCGCGTCGGGCGGCGAAGTGGGCGCGTCGACGACGCTGCTGCTCGAACAGGCGCCGCAGCATCGCCGCGGCTTCTATGCGTCGTTCCAGTTCTCGAGCCAGGGGCTCGCCGCGCTTGCGGGTGCATTGACGGGTGTCGCGCTGACGTCGACGCTGAATGCCGCACAACTCGAAAGCTGGGGCTGGCGCGTGCCGTTCATCATCGGCACGCTGTTCGTGCCGATCGGCTACTGGCTGCGTCACACCGTCGAGGAGGTGCCGGCTGCAACGCCAACGGCGGCGCCGCAGGAGAAAGTCGCGTCGCTGCCGCTCGCCGCCGTGCTGCGCCATCATGGCAAGGCCGTGTTCGCGGGGCTCGGCGTGACGATCGGCGGCACGTCGATCCATTACATCATCGTGTTCTACATGGCGATCTACGGCGTGCAGGTCCTGCACCTGCCGACGTGGCTGTCGATGACGGCCGGCTGCGTCGCCGGCGCGATCCTGATGCTCGTGACGCCGTTCGGCGGCTACCTGTCGGACGTGTACGGGCGCAACCGGATCGTCTGGTGGACGCGCGTCGCGCTGATGGCCGCGATCTATCCCGCCTTCATCGCGCTGAACCGCTGGCCGGGCGCTGCATCGCTGCTGTCGATCATCGGCGCACTGTCGGTCGTTCACGCGATCAACATCGGCGCAACGGGCGCGATGCTCGGCGAACTGTTCCCGCGCGCAGTGCGGGCGACGGGCGGCGCGCTCGTGTACAGCGTCGGCGTCGCGATCTTCGGCGGGTTTGCGCAGTTCTTCGTCACGTGGCTGATCGCGGCGACCGGCAACCCGAATGCGCCTGCGTGGTATGCGATCGGCTGCGGCGTGCTGACGCTGCTCGCGCTGCGGTGCATGGACGAGAAAGCGGGCAAGGCGCTCGATTGATCGACCGGCTGTCGCGATCGATGCAGTAACGTTGGCGGAGCCGACGCGACGGCAGCCATGCCGCCGCGTCGTGCGCAACGTCCCGGAACGGCGACCGGCGGACGGCGCCCCGGCAACATCGCGCGCGAATCAGAAGTTATGCATCATCCCGACATACGCGCCCGTCTGCGACTCCCCCGCCAGCGGGCTCGTGTTCGGGCTCGCATCGCGCGGCGTCGCGCGGCGTCGCGAGCAGCGAGAAGTTCGAGTTGCCGCCGTTGCGCACATAGGCGACGGTGCCGTACAGGAACGTGCGCTTCGACAGGTTGTACGTCGTGCCGAGCACGTACATCATCGCGTGGCCAGACGGATCGTGCGATGCATCGCCGCCGCCGTCGCCGACCTTCACGTAGTACCCGCCCCCCGTCACCGCCCATTGCGGATTCGCGACGTAGGTCGCGCCGAGCCAGAAGTGATCGGCGCGATCGGCGACGCCCGCGGGACTGTCGGGTGCCTGGTAGTGCGTATACGCACCCTGGATCTTGAACTTCGACACCTTCACGTTCGCGCCGACGAAATACTCGCGCGACGCCGTGAAGATGTTGCTGAACTTGCCGTTGTTGTCGCGCAGCTCGTCGTAGATGCCGCGCACGTCGAGCATCGGCGAGTGGTACGAGATCATGATCCCGTCCGAGCGGCCGAAATCGTCCGCCGCGCCGTAGTTGAACCCGCGCGACTGGTTGCCGAACGCATATTGCGCCTGCACGTCGAAGCCGCCGATCACCGGGCTGTGATATTCGACGTTGTTGCTGGTCTGCTGCCAGTTGCGCCCGCGCACGAGCGACGCCGACGAAAACGCCTGCTGGACGAACGGGTCGAATTCCCACACGCCGTCGCTGTCGATGAACAGGTTGCGGCCGGCCTGCAGCTGGCCCCACGTGTTGCTCTTCAGGCCGACATATGCGCGGCGCGACCACATCCGGCCGCCGCCCGTCGTGCCGTTCATCACCTGGAACGCGGTCTCCAGGTTGAACACCGACGACAGCCCGCCGCCGAGCTCCTCGACGCCCTTCAGCCCGAACATGCTGGTGCCCCAGTCGCCGCCCTCGGCACTCCAGCGCGTCGCGCTGCCGTTCGGCGTCGCGATGTGGTTCAGGTATTCGACGCCGCCGTCGATCCGGCCGTATAGCGTCACGCTCGTCTGCGCGCATGCGGCCGCAGGCGCGGCCGCCGCCATCAGCAATGCGAAGTGTTTGAATCGCAAGGTATTGCCCCCTCGGTGTCTTGACCGTACGACACGCGCCCCATGCGCGCGTCCGGTCAGCCGCGATCGATCGAAAAACGTCCGGGGCCGGCCGCGCAAAGCGCGAGCAGGCCGCCGGCGATCGCGAAGTTCTTGTAGAAATGAATCATGTTGTTCGCCTGTTCGCCGCCCATCATCGTCCAGTAGTGGTGGCCGATGATCGCGGCGGCGATCGTGTACAGCGCGAGCAGCAGCGCAAGCGGACGCGTGTAGAAGCCGACGAGCAGCGCGATGCCGACGAACAACTCCATCACGACGGCGATCGCGGCCGAGATGATCGGCGCGGGCGCCCCCTCGGTGCCCATGAACGCGATGGTGCCGGAGAAATGCATGAGTTTCGGCCAGCCGAACGCAATGAACACGATGACGATCAGGATACGGGCAAGCAACAGCAGCACGTCGCGTTGCGACGCGAGAAACGATTGGCGCGGTGTCATGGTGATCGATCAACGAACGCGATGCGCGACGCAAACGCGCATCCACATGTCAATGAACCAGGACGGGCGACGGCGATCGCCGCCCGCCCCGCTCTGCAACAACCGCATCGGGCGCCGCCCGATGTGCTGCGCGCCTCCTTTCGTGAAAGTTGGCTGCCCACCGCCGCGCGCCGCTCAGCGCAGCTTCGCGACGTCCTGCTCGGTCACCTTCGCGGCCGGATTGCCGAACTGCCCGGTCAGGTAGTTCGTCAGCGCGGCGATCTGCGCATCCGACAGCTCATGACGGAACGCCGGCATCCCGACATCTTCGCTGCCCGCCTTGCGCTGCACGCCGTTCAGGATCACCTGCACGAGATTGGTCGGATTCGACGCGCCGACCGTCGAGTTGTGGAACAGCGACGGATAGTAGCCATCCGGCGTGCCCTTGCCCTGCATCTGGTGACAGGTCGCGCAGTTGCCGAGATACAGGCGCGCCGCGTCGATGCCCGACGACGCGAGCGGGATGCCGCGCAGCTTCAGGCCGTCGTCGGCGGGCGTGCCCCACGCGGTACGCGGCTGCTTGACGCTGCTGTCGGCGACGGCCGGCACCGTGCGGATGTACGTCGCGATCGCGCCGATGTCCGCGTCGGTCATCTTCGAGAAGCTGTGCTCGACCGCCTCGGCCATCGGTCCGGCCGCCTGCGCGACGCCCGGCACGCTGCCCGTGCGCAGGTACTGCGCGAGCTGCGCCTGCGTCCAGCCGCCGATCCCCGCGTTCGGATCCGACGTGATGTTGTAGCCGTCCCAGCCCGCGAGCACCGAACCCGACAGGAAGCTGCCGCCCGTCTCGTCGACCGACTTCTCCTGCATCGCGAAGCCGCGCGGCGTGTGGCACGTGCTGCAGTGCGCGAGACCCTGCACGAGATACGCGCCGCGGTTCCACTCGACGCTCTGCGACGGTTTCGGCTCGTACGCGCCTTCCTTGAAGAACAGCCAGTTCCAGATCTTCAGCGGCCAGCGCATGCTGAGCAGCGCCGGGATCTCGTTCTTCGGCGGCGTCTGCTTGACCGGCTCGACACCGTGCATGAAGTACGCGTACAGCGCCTTCACGTCGTCGTCGTTGATCTTCGTGTACGACACGTACGGCATCGCCGGATACAGGTTGTCGCCGTTCTTCGACACGCCGTGCCGCACTGCGCGCTCGAAGTCCTCGAACGTCCAGTTGCCGATGCCGGTGTCCGGATCGGGCGTGATGTTGCTCGTGTAGATCTTGCCGAGCAGCGGCACGGGCATCGGCAGGCCGCCCGCGAACGGCTTGCCGCCTTTCGCCGTATGGCACGCCATGCAGTCGCCGGCGACCGACAGGTATTCGCCGCGCTTCACGAGCGCCGCGTCGGCGCCGCTGCCGGTCGCGTCGTCGGCGCGGGCCAGGCCGGGCAGCGCGAGGCAGCCGGCCACGAGGAAGGTGAGAGTATGTTTCAGCACGGTCAGACTTCCTTCTTCAGCGTGTCCGAGATCCGCAGCGCGAGCGCCGCGATCGACAGCGTCACGTTCACCGTGCCGACGGTCGGCATCGTCGAACTGCTCGAGATGAACAGGTTCGCATGGTCGAACGTGCGGCAATCCTTGTCGACGACCGAGTCGCGTGCATCCGCGCCCATGATCGTCGCGCCGGTGATGTGGTTGTTCGGCGCGAACTCGTCGTTGAACACGACGTCGGTGCCGCCGAGCACCTTCGCGGCCGTCGCGTAGACTTCGCGCGTATGCACCGCGCCGCGCTTCACGTAGTCGTCGATCGCGTAGGTGATCTCCGGACGCGGGATGCCGACCGCGTCGGTCGCCGTCTTGCTCGGCACGATGCGGTTCTCCGGCTGCGGCAGGATCTCGTGGAAGCAGTCGAACTGCACGTAGCGCGCGGAGCGGTCACGGATCTGCGCATCCAGCTCGGCGGGCTTCAGCAGCTTGCCGGCCTTGAAGATCTTCTGCGTTTCCTGCTCGATCCGCGACATGTTCGACAGGTGGATCTTCTTCGCCGCCTCGGTCGCGCGGAACGGGCCGTCGCGGAAGCCGATCAGCGACGTCATCTCCTGCGGGCCGCGGCCCGGCCACAGCTTCTCGCTCGCGTAGAACGACACGCCGGTGCCCGGGTGGTCCATCAGGTTGCGGCCGACCATGTCGGAGCTGTTCGCGACGCCGTTCGGGAAATCGCGGTTCGCCGACATCAGCAGGATCTTCGGCGTCTCGATGCCGTTCGCGGCCAGCACGAAGTACTTGCCCTCGACGCGATGGTCGGCGCCCGTCTTGTCCTTGTAGATCGCCGCGACGATGCGTTTGTTCGCGCCCGTCTCGAGCTTGTAGACGACCGCGTTCTCGATCAGCTTCGCGCCGGCCTGCTCGGCCTTCTCGACGTGCACGATGCCGTTGTACATCGCGCCGATCGGGCAGATCGGCATGCAGTTGTTGTTGCCGCAACAGGTCGGCCGGCCGTCATACGGGCGGCTGTTGCGCGCGACCGGCTCGGTCACGACGTGGAACTTCGGGTCGTAGTTGTTGAGCGCGGTCTTGATCGTCTGCTCGCTGTACGACAGCGGCAGCGGCGGCATCGGATACGGCGCCTTGCGCGGCGAGTACAGGTCTTCCTCGGGGCCCGGGCCCCACACGCCGAGCTCTTCCTCCGCACGCTGGTAATAGTGCTCGAGATCGTCGTACTGGATCGGCCAGTCGCGGCCGACGCCGTACACGGTCTTCATCTTGAAGTCGTTCGGGATGAAGCGCCACGCGGACGCAGCCCAGTGCCACGTCGTGCCGCCCACCGCGCGAATGTACTGCGAGTTGAACTTGTGCTCGCCCTTCAGGATCAGGTAGTCGTTCGGCGGGCCGTATTCCGGATGCGGCGCCCACGGGCTCGACGGGTACGGCGCCATGAAATCCATCTTGTCCGGCTGGTTGCGGTAGCGCTCGACGATTTCCCAGCGCGGCATGCGCGGGCCGGCCTCCAGCAGGATCACCGACTTGCCCGCCATCGCGAGCTGGTGCGCAACGATCGCACCCGCGACGCCCGACCCGACGACGACGACGTCGGCTTGTTGTGTATCGGCCATCAGGCTTGCCTCTCGATCGGTTTTTCGGCCCAGAAGCCGGGTTTGTTCGGGCAGTACGTGCGGATCACGAGCGTATCGGATACGACGCCGTACATGAGTGCCTCTTCGTAGGTAATCACGACGTTGTCGACGACACCGAGGTACCACGCTTCGAGAATCTTCAGCGCGAGCCCTTCCTGGTCGGGATTCAGCGTGCCCGCGGACAATGCGCCCGCGAGTTGCGACAGGCTGTCGGCCGTCGTGAACGAGCCCTTCTGCAGCGCCTGCATCAGGCGCTCGCCGACCAAGCGGTTCAGCGGCTTCTTGCCGGTCAATGCTTCGGAGAGCGTCATGAACGTATCGAGCGGCGCGGCGGCCGGGTTATCGGCCAGCGCCTTCAGCGCGAGCGAGCCCGTGAGGCCCGCGGCGGTCAGCGCGAGTGCGCCCTGCAGCCATTGGCGCCGCGTGATGCCGCCGGCAGCGTCGCTGGCGCGACGCGAGTGGGGAGTGTTGTCGTTGTGCATGCTTCCTTCTCTCGGACGCCAGATTCGGGAAAACCACGCTTGATATTTCTCAAACTTTGGCGCGGGGCCTGAAATGTACGCGCACAATTCGGATCGGACAATCTTTTTATAGTCCATTAAATGTTCCGCAATCCGGGACAATCGACATTTCGCCGGGTTTTTGTGTCGTCGGCGCGACATGTGTGCGATGTGCACCAACGTGTCGCACAACGGTGCCAAGCTTTCGGCCCGCAAGTGCACGGATGCCGGTCGGTTAGAATCGCGTGCAACCAATCAGAAAGCTTCCCTCCGAGGGCAATCGAGCGATGAAGCAACGCGACAACGACAAGCAAAACAATTCCTGTCGAATCATCAAGCGACTGCTATGGCGCACCAGTGCCGTCGCGGCGCTCGGGGCCGCCGCGGTGCTGTCGCTGCAGGCCGGCGCGGCGCGCACGGTGAGCGTGTCGCCGCAAGGCACCGTCGCCGAAGTGCGGCAGTCCGTCGTCAAGTTCGACGAACCGATGGTCGCGTTCGGCTCGGCGTCCGCGCCGAACCCCGCACGCGTCACGTGTAACGACTCCGCCGCCGGGCGCGGCCAGGGCCACTGGCTCGACGACAAGACCTGGGTCTACGACTTCGAGAACGACCTGCCGCCGGGCGTGCGCTGCTCGGTCGCGCTCAACGACGGGCTGCGCTCGGTCGCCGGCAACGCGGCCACCGGCCCGCGCCGCTTCACGTTCCAGACCGGCGGCCCGTTCCCGGTGTCGGTGCGGCCAGGCTCGCGCGAGATCGAGGAACGCCAGGTGTTCGTGATCAAGCTGAACGGCCCGGCCGAAGAACGCTCGGCGCTCGCGAACATCTGGTGCGAGGCGGCCGGCATCGGCAACCGCATCCCCGTCGAGAACGCCGATGCGGACACGCGCAAGACGCTGCTCGACCACTTCGACCTGAAGAAGGACGCCGCGCGCGTGCTGACGCTGTCGTGCGCGCAGGCGCTGCCGTCGAGCGCAAAGATGCAGCTCGTCTACGGCAAAGGCGTCGCGAGCCCGAGCGGCATCGCGAACGACACCGAGCGCCGCTTCGATTTCACCGTGCGTGCGCCGTTCGCCGCGAGCTTCTCGTGCGAACGCGAAAACGCGAAGGCGCCGTGCACGCCGCTGCGCCCGCTCACCCTCTCCTTCAACGCGCCGATCACGCGCAAGAACGCCGAAGCGATCCGGCTGCGCGGCCCGGACGGCTCGTTCGCGCCGAACTTCGTGCCGGAAGACAAGAGCGAGGAAGTGACGACCGTCACGTTCGCCCCGCCGCTGCCCGCGCAGGCTGCGCTGACGATCGAGCTGCCGTCCGGCCTGCGCGACGTCACCGGGCGCACGCTCAGCAACGCCGACCTGTTCCCGCTCGCGACGCGCACTGCGCCGATGCCGCCGCTCGCGAAATTCTCGTCGGGCACGTTCGGCATCGTCGAACGCTTCGCCGAACCCGGCATGCCCGCGCTCGTGCCGGTCACGCTGCGCAACGTCGAGGCCGACCTGCACATCGCGGGCCTCAACGCGGGCGGCGCGCAGTTCTCCAACCTGAAGGTCGAGAACGACACAGCGATCCGCCAGTGGATGCGGCTCGTCGAGCGCTTCGACAACTGGTCGATGACGGCCGGGTCGATCGACGATCAGATCCCCGGCCTGCTCCGGCGCGGCGGACAACACCCTGTATACGTGCCGCTCGAGGCAGGCGAACACCAGCCTGCGCCGAAGGACCGCCGCATCGACGTGCGTTCGCTTTCGCTGTTGAAAGGCGAAGCCGGTGTGCAGACGCTGACGCTGCCGAAGGCCGATCCGAAGACGCTGCGCCCGTTCGAGATCGTCGGCGTGCCGATCGACAAGCCCGGCTTCTACGTGCTCGAACTCGCGTCGCCGGCGCTCGGCCGCTCGCTGCTCGCGAAGCCGTCGAGCATGTACGTGCGCACCGCGGTACTCGTCACCAATCTCGGCGTGCACTTGAAACAGGGCCGCGAAAACAGCGTCGTGTGGGTGACGACGCTCGACAGGGGCAAGCCGGTGCCGAACGCACAGGTGCGCGTGTCCGACTGCAACGGCGACGAGATCGCGGCCGGCAAGACCGACGCGCAGGGTCTGCTGAAGATCGACGGGCCGTTCGAGCCGAAGCACGCATGCAAGTCCGATCGCTACGACGACTACTTCGTGTCGGCCCGCGTCGACGATCCGAAGACCGGCCCCGACATGGCGTTCGTCAGCTCGGGCTGGAACCGCGGCATCGAGGCGTGGCGCTTCAACGTGCCGACCGACATGGACAGCGCGCCGACCGTGCGCGCGCATACCGTGTTCGACCGCACGCTGCTGCGCGCGGGCGAAACCGTGTCGATGAAGCATTTCCTGCGTCAGGAGACGCTGCAGACCCTCGCGTTCCCGTCGCGCTACCCGGCGCGCGTGACGATCCGCCATCTCGGCTCCGACCAGACCTACCGGCTGCCGCTGACGTGGGGCGCCGACCACAGCGCCGACACGCAATTCACGCTGCCGCCCGCCGCGAAGCTCGGCGAATACAGCGTGTCGCTCGAGGACGGCCCCGAGGATGCGCCGACCACCAGCTACTACAGCGGCAGCTTCCGCGTCGAGGCGTTCCGCCTGCCCGTCCTCAAGGGCTCGATCGGCGCGCGCGACGCGCAGAAGAGCCCGCTCGTCGCCGTGAAGGAAGCGCCGCTCGCGGTGCAGATCGACTACGTGTCGGGCGGCGGCGCGTCGAACCTGCCGGTGCAGGTGTCGGCGCTGATGAAATGGGCGTCGCCGCCATTCATCGACCGCTATGAGGATTTCAGCTTCGCACCGTACCGCCCCGACACGAGCGACGGGATGGCCGACGACGACGAGCAGGACGGCGAGAACGGCGGGAACGCATCGCGCGCGGACAACGATCCCGACGCGACGAAGCTGATCGCCGACAAGCTGCCGCTGACGCTCGACCGCAACGGTTCGGGCTCGGTCACGCTGAAGGGCTTGCCGGTCGTCGACGCGCCGAAGCGCCTCGCGCTCGAAGCGACCTTCGCGGACCCGAACGGCGAAGTCCAGACGATTCGCGGCGACACGATCCTGTGGCCTGCTGCTGTCGTCGCCGGCATCAAGGCCGGCCACTGGGTATCGGTCGGCCAGCGGGTGCCCGTGCAGGCGATTGCGCTCGACCTGCAGGGCAAGCCGCGCGCGTCGGTACCGATCGAGATCAAGGGCGTCGCGCACGTCACGACGTCGTCGCGCAAGCGGATGGTCGGCGGCTTCTACGCGTACGACAACAAGAGCGACACGCGCGACCTCGGCGTGCTGTGCTCCGGCAAGACCGACGACAAGGGCCGCATGTCGTGCGACGCGACGCTCGAGCAGGCCGGCAACGTGCAGCTGATCGCCGTCGCGAAGGACGGCGACGGGCGCACGTCGAACGCGTCGGCGTCGGTGTGGGTCACGCGCGAGGACGAGCTGTGGTTCGGCGGCGACAACACCGACCGGATCGACGTGATTCCCGAGAAGACGTCGTACGAAGCGGGCGAAACGGCCCGCTTCCAGGTGCGGATGCCGTTCCGCTATGCGACCGCGCTCGTCGCCGTCGAACGCGGCGGCGTGATGGAGACGCACATCGTCGAACTGAACGGCAAGAACCCGACCGTCGACCTGAAGGTCGGCGAATCGTGGGGGCCCAACGTGTACGTGTCGGTGCTCGCGCTGCGCGGCCGCATCCGCGAAGTGCCGTGGTATTCGTTCTTCACGTGGGGCTGGAAGGCGCCGCTCGACTGGGTGCGCGCGTTCTGGCGCGAAGGCCGCCACTACGAAGCGCCGACCGCGTTCGTCGACCTGTCGAAGCCTGCGTTCCGCTACGGCCTCGGCGAGATCAAGGTCGGCACGGGTTCGCACCGGCTCGGCGTGACCGTGACGACCGACGCGACCCGCTACACCGTGCGCGGCAAGGCGCAGGCGCACGTCAAGGTCACGCTGCCCGGCGGCCAGCCGGCGCCGGCCGGCACGCAGATCGCGGTCGCGGCCGTCGACGAGGCGCTGCTGGAACTGATGCCGAACAACAGCTGGGACCTGCTCGACGCGATGCTGCGGCGGCGCGCGTACGGCGTCGAGACGGCCACCGCGCAAATGGAAATCGTCGGACGCCGCCACTTCGGCCGCAAGGCCGTGCCGGCCGGCGGCGGCGGCGGCACCGCGCCGACGCGCGAGCTGTTCGACACGCTGCTGCTGTGGAATCCGCGCGTGACGCTCGACGCGAACGGCAGCGCGACCGTCGAAGTCCCGCTCAACGATGCGCTGACCCGCTTCCGGATCGTCGCGATCGCGGCCGTCGGCCCCGACCGCTTCGGCAGCGGCAGCACGTCGATCCGCAGCACGCAGGACCTGCAGCTGATCTCCGGCCTGCCGCCGCTCGTGCGCGAAGGCGACGCGTTCCGCGCGCAGGTCACGCTGCGCAACACGACCGAACGCACGATGAAGGTCGTCGTGACGCCGCATGCGACGGGCCTCGACGTCGCGCCGCAGACCGTATCGCTCGCGCCGAACAGCGCAAGCGAAGTGGCGTGGACCGTGACCGTGCCCGAGCAGGCGCTCGATGCAGCCGGCGCGCTGAACTGGCGCATCGAAGCCGCCGAGCAAGGCGGCGCGCGTGCCGCCGACGCGCTCGCGATCGCGCAGAAGGTCGTGCTTGCGCTGCCCGTCACCGTGCATCAGGCGACGCTCACGCAGGTCGACGGCACGCTCACGCTGCCCGTCGCGCCGCCGGCGGGCGCGGCGCCCAACGCGCAAGGCGCGCCGCGCGGCGGCATCGCGGTTTCGCTGCAGTCGAAGCTCGCCGACGGCCTGCCGGGCGTGCGGCGCTGGTTCGAGCGCTACCCGTACCGCTGCCTGGAACAGCAGGCATCGCGCGCGATCGGCCTGCGCGATCCCGCGCAATGGCAGGCGCTGACCGCGCGCATGCCCGTCTACCTCGACCGCGACGGGCTCGCGAGCTACTTCCCGCCCCCGTCCGACAACGATCATTACGGCAGCCCGACGCTGTCCTCGTACCTGCTCGTGCTGTCCGACGAAGCGAGCCGCCTCGATCCGCGCTTCGCGCTGCCCGAGGACGTGCGCACGCAGCTCGAGACCGGGCTCGCGCGTTTCGTCGAAGGCCGCATCGAGCGCGACACGTGGGCACCGCGCCAGGACCGCGACCTGCGCAAGCTTGCGGCGATCGAGGCGCTGTCGCGCTACGGCGCCGCGCAAGGCCGGATGCTCGGCTCGCTCGAGATCGCGCCGAACCAGTGGCCGACGTCGGCCGTGATCGACTATCACGCGATCCTGACGCGCGTGAAGGACATCCCGCAGCGCGACGAGAAACGCGCACAGGTCGAGCAGATCCTGCGCGCGCGCCTCACGTACCAGGGCACGCAGCTCGTGTTCTCGACCGCGCGCGACGACGATCTGTGGTGGCTGATGACGAACAACGAGACCAACGCGGCCCGGCTCGCGCTCGAGTTCGCCGGCGACCCGGCATGGAAGGACGAGATGCCGCGCGTGACGGCCGGCCTGCTCGCGCTGCAGCAGCGCGGCGCGTGGCAGACGACGACGTCGAACGCGCTCGGCCTGCTCGCCGTCGATCGCTTCTCGCGCACGTACGAAAGCACGCCGGTCAGCGGCACGACGAAGGTCGCGCTCGGCGGCGACGCGCGCACGATCGCGTGGTCGCAACCCGCGGCTGCGATGCCCGCGCCCGCACCTGCGCCCGCTACGCCGGCGTCGGCGACCCCGGCAACTCCGGCGACACGCGCCGCCGCCGCGCGCAGCGTGATGCTGCCGTGGCCGCGCGCCGCGCAGCCCGGCACGCTGAGCGTCGTGCAGGACGGCACCGGCCGCCCGTGGGCGACGGTCGAAAGCCTCGCCGCGGTGCCGCTGCGCGCGCCGTTCGCCGCCGGCTACCGGATCACGAAGACCGTCACGCCGGTGTCGCCCGCGGTCAGCGGCGTGCTGACGCGCGGCGACGTGGTGCGCGTCCATCTCGACATCGATGCGCAAAGCGACATGACGTGGGTCGTCGTCAACGATCCGATCCCGTCCGGCGCGACGATCCTCGGTTCCGGCCTCGGCCGCGATTCCGAGGCGGCAACGCAGGGTGAGAAGACGACCGACGGCACGTGGCCGGCATTCGTCGAACGCGACTTCGACGGCTACCGCGCGTATTACGACTACCTGCCGAAGGGCAAATTCTCGGTCGAATACACGGTGCGGCTGAACAATGTCGGGACGTTCGGCCTGCCGCCGACGCGCGTCGAAGCGCTGTATGCGCCGTCCGTGTACGGGCTCTGGCCGAATCCGCCGGTGACCGTCAAGCCGGCCGACGCGGGCAAGTCGTGAGCGCGCGATGAAGGGTTTCGCTGCGCTGCGGCCGGCGCATATTGCCTGTATTGCCGGCCGCCTCTTCATCGCGGTGGTGCTCGCGGCCCCGCTCGCCGCGCACGCGCTGCCGTCCTACGACGACGTGCGCCACCAATGGCGCAGCTCCGACTGGGTGCTGCTCGCGCGCGACGGCACGCCGCTGCAACGCACGCGCGTCGATCTCACCCAGCGGCGCGGCGACTGGGTCGCGCTCGCCGACGTGTCGCCCGCGTTCCGCGAAGCGATCGTCGTGTCCGAAGACAAGCGCTTCTATGCGCATAGCGGCGTCGACTGGCGCGGCATCGCGGGCGCCGCGTGGGGCAACCTGTGGAACGAGCGCACGCGTGGTGCGTCGACCGTGACGATGCAGCTTGCGGGCCTGCTCGGCGATTCGCCGCGCCGCTCGGGCCAGCGCTCGCTGCCGCAAAAGGCGTCGCAGGCCGTGAACGCGCTGCTGCTCGAACGCGGCTGGCGCAAGGACCAGATCCTCGAGGCCTACCTGAACCTCGTGCCGTTCCGCGGCGAGACGATCGGGCTCGACGCGATGTCGCACGCGCTGTTCGGCAAGGCGCCGTCCGGGCTCGACGTGCGCGAGTCCGCGGTCGCCGCCGCACTCGTGCGCGCGCCGAACGCGAGCGCCGCGAAAGTCGCCGAACGCGCGTGCCGGATCCTGCACGACATGCAAGCCGCAGACGCGTGCGCGTCGCTCGACGGCTACGTGCAGCTCGTCACGTCGCGCCCCGCGGGCGCCGGACGCGACGACGGCGCGGTGCTCGCACCGCATTTTGCGCGGCGCATCGCAGCCGAGGTCAGGCCGGCCGCGGGCGCGCAGGTCCGCTCGACGCTCGACGCGTCATTGCAGCGCTTCGCGCGCGATACGCTGACCCGCGCACTGACCGAGCTCAACGCGCCCGCCCATCGGCGCAACGTGCAGGACGGCGCGGTCGTCGTGATCGACAACGCGACCGGCGAGATCCGCGCGTGGGTCGGCTCGTCCGGCGCACTGTCGAACGCGCGCGACGTCGACGCGGTGCTCTCGCCGCGCCAGGCCGGCTCGACGCTGAAGCCGTTCCTGTATGCCGAGGCGATCGACGAGAAGCGGCTGACCGCCGCGTCGCTGCTCGACGATGCGCCGATCAACCTCGCGGCCGGCGGCGGCCTCTACATTCCGCAGAACTACGACAAGGACTTCAAGGGCTGGGTGAGCGTGCGCAGCGCGCTCGGCGGCTCGCTGAACGTGCCGGCCGTGCGCACGCTCGTGCTCGTCACGCCGCACCGCTTCGCGCGCACGCTGACCGCGCTCGGCCTGCCGCTCGCGCAGGAAGGCGACTATTACGGCTTCAGCCTCGCGCTCGGCAGCGCGGACGTCACGCTGCTGTCGCTGACCAATGCGTATCGCGCGCTCGCGAACGGGGGCGTCGCGCGCAAGACCATCGACTTGCCGGCTTCTGCCCCTGCTTCGGCTTCGGCTTCGGCTTCGGTGTCGACGCCCGCACGTGCGGCCGACGGTACGCGTGTGTTCAGCGAGTCGGCGACCTTCATCGTCACCGACATCCTCGCCGACAACAACGCGCGCGTGCGCACGTTCGGCTTCGACAACCCGCTCGCGACGCGCTTCTTCTCGGCCGTGAAGACCGGCACCAGCAAGGACATGCGCGACAACTGGGCGGTCGGCTACACGTCGCGTTATACCGTCGGCGTCTGGGTCGGCAACGCGGACGGCTCGCCGATGTGGGACGTGTCGGGCGTCACCGGGGCAGCGCCCGTCTGGTCGGCGGTCGTCGGCTACCTGCATCGCGATCTCGCGAGCCGCGCGCCGCGTCCGCCTGCCGGCGTCGAAGCGCGCCGCATCACGTTCGAACGCGACATCGAACCGTCGCGCAACGAATGGTTCGTCGCGGGCACCGCGGTCGATACGGTCCGGCTGGCGGCGCCTGTGACGTCCGGCAAGGACGGGCCGCGCGCACCGCTGACGATCGGCGCGCCGACCGACGGGACGATCTTCGCGATCGATCCGGATATTCCGCCGAAGAACCAGCGGATCTGGTTCGAGCGCACGTCGGGACACGCGACGAAGTTTTCGTGGCGGCTCGACGACAAGGTGATCGGGCACGCGGATCGTGTCGCGTGGCTGCCGTGGCCAGGGCGGCATCGGCTCGAACTGGTCGACGCGCGCGGCAATGTCGCGGATACGATCAGCTTCGAGGTGCGAGGGGCGTTTGCGAAGGCGGGTGCGCGGCGGCCTTGAGCGGGACCACACCGGCGCCCTTTTCGCCGGCTCGTGGCAAACGGGTCTTCGGGTGCAGTGTTTCTCCTGTGCCGGATCGCCCTCGCTGTCCGGACGGCGTTGCCCGGCTATCAGTTGTTTGATATTCGTCAATTGATACCACGCCCGGCTCTTTCAGGATCGAAGCGCTCTCTCGACATTTCCATTGATCGTTCAGCAGCATAACCAGCCACCTGACAAATCGAAAGGTTTTGGGCTTCTGCCGATGGGTGGCTATCTGGGTGCGCGAGCGGAGCGCTGTGGCACCCGTCATGTAACGCAGCCGGGCCGGGGACGCCGGTTGTGCGGATTTACACACCCCGCGCCTTCGTGTAGCGTCATCTGGTCAAGCATGAACATTCAGAATGTCCGCGGCCCCATCGGGGAATGGGAAGCACGATGAAGAAATCCAAGACATGTGCGCGGGTTGCCGTGATTTTCCTGGCGCTGGGTCTGTATCAACTGTGGTCGTTTTTTGACGCCATCCGCACCGGCTGCCTGCAAATCGGCGCGCAATTGATGTGCAGCTACCAGAACGAAGGGAATTTCCAGTCGTCGAACGACGCGCAACTGCTGTTCGGTTGCTTGTGGCTCGCGGCGGCTGGTTATTTCGTTGCTGCCGCTATTGAGGCGAGGAAGAAGAACAAGGCGTAGCCGGAGCGGATCGACTCCGGTGGCGTCGTGTGGCGGCGATGTGTCGGCGATTGAGGGGCGGCAGCGGCTGCAGGTCGGGCGCTGCCGACTTGGTGGTTGCCATGATCACCAGGCCGCAGGACACGCGCGACCGGGTTCACGACCTCAGGTCGGTCGTCGGTGCATCGCGCGCGCAAACAGCCCTTCTCGTTCTCTTCAATTGTCGGCGATCGCCACGTCCTTCCCACCCCTGCCCGTCACAAGGCAGGCCGACATGAACGCCTCGCTCTGGCTGCTGGCCGCGGCATCACCGAAGCCACGGCTGAGCGCGTCATACTTCACCCGCTCCGAGCCCTGGGCGCACGCAAGCGGGCTGGCATCGCGACCGTGCGCATGCAGAAGTGCCCTGTCGGCTATGAGATACGTCAGCAGCGCGAATACAGCGATGTGTACGGCTCTTCTCATGGTTCGTCTCCTCGTTGCTCAAGAGTAACGCGGAGGGTTTTTGCGGCGCACTTGGGGGTTCCCCGGAAATGGTCTGCGGAAACTGGGGCTCGAGAAGGTGCTTGAGCCCCGTTTTTCTGTGGGTCGCCTGGTTTTTAAAGAGGCGTGACTCGGCCGTTAATGGCTGGCGATTGCCTTGCAGTCAACGACTGGAGTTCGGCCGTTGCGGGCGTTCAGGTATCGGCGTGCGTGAGGCTGCTTCATTGCGCTTTCCAGACGATCGTTCGTCGGTAGCGGCGAATGTCGGGTTTCACCGCATATTTCAGCCATCTCGGACCCGCCATAGCCGACTCTCTCGCTTCCGGCGGTGGCGCTTGCCGGGCGCGACTTGTGCGCTGGAAAGCGCCGCCTTTGCACAGCGACGCCTTGAGCATCGTTCGAAAGTGACGCGAAGTTTGATAGAGATCGGACGTTCCGGCGGCTACGCCGCGCCCGTCTCGCGCCCCACGTGTGACAACGCCAGTGCCAGCCTTGCCCCCACCTCGGCGTTGTGTTTCACAAGCGCGATGTTTGTCGTCAGGCTGCGCCCATTCGTCAGCGCTTCGATGCGAGCCAGCAGGAAGGGTGTCACCGCCTTGCCAGTGATTCCTTGTGCCGCGGCCTCGGCGAGCGCCTGCTGAGTGAGCGTCTCGATCTCTTCGAACTTCATCGCCGCCGCTTCCGGCACCGGGGTGCTCAACACCACACCACCCACGAGGCCCAAGTCCCACTTGGTGCGAATGAACCGTGCCTGCGCCGCCGCGTCGTCAAGCCTGAAGTTCGCGCGAAAGCCGCTATCGCGCGTGTAGAACGCTGCGAAATTGTCTTGTTCGCAACTGAGTACCGGAACGCCGTGGGTTTCCAGGTATTCCAGCGTGAGCCCGATGTCCAGGACAGACTTCGCACCCGCACAGACCACCGCCACCGAGGTCTTCGCCAGTTCCTGCAGGTCGGCCGAGATGTCGAAGGTTTCCTGCGCGCCGCGGTGCACGCCGCCAATGCCGCCAGTGACGAAGACTTCAATGCCGGCCAAGGCGGCACATATCATCGTGCCGGCCACTGTCGTGGCGCCGAGCCCCCCACCGGCCAAGACGGCCGGAAGGTCGCGGCGGCTGACCTTGTGCACCTGGTCCGAGCGGCCGATCAGTTCCAGTTCGTCATCCGAAAGGCCGATATGGATTCGTCCCCCGATCAACGCGATGGTAGCGGGCTCCACTCCCAGGTCACGTATCAGGGCCTCCACTTCGCGTGCCGTTCGAACGTTCTCCGGGTAGCGCATGCCGTGCGCAATGATGGTCGATTCGAGCGCCACTAGCGGGCGGCCGGCAGCCTGTGCAGCGGCCACGGGCGCGCTGTTGGTCAACCAGGAGTGAGCGAGGCTGGCAACCATCTCGATGCATTCGGCGACGTCAATCAGTCAAGTATGCAGCAAAGGCCAAGGTGCCGCAGCCGCAGCCCACGCATTCGGATGACGCTTCGTTAGTCCGGGACAAAGCCCGTTCAAAGTCGCCTGATTGATTTGTCGCTGTTGCGGCCGACCGGTTGTTGGAGGTCCGCTGCAGTGCTAGGCTGAAGGCGTCATCTTGCTGACCAGGCGGAGACAAGCAAATGGTCGAGGCTTCCGGACTGAAGTCGGGCATGGTCGTCATGCTCGAAGGCGAACTTCATAGCGTCGTCAGCGCCGGGTACCACGCTGGCGGCGGCCAGCAGGCGAGCGCGGTCTTTGCCAGGGTCAAGAACCTGAAGACCGGTCACATCAAGGAACTGCGGTTGCACCCGGGTGACAAGCTCGAGGAGTACGCGCTCGATCGCAAGGATATGGAGTATCTGTACACGGATGGTGTCGCCTTCTACTTCATGAATCCCGACACCTTCGAACAGATCAGTTTTCCCTCGGAAACCATCGGCGCATACGAAAAGTTTCTTCAGCCCAATATGCGAATCCCGGTGCAGCTTTATGAGGGTGAGCCCGTCACCATCGCATTCCCCCCGGCGGTCGAGTTGAGCGTCGTGTCCACGCCGCCGGGCCTGCACGAGCATGAAACCTCCACCTTCAAGACCGCCACCCTCGAGAACGGCATGGAAGTTCTCGTTCCTCAGTTCATCAAGGAAGGGGACACGGTGCGAATCGAAGTCGCCTCAGGAAAATATCTGGAACGGATAAGACGAGGAACGCGAAAACCATGACTGCGGCATTTCTCGTCCGGCCAGGGTCCGATCTGGCTGTGTCGCGCGCTGTCGGCGCGCATATTGCAGCGCCCGGCGCCGATATGACGGTCATGGCAAACGCCAACAAACTCATCAGAATTTTGCTCGACGTCTACCCGACCCGAAGCTGGGTGTGCATTTCAGCAGCCCGCTGGCGCGCTTGGTGGCGGTAATCTTGTCCGCCCATTGCTCCGATGTCGTCGACGCTGGAATCCTCAACGTCAGCTTTCCGGCGGTCTACATGAACGTGTAATGTCGGCCATCTCCTGCCGTTCATCCGACCTGACCAAAAGACGAAACAGTCAGGCCTCGGGTTTGTGGCAAACCAGTTCAATGTTGTGCCCATCCGGACAAGTGACGAAAGCCGCATAGTAGTTCGCGTGGTAGCGCGGACGCAGACCAGGCGCACCATTGTCTTTGCCGCCCGCCTCCAGAGCCGCGCGATGGAATGCGTCGACTTGCTGGCGATTCTCGGCCACGAACGCCAGGTGAAGATGCGCCGGCTTCTCCTCGGTCTGGAACATGCACAACGACGTCTTGCCGTCCGAGCTGAGCTCGATGCCGTGCTGTCCCTCCTGGACAACCGCTATGCCGAGCGGCTCGAGTGCCTTGAGGAAGAACACCTTGCTCGCTGCATAGTCGCTGACTCCGAATACGACGTGGTCAAACATGAGCTCTCCTGAAGTGTGGCCTGTGCGCGGCCTGACAATGATTCAAGCGACCCGTGGGCGGAGACCGACGCTACACCCCAGCCCGCGTTCAAATCATGCCCCATTTTTGTCCTCTACGGCAGGAACGGACTTCATGGGGTCCATCGTCTGCCGCCGACGCCACTCACTTTACAGCGGGATACATCAGACAGGAAAGGTCGCGACCTGCAATTGAACGTGGTGGGTCCCTGCCCGGCTTCGGCACCACGTCTTGACGTTCCGCATTCATGTCATGCGACACGTTCAGCACGTGACAAGGTCCGTATGCCCGAACCCTTTCGAATAGTCGAGCATGGAAATGACTGTCGTTCAGGCGGCGCTGCCGCTTGATTCATGCCGAACCACAAGCTCCTTGAATCCGGTGCGGTCATCGAGTTCACGAGAGAAGCGATGCTCCGGAAGCAGGACGAGCAGTATCTCTGCGGTCGTGCGAACCGTGCATCCGGTCGCCACATGACCGCCGAACACTTGACCGCCTGCATCCGAAACGGACATGTGCAGGTGTGCGCCATCGGGAGCCACCGAACCTGCCAGGGTCAATATTTCGAGATCGCCGCGCTGCGTGACCGGCGCCTCGGCACCCGCGAATCGCAATTGGGCAACGCTGAGGCTGCCGATGCCCTGAAGGACGAACGCCGCACGCACGCCTTGCTGACGCAGCGCCTCCTCGACAGACGCGCGCAAATCATCGCCGGGAAAAAGGCGCAAAGGATAGGGCAGCATGCTCGGTACCTGTTCGAGAACCGCGAATCCGAGCAAGGTTATGCGTGAACAAGGCAGGCCGGCAAGCGGTCGTGAGAACAGTCGAAGCGGGTCGACTCGAGCCAGGTGCGGACTGATGGTACGTCGCCCGCCTGTTCACGATCCGCTCCCGCTGCACGCTCCGCCCCAAGCGTGCTGATCGCCTGAGCATCCACAAACGGGATCTGGCTGCTCGTCCGCGCATTCGTCATGCTGCGCCCCACCTGAGCGACGCGCGATTGGCCTGAAATCCCGTTCACGCCACCCCACCCTTTGCTACGATGACTATTCCATGGTCAACGAAGCGGAGGCGGCGAATGACATTGTTCAATCGCGGAGACGCAGCAGCGATGGCAGCGGAAATCGTCAAAGCGGCCGTTCAGAGCGGAGCGATTCGTCTGCTTGGAAGCGCGTCAGATCCGGCTCACGTTCAACAACATGCAACCAGCGATGCCAAGTATCTTTCGATACTGATCAATGAGTTGGCCGAGGAGCTGACCTATCGGGAATAGGCGTTACATAGCCCCGCCCGGCACTTGGCGGGGCTTTTGTCATACATATTGGCGCGTCAATGGCCCGCAACAGGTCGACAGCATGCACCCGCTGGTCGTGACGCAGGACACCCATCAGCCGGCCGGAGCGCTGAATGTCCGCCACCCACATTCCGAACACAGGCGGCGTCCACGCAACACCCCCGACATCAGCCCGATTCACTCACGCAAACCCTCAAACCTCCACCTTGAACGCCGCCACCAACCGCGTCAGCTCGGCAGCCTGCTGCCTCAAGCTCTCCGCCGCAGCCGCACTCTCCTCGACCAGCGCCGCGTTCTGCTGCGTCATCTCGTCGAGCGACTGCACGGCGCCACCGATCTGATCGATCCCGGCACTCTGTTCGAGGCTCGCCTCGGCGATCTCGTTCATCATCGTGCTGACGCCTTGCACCTGCGAGACGACGTCGCGCATGACTTCACCGGCTTCGCCGACCAGACGCGAACCGACGCTCACCGTCCCCGCACTATGCTCGATCAATGCCTTGATCTCCTTCGCCGCCTGCGCGCTGCGCTGCGCGAGGTTGCGCACTTCTGACGCCACCACCGCAAACCCCCGGCCTTGCTCACCCGCACGTGCGGCTTCCACCGCAGCATTGAGCGCGAGGATATTGGTCTGGAACGAGATGCTGTCGATCAACCCGATGATTTCGGAAATCCGGTTCGACGCGTCGCTGATCTGCTCCATCGTGCTCACCACTTCCCCGACCACCTGCCCGCCGCGCACGGCCGTATCGGATGCGCCGGTGACCATCCGGGCCGCGGTGCGCGCGGTTTCCGTGTTGTTCTTCACGACGGCGGTGATCTCCTCCATCGACGATGCAGTCTTCTCCAGGTTGCTCGACTGGCCCTCGGTGCGCTCGCTGAGATCCGCGTTGCCCGAAGCGATCTGCGCGGAGCCGGTCGCGATCGACGTCGATGCGGCCCGGATGCGATGAACGAGCGTCGCCAGCGACGACACGAAGCGATTGAACGCCTCCGACAATTGCCCGATCTCGTCCTCGCTCTCGACCGTCATGCGGCGAGTCAGGTCGCCGTGGCCGCCGGCGATCTCGGACAGCAGCGACGCGGCCCGCCGGATCGGCGCCGCGATCGCGCGGCCGACCAGCAGAATGACGATCAACGCCACGCCCAACCCTGCGACGGCAGCCACCAGCGCGGCATTCCGGATCGCATGCGTGACAGGCCCGAGCATCTCGCCCTGCGGCACCTCGACGACGACATAGGCGTTCAGCTCCGGAATGAAGGACGTCGCGATGAAACGCGCGCCCCCTGCTCCCGCATAGCTCAGGTAAGCGTACGGCTTGCCGGCCAGCAGCACCGATGCGGCATCGCCGGACAGCCCGGCCTCGTCCGCCAGGAAGTGCTTGCCGTCGATCAGCGACGTGTCGCGATGCATCATGATCGCGCCGTCCGGGCGCACGAGATACGCGAACCCGGTTTCGCCGATCCGGTATGCGGCGATGCCCTTGGCCAGCGCGTCCACCGACAGGCTCATGCCGGCCGCGCCAACCGGATTCCCGTCGATTTCCACGCGGCTGTTGATGAACATCATGTAGCCGCCGCCAGTCACCTCATGGTCCATGTTGACCTCGAACGGCTTGCCGGACGCGAGGAAGGCGGTCAGCCACCGATCGTTGTCGCCGACCTTCCGCTGCAGACCGCCCTCGTTGTAGTAATTGCCGCTCTTCAGCGATACCCACTGCACGGACGCGGCCTTCTGCTCCGCCTTCACGCTCTCGGCAAGACGCATCCAGTTGCGCGTGCCCGCATCGGGTTCGCCGTCGGCCTCCCATTGCAGCAGAAAGGCGTCGCGAGCCAGCACGCGCGATGCCGCGACCGGTCCGGCGAGTTGACGCTGCACGTCGGCGCGGATGCTGTCGAGTGCGGTCGGCAGTTCGTCATGCACGACACGCTCGCGCACGGCGTTCCCGATCAACCAGAGGCTCAACCCGCTCGAAATCGCGACGAAGACCAGCAGGCAACTGGTCATGCTGAGAATCAACTTGTTCTGAATGGATAGCTTGCGCCAGAAATGCATTGAAAACCCTCGATATCTGCTTGGTCGTGGCCAGCATGGGTTATCGGCAAGCAAGCGCAGAACGTTAGTGCCTGGCGCAAATAGCGGGTATCAGGGAATGCGGATATCGGATCGGCGGGTTCACCGAATTCGGGGCGAGCACGATCCGTCGGCGCCATCTATCGCGGTTCGATAATTTGCACTTCGAAATTTGAGCGTCTACGAGACGTCAACGGCAAATCCTCTCCCCGCGCCGAGAACGTCGCGCCGACCTCGAAGAGCATGAACCCCGGTCGTACTACCCCGGATCATGTCCCGAGCGAGCGCTCGGGATGGCCACGGTTTTGATCATTGCAACGATTCCCCGGAATGAGATGCGAAATTGAATATTCGCGGCGCCGCTTGTATCGTTCTGTTCCCGATCAACCCGGGATATTGGGCCTCGGCGTCGAATGCAATCCATGGTAGGAAACTATCGCTGAATTACAAGACGTTCCTTTAGAACGAGCATGCGCAAAATTCCCGTCCGCCGATGCGACTCGGCAGCGTTGCTTGCGCAACGTTTCTCGTTGGGTGCAGCAAAAAAAATCGGCAACGATTCGTGAGCAGCGCAGGAATCGTCTACTCTGAAATCTGCCTCACCCCGAAATTGCAGTCATGCAGTGGCTCGTGGCGGCGCAACGCAGACTGCGCGAGCATGGATGCGGCGGGCACACCCAGTCCCCGGCGGACCGTCACTGTGCGCATCGTCCGCAAGGGTATCGACAGCAAAGCGTGCGTGGAGCGTCATCGATGGATCGTCAGGCGAACGCAAGCATGGTTTGCAGATGCCGACACGTGCCGCACGCGGCTCGGGCATCGTGGCGGCATCCACGCTGCGCTGCTCGTTCAATACTGCGCCTGATCCGTCGGACTCCTGAAAAGCTGCTTCATCTCCGCCGACAGCGGATAGTTCAGGTTCATCCCCTTCGGCGGAATCGGCTGCGTAAACCAGCGGTTATACCCCTTCTCGGCCTCCCCCGACGTCTGCATCTTCGCGATCACGCCGTCGACGACATGCTTGAACGCCGGATCGTCCTTGCGCAACATGCACGCGTAGTTCTCGTGGACGAGCGGCGTGCCCGTCACCGTGTACGCGCCAGGATTGCGGTCCTTCGCGAGTTCGCCGTACAGCAGCGGCTCGTCCATCACGAACGCGACTGCGCGGCCCGTCGTCACGTTCATGAACGCCTCCGCGTGGTCCTTCGCGCTGATGATCGTCATGTTCATGTTCTTCTCTTCGTTGAGCTTGCGCAGCAGGCGCTCGTCCGACGTGCCCGCCGTCGTCGCGACCGTCTTGCCCGCGAGATCCGCGAAGTCCTTCACGCCCGAATCCTTGCGCGTGCTGAAGCGAATGCCGTACAGGAAGATGCTGTTCGAGAACGCCGCCTGCTTCTGCCGCTCGAGCGTGTTCGTCGTCGATCCGCATTCGAAATCGATCGTGCCGTTCTGCAGCAGCGGAATCCGGTTCTGCGACGTGATCGGAATCTCCTTCACCATGAGGCCGGGCAGGTTCAGGTCCGTCCTGAGCTGGTCGATGATGCGCGACGCGATGTCCCGCGAGTAGCCGATGTTCTTCTGCTGGTTGTCGGAATAAGAAAACGGCACCGACGATTCGCGAATGCCGAGCGACACGATGCCCGTGTCCTTGATCTTCTTCAGCGTACCTGTGAGCGCCTGCGCGTGCGCGGCGCCCGCCAGCGCACACGACAGCGCGACGGCCAGCCAACGGTAACGACGGTCCATGCCTTTCTCCTGACGAATCGTGGATCGAACCGCGATCCTACGCCCGCCAAAATCGCCCCTCATCAGGGAAAGCGTAAGGTCTGCGGCCGTCGTCCAGCCCTGCTTGTGCGGCGCCGTGCCGCCCGATCTCGGAGCGCCGCCGGCCCTCCCGATATATCGACCGTTCGAAACGCATGTTCGTGCTGGCGTGCAGCAACGCTATCGTTTGCGCGCCAGCCATGTTTTCTTTTGAAGCGCGCTCAAGAAGCGGCCGCAACGGCCGTTACCCAGAGCGTGGCGCGTCGCAGCATCGGTCGCTGAGGCCGCCGGAAAACAACGAGAAGGGCCGGCTGACCGCCGAGCGACGCCGACGCGATAACGCAACGACAGGCGACGATCGCGGCGACCGGCCCGACTGCCACCGCCGGCACGACGGCTATCTACCAGGATCGAGTTTCACCATGAGAGCCAAACGTTTCAATCCCGCTGTGGCACGGTTCGCTCACGCCCGCGCGCTGGCCGGCATGCTGTCCGCCGCCGCGCTGCTGCCGCTCGCCGGTTGCGGCGGCGGCGGCGGCGACGGCAGCAGCGCGGCACCGTCCACTGCCGCGCCGGCACCGTCGCCCACGCCGACACCTACCCCGTCGACGCCGACCAGCAGCAGCTCGTGCGCGACCCAGCAGGCCGCCGCGCAGATGGCGGCGCAAACCGTCGCCGCAAATGCGCCGCCGGTCGATCACCTGATCGTGAAGCTCAAGACCGTGACAGCCGCGCAGGCGATGTCGGCCGCCAACGGCACGTCGCGCATCGACGCGGTGATCCAGCGCGCGATCACGCAATGGGGCGCGCCGGGCGGCGCCGCACGCGCGTATTCGAGCACGGCGTCGCAGACGCCGCTGAACGTGCAGGTCGAGCGGACGATGTCGAACGGCGCGTCCGTGCTGGCGCTCGGGCAGCACATCGCGGCGGCCGACGCAGCCGCGCTCGCGCAGGTGTTCGCCGCCGACGCGGACGTCGACTACGCGGAACCGGACAGCCGGATGGGTGTGCGCGACACGCCGACCGATCCGGACTACAGCCAGCAGTGGAACCTCTTCGATCCGACGGCCGGCATCGACCTGCCCGCCGCCTGGACGCTGACCAAGGGCGCGCCGACGGTCGTCACCGCCGTGCTCGACACGGGCTACCGCCCGCACGCGGACCTCGTCAGCAACCTGCTTCCCGGCTACAGCTTCATCTCCAACGTCAACACGAGCAACAACGGCAACACGCGCGGCCCCGACGCGACCGACCCGGGCGACTGGGTCACGCAACAGGAGATCGACAACGTGGGCGGCCCGTTCTACCACTGCGCGAGCGCGCCGAGCAACAGCAGCTGGCACGGCACGCTCGTCGCGGGCGTCATCGGCGCGGCCGCGAACAACAACATCGGCATCGCCGGCGTCTCGTGGCTCGGCAAGATCCTGCCGGTGCGCGTGCTCGGCAAGTGCGGCGGCGTGACGAGCGACATCGCCGACGCGATGCGCTGGGCCGCCGGCATCGCGGTCAACGGCGTGCCGGCCAATCCGACGCCCGCGAAGATCATCAACCTGAGCCTCGGCGGCACCGGCACGTGCAGCCAGACGTTCCAGCAGGCGGTCGACGACGTGACCGCCAAAGGCGTGACGGTTGTCGTCGCGGCCGGCAACGACGGACTGTCGACCGGGCTCGACCAGCCGGCGAACTGCCGCGGCGTGATCAGCATCGGCGCGACCGACGCGACCGGCCGGCGCGCATCGTTCAGCAACTTCGGCACCGACGTCGCGCTCTCCGCGCCGGGCGTCAACATCCTGTCGACGTCGAACACGGGGACGACCGTGCCCGGCGCGGACACCTACAACCTCGCGAACGGCACGAGCCTCGCCACGCCGCAGGTGTCGGGCGTCGCCGCGCTGATGCTCGCAGTCAACGGCAACCTGACGCCCGCGCAGATCCAGCAGAAACTGCAGGGCGGCGCGCGGACGACGAAGCTGCCGGCCGGCACGTCGTGCACGGCACTGCCTGCGGGCGCCGGCATCGTCGATGCGGCTGCCGCCGTGACCGCGTCGACGCAGTAACGCACCTGATCGGCGATGCGGTCGCATACGCGCCTTCGGCAACCGCCGAGGGCGCGATCGTCGCGCGCAACGCGCCCGGCGAACAGGAACCCGCGCTGCCTTACGATCCGGCCGGCGATGCATGACAATCTCAAAAAAAATGTCTTACAAAAGGGTTGACGCTTCGCACTGCGTCCCTTTACCATCGCCCCCGTCTAAACACATGGAGTGTTCTGTGAACACCGATGCGAGTTGTAGTTGGTGCTTGACCAACATGACTGCCGCCTGAGGAAACTGCGCAGAGCCTCGTCTTCTGCCGCATCCCGGGAAGCAGGATGCGGCGCCCTTCCGGCCTGACCGGCCAGAAACCCCGCCGATTTTTTTGAACGACGTGCAACCGCCGACGCGGTAGCGCACGTCCGTCGCGCGCGCAGCCCGGCTGCGTGCGTATTCCGTTCGCGCGCCGTCCGGCGTGCGTGCCGTCATGCACGCACCGCCACCGATTGCCGTGCCGTCGACCGACAACGACAGGAGTGCCAATGAACTCAGACGAAAGTAGTCGATTACCGCTCGCCGGTGCGGCCCTGCACACCCGCTGCATCACGACGCACGGCGCGCCGGCGAGCGTTCCCCCCTTCACCGATACCCAGCCGATCGCGCCTGACGCGACGCGGCGGGGAGCGTTCGTTCGTCGATAACGTGCGCTCCCCGCCCGCCGCCTCGCGCGCATGGAGCGACACATGACACAACGTAATCCCTCGCACAAGAAACAGCGCGGCTTCATCAAGGCCGGCGGCGCCGGTCAGCAGAACGAACCGCGCATCATGCGCGCCGCACAGGAATCCGCCGGCCCGCTCGAAAACACGCTGAAGTCGCTGCGCACCAGCATGCGCGGCCTCACCTACTCGCAGGCCGCCGACCGCCTCGAGCGCTACGGCCCGAACGAGATCGCGCACGACAAGCCGCCGCACTGGGCCACCCAGTTGCTGCATTCGTTCCACAACCCGTTCGTCTACGTGCTGCTCGTGCTCGCCGCGATCAGCTTCTGCACGGACGTCTGGTTCGCGGCGCCCGACGATCGCGACTACGTCGGCATGACGATCCTGCTGACGATGGTCACGATCAGCGCACTGCTGCGCTTCGTGCAGGAGTTCCGCTCGCTGCGTGCCGCCGAGAAGCTCAAGGCGATGGTGCGCACGACCGCGACCGTGCAGCGCGCGGTCACCGACACCGCCGAGCCCGCGCGTCGCGACATTCCGATGCGCGAAGTGGTGGTCGGCGACATCGTGCACCTGTCGGCCGGCGACATGATTCCGGCCGACGTGCGCCTGATCGCGTCGCGCGACCTGTTCATCAGCCAGGCCGTGCTGACGGGCGAAGCGCTGCCCGTCGAGAAGTACGACACGCTCGGCGCGGTCGCCGGCAAGTCGGCCAATGCACGCGCGGCCGCCGCGAACGACGCGTCGTCGTCGCTGCTCGATCTCGAGAACGTCTGCTTCATGGGCACCAACGTCGTCAGCGGCACGGCGACCGCGGTCGTCGTGGCAACGGGCGAGGACACCTATTTCGGGTCGCTTGCGCGCAACGTCGTGAGCCACAAGCGGATCGAGACGAGCTTCGACCGCGGTGTCGCGAGCGTGAGCTGGCTGCTGATCAAGTTCATGTTCGTGATGGTGCCGATCGTCTTCATGATCAACGGGCTGACCAAGGGCGACTGGCTGAGTGCGCTCACGTTCGCGCTCGCGGTGGCCGTCGGCCTGACGCCGGAAATGCTGCCGATGATCGTCAGCGCGAACCTCGCACGCGGCGCGGTCGCGATGGCGCGCCGCAAGGTCGTCGTCAAGCGCCTGAACTCCGTGCAGAACTTCGGCGCGATGGACGTGCTCTGCACCGACAAGACGGGCACGCTCACGCAGGACAAGATCATCCTCGAGCACCACCTCGACCTGTCCGGCCACAAGAACGAGGAGATCCTGACGCTCGGCTGGCTGAACAGCTTCCATCAGAGCGGCCAGAAGAACCTGATCGACATCGCGGTCGTCAATCGCGCGAACGAGATCGGCGACCGGGTAAAGCCGCAGGGCTACAAGAAGATCGACGAGCTGCCGTTCGATTTCGTGCGGCGCCGCCTGTCGGTCGTCGTCGAGGACACGCGCGGCACGCACACGCTGATCTGCAAGGGCGCCGTCGAGGAAATGCTCGCCGTGTCGACCCACGTGCAGGACGAAGACGGCGTGCGGCCGCTCGATTTCGTCGCCCGCAAGCGGCTGCTCGAACAGGCGAACGCATACAACGAGGACGGCTTCCGCGTGCTCGTAGTGGCCACGCGCGCGATCCCGCGCGGCGACGAGCGCGAGCAATACCGTACCGCTGACGAGCGCGACCTCATCGTGCGCGGCTTCCTGACCTTCCTCGACCCGCCGAAGGAATCGGCCGCGCCCGCACTCGCGGCGCTGCGCGAGAACGGCGTCGCCGTGAAAGTGCTGACGGGCGACAATCCGACCGTCACGATGAAGGTGTGCCGCCAGGTCGGCCTCGAGCCCGGCAAGCCGATCCTCGGCACCGAGGTCGAAGCACTCGACGACGCGACGCTCGCTCAGGTCGTCGAACGCACGACCGTGTTCGCGAAGCTCACGCCGCTGCAGAAGGCGCGCATCGTCAAGGCGCTGCAGGCGAACGGCCACACGGTCGGCTTCCTCGGCGACGGCATCAACGACGCGCCGGCCTTGCGTGACGCCGACGTCGGCATCTCCGTCGACAGCGGCGCGGACATCGCAAAGGAAACGGCCGACATCATCCTGCTCGAAAAGAGCCTGATGGTGCTCGAGGAAGGCGTGATCAAGGGCCGCGAGACGTTCGGCAACATTCTCAAGTACCTGAACATGACCGCCAGCTCGAACTTCGGCAACGTGTTCTCGGTGCTCGTCGCCAGTGCGTTCCTGCCGTGGGAGCCGATGCTCGCGACGCAGCTGCTGGTGCTGAACCTGATCTACGACACGTCGCAGATGCTGCTGCCGTGGGACAAGATGGATCCCGAGTTCCTGAAGAAGCCGCGCAAGTGGGAAGCCGGCAACATCAGCCGCTTCATGCTGTGGGTCGGGCCGACGTCGTCGGTGTTCGACATCACCACGTACGTGCTGATGTGGACCGTGTTCGGCGCGGGCGCGATGTATCACCTGCACGGCGGTTCGGGCGGCCAGATCGTAATGAACTCCGGCTGGTTCATCGAGAGCCTCGTGTCGCAGACGCTCGTCGTGCACCTGCTGCGCACGCAGAAGATTCCGTTCCTGCAGAGCACGGCGGCGCTGCCGGTGCTGTTGTCGACGTTCACGGCGATCGCGATCGGCTGCTGGCTGCCCTTCTCGCCGTTCGCGGATTCGCTCGGCTTCATGCACTTGCCGGGCAGCTTCTGGCTGTGGCTCGCCGCGACGATGGTCGGCTACATCCTGCTCGCGCAGATCGTCAAGACGATCTACGTGCGCCGGTACAAGCAGTGGTTCTGATCCCTTCCGCTTCCAACGCATGACGACCGGCGGGCTCGCGCGCGACGCGCGGGCCTTGCCGTGTGCAATGCTTCACAGGTGACCTCATGAAAAGAATGCTTCCGCTCGCCGCCGCGAGCGCTTTCCTCGTGCCGATCGGCGCCGATGCAGCCCATCCGCTCGTCAGCGACGACACGGGCACGCAGGGCAATGCGAACTGGCAGTTCGAACTGAACGTCGAGGAGACGTCGAAACAGGAAGAAACCGGACGTCAGCAACTCTGGAATTCGACGTTGACGCGCGGGTTCGGCGAGCGTGTCGATCTGTACGTCAGCGCGCCGTATACGCATCTGCAGACGCGGTCCGACGACAACGGCTCGGGATTCGGGGATGTCGAAGCCGGAATGAAATGGCGCTTCGTCGAACGCGGGCCGTTCACGCTCGCGCTGAAGCCGAAGCTGACGATGCCGACCGGGAACGACCGGCGCGGCCTCGGAACCGGGCGCGTCGGCGCCGGCGCAACGATGCTCGCGCAGGTCGACGTCGCGCGGTTTTCGTTTCTCGCGAATGCCGGAATCACGTATCAGCCGAATCGGCAGGACGACCTCACGTCGATCTGGCAGGTCTCCGGCGCCGCGATCTATCGGGCAACCGATGCGCTGCAACTGGTCGTCGATGTGGGGACGTCACGCAACGCAGAACGTGGCACGTCGGCGAATCCCGCTTTCGTGATCGCGGGCGCGATCTACTCGCCGAAGCCCTGGCTCGATCTCGATGTCGGATACCGGCGCGGGTTGAACGACCAGACTTACGATCATTCGGTCATGGCGGGGGTGACGGCGCGCTGGTGATCCATCGGCGAATCGACCGGACGGATGGCGGGCTGCTTCGGCGGCCCGCTTTCTTTATGCAGCATCGAAAAGCTGGGCGCACAGCGCGCGCCCCTCATCGGTCAATGCCGCCGAGCCCGTGCCGTCTTCGCGCACGGTCGTCGCGGTCAGGCCGCCCGCATCGAGCTGCGTCAACACGCGGCGCAACGCGCTCATCGGCAATTGCGTGCGCTTCGCGAGCTTCGGGAGCGACCACGGTTTACCCGCGGGGTCGCGCGCCGCTTCATGCAGCGCCGCCAGGATCGCGACAATGGCGGGATCGAGATCGTCGTCTTGTTCGGTGGTCATCGGTTGTGCGTGTCGAGGATTCGTCGATCGGGCGGGGCAAGCGCTGCATGCTCACCCTCGCCCGTCACATTGCCGCTACTTTAACCAATCGCCGGCGGTTGCGGCATCGAAGCATGGAAGCGGCGACGAATCCGACGGCGGCCTCGGAATGTGTGCCGCATCGCGACGCGCACCAACGTCTGCTTGCTCGTCGACGAATCGTTCGAGCGTCAGTGCTGCGGTGCGGCCGGCCCGGCTGCGCGTTCCTGCTCGGTGTATTCGGGCCGGCAGTTGACGATCGCATGCAGTGCGCCGGCGGCGGCCAGCGCCGGCACCGCGAGCAGGCTGAACACATCGCCGACATTCCAGCCCAGCCCCATCAGCGCCGCGCCGACAAACGCGCCCGCGACACCGCCGATCCTGCCGATCCCGAGCATCCAGGCCACACCGGTCGCCCGGCCGCGCATCGGATACAGGCTCGCCGCATAGGCCGACATCGACGTCACGGCACTGGTGACGACGGTGCCGCACAGGAAGATCAGCGTGCCGAGCCATGCCGCGTGACCGATCGTGCGGCCGACCACCAGCACCAGGCCTGCCGCGACCACGTACGCAAGAACGATCGTCCGGTTCGGGTTGAAACGGTCCATCAACCAGCCCGTGCAGAGATTGCCGACCACGCCGCCGAGCGGGAACAGCGACGTCATCAGCGCGCCACGCTCGGCGCCGAAGCCGGCGTCGCGAAACAGCGTCGGCATCCAGTTCGTCAACAGGTAATAGATCAGCAAGCCCATGAAATACGCGAGCCACAGCATCAGCGTGCGCGAGCGAAACTGCGACGACAGCACCAGCGACAGCGCGGAGCGCCCGTCATCCGCTTCGGCGTGCGTGTGTGTCGCGACGAACGTGCAGTCGTCGAAGCGCTGACGCGGCGCAATCCGCGCAAGGATCCGGGCGATGCGCGCATGCGTGCCGCGCCGCGCCGCGAGAAACTGCGCCGACTCCGGCAGCAGAACCACGAGAAACGCGGCCAGCGCGATCGGCCCGATGCCGCCGGCCGTCAGCACGCTCTGCCAGCCATGATGCGGAATCAGCCACGCCGACGCGACACCGCCCAGCGCGAGCCCGCACGAGAAGCCGCAAAACATCGCGTTGACGGCGATCCCGCGTACGCGCGCCGGCGCATACTCGGACATCAGCGTCACCGCATTGGGCATCGCCGCGCCGAGCCCGAGACCGGTCAGGAAGCGCAACGCCGTCAGCGCGTCGATGGTCTGCGCGTGCGCCGATACGAGACTCCAGACGCCGAAGCACGCGACGGACGATACCAGCACGGTCTTGCGGCCGAACCGGTCCGCCAGCGGTCCGGCGGCAAGCGCGCCGATGCCGAGCCCGGCGAGCGCCGCGCTCATCACGGGGCCGAGCGCGCCGCGCGCAATCCCCCAGTCGTGCACCAGCGACGGCGCGATGAAGCCGATCGCCGCCGTGTCGTAGCCGTCGGCCGCGACGACGCAAAAGCACAGGATCAGGATCAGCCACTGGCAAGCGGAAAAGCGCTCGGTGTCGATGACCGACTGCACGTCGAGCGTACGGTTAGCGGGTTGCATCTGATGTCTCCTTGTTGGTCCGGGCGAGCTGCGCCTGCGCCGCTCGCGCACGGATGTCTCCATGTTTCGCTCTGAAAGGTTTGCCGGTGCGGATGAACCGCTCAGGACGTCAGATGCCTGAGGCTCGGAAAATCGACTCGGCGGATGATCCGGCTCTCCTGCGCGACGATCAGATGACCCGACGCCTGCAGGTAGGCCGGCCACGCGGGATCTGCATCGCGCGCGGTGCGGCGGGTGTCGTAGTCGGCGATGCTGTCGTAACCCCACAGGTGGACGACCTGGTTGAGCGCACCGATGTCGCTCATGTAGAAACCGACCGGCGCGCCGAGATGCTTGAGCTGCACCGGCATCGCGAGGCGGTCGAAGATCTCGAGGAACTCCGTCATGCCGCGCGGGCGGATCGTGTAGATGCGATGGTCGATGAAGGCTTTCGAGGTGTTCATGATCGGTAGCGGTTCAGGTGGTTTCGCGGACGCGCTCGGAATTCGGTGCGGAACCGGCTGTTGCCGGCTCATACAGCCCCGCAACGTGACGAGCCGTCAGGTATCCGAACGTCATGATCGGCCCGAGCGTGATACCGGCGCCCGGATAGTTGCCGCCCATGATGCTGGCGCGATCGTTGCCGACCGCGTAGAGGCCGGCGATCGGACAATCGTTCGCGGCCAGCACCTGGCCGGCGACCGTGGTGCGAATCCCGTCGAACGTGCCGAGGTCGCCCATCAGGATCTTCAGCGCGTAGTACGGGCCGTTGCCTATCGGCGCAACACAGGGATTCGGCCGATGATCCGGATCGCCGAGATAACGGTTGAACGTGGTCGTCCCACGGCCGAACTCGGGATCCTCGCCACGTGCGGCGCCGTCGTTGTAGCGCCGAACCGTGCGTTCCAGCGCGGCCGCGTCGATGCCCGCGCGCTGCGCGAGTTCCGCGAGCGTGCGGCCCGTGACGAGGTAGCCGTTGCGCAGCAGCGGCCCGAGCGGCACCGGCGCCGGCTTCGCAAAACCGAGACCGTACTTGCGGATCGTCGCGTGGTCGCAGACGAGCCACATCGCCGTTTCGGGGTCGTCGCGGCACGCTTCGATCATCGCGGCGCCGACGTCGTGATACGAATTCGATTCGTTGGTGAAGCGTTTGCCATGGCGCGTCACGCCGATCACGCCCGGCTTGTAGCGATCGAGCAGGTGCGGAAAGACAGCGAATTGCCCGTTGCCGACCGGCACGCGCGACACGGGCATCCACGCGGCCGGCTGCGGATAGCGGATCTCGACACGGCCGCCCGCGCGTTCGGCGAGCTTCGCGCCGTCGCCGGTATTGCCTGAAGGAACCGGCGACAGATGCTCGCCCCCGCGTTTCAGATGCGGGTACGCCTGCGCGATGCGCGCCACGTCGTGCGAAAAGCCGCCGCATGCGAGCACGACAGCACGGCGCGCAATGATGCGTTGTTCCGCGCCTTCGCCCCTCACCACTGCGCCGGTCACGCGGCCGTCGTGCATGATCAGTTCACGCGCGTCGGTACTCGTGAGAATCGGAATCCCGAGGTCGAGCGCCGACTTCGCGAGCCGTGCGGCGAGCGCGTTGCCGCTCGTCACCTGCACGCCGCGGCGATACAGCGCGAGATCCTTCAGATGCGACGCGAGCCGCCTGGTTACGTACCACGCCGACTTCAGCGAACGCGTCGCGTTGAAGAAATGCTTGAGGTCCGCATTCGACGAATTGAACATCATCCCGATGAACGTGATCGTCTTCAACGGCGGTCGAAGCCGCTCGAGATGCCGTCCGAGCCTGCGCGCGTCGTATGGCGCTGCCACCACCGACCGCCCGATGTCGACACCGCCACACACATTCGGGTGATAGTCCGGATAGAGCGTCGGGACGAACCTGACCTCGGTCTCCCGCTCGAAGAATTCGAGCATCTGCGGACCGTGCTCGAGAAAGGCGTCGATTGCAGCTTCGTCATGGAATGCGCCCGTTTCGCCGCGCAGATACGTGCGTGCGGCCTCGCGCGTATCCTGCACGCCGTTGGCCAACGCATGACGGTTGCCGGGAATCCACAAGACCCCGCCGGAAAATGCGGTCGTCCCGCCGAAGCAGGCTTCCTTCTCGATGACGATCACGTCGAGCCCGGCCTTGCGCGCGGTAATCGCGGTCGACAGGCCTCCCGCTCCCGATCCGATCACGAGCATGTCGCACGTGAGATCGTTCGTACGCTGCTGAGTGTTCATGGCATCCCCTCTCCTTCCGTGACTCACTTCTGCGTCGCGGCGCCGGCGTCGAAGCCCGGCCGCGGAACCAGATCCATCAGCATCGAATCGAGCCCGCCGTCGACGACCAGCTCCGCGCCGTTCACGTACGACGCGCGCGGGCTCGCGAGAAATGCGACGACGTTCGCGATGTCGTCGGGCCGGCCGATGCGGCGGCTCGCCGTCATCGCGCTGCGTCGCGCCTCGATGTCGCCATGTGTATAGAACGACTCGGAGAGCGGCGTGCGGATCATGCCCGGGCACACGGTGTTGCTGCGGACCCCGCGCGGCCCCCACTCCGCCGCCAGTTGCCGCGCCAGCATCGCGACCGCGGCCTTGCTGGCGCTGTACGCACCGCTATACGTCTGCGGGTGACGGGCCGCGATCGACGCGACGTGCACGAGCGCGCCGGCGCCGCGAGCGAGCATCGCGCGCCCGAATGCCTGCGAACACAGCATGTAGCCCGTCAGATTGACCTGCAGCATCGCGTTCCATGCGTCGAGGTCGAGCGTGTCGATGCCGCCGGGACGCAACAACCCTGCGTTGTTGACCAACACGTCGGCAGTGCCCAGCTCGCGATGCACGCGCTCGGCTGCGTGCGCGACGCTCGACACGTCGCCGATATCACAGCCGATCGCGACCGCGTCACGGCCACGCGCGCGCAGTTGTTCGGCGAGCGCAATCGTCCTGTCGGCGTCCCGGTCGAGCAGCGCGAGCCGGGCGCCTGCATCGGCGAGAACATGCGCAATCGCGGCGCCGATGCCGCCGGCCGCGCCCGTTACCACACATATCCGGCTGTCGAGCGCCAGCCAGCCCGCAGGTTGAATCCCAGTCTCTGACATTTTTTACGGTATCCTGATCGATTGTCGAAGACGCGTTGCCTCGACGGTTGGATGCGACGCGAAATCAGCGCCCGGTGAGCGATTCACGCAGGCCGTTTCCGTGAAAAAAGTATAGAAGCGCGTGGCGCGCGGAAATTGGACAAACGCAGCAAGCGGCAGGACAATTTGTACACAGGAGGCAAATCGGCATGAGGAGAATCCCTAACTACGACCTGTACGGCGAGTCGGCGCGTCCGCCTTGGTACAACGCGTTCAACTTCGAATGGATCCCGGAGCGCAGCCGGCCGAACGACTGGCATATCGCCGCGCACCGCCACGACGCGCTATTGCAGATTTTGTACATCCGCGGAGGAGACGGACACGTCGTGATCGAGAGCGAAAAGCACGCGTTCGATCCGCCGTGCATCGTGCTGTTGCCGGCGCAGACGGTGCATGCGTTCGAGTTCACGCCGGAGATCGACGGCCTCGTGATCACGGTCGCGCAACGCGCGCTGGAAGCGTTGATGAAAGTGGCCGCACCGGGCGTGCTGCCGATCCTGCAGCGTGCGGCGGTCATTCCGGTCAGGGGGCCGGATACCAGCGTGTCGATGCTGATGCCGCTGTTCGACCTGCTCGAGCAGGAATTTCGCGGCGGCGCGCGCGGCCGAGACGCCGCCGGGATGGCATTGCTGGTAGCGTTATTCGTCCAGATCGCCCGCCTCAGCGATCTCGCCGCCGTGCCGTCGAATGCCGGCGTCGATCGTCGCGGCGTGCTGCTGCAACGCTTTCGCGAGCTGATCGCCGCGCATTTTCGTGAACATCGGCCGGTCGAATTCTATGCGGGGCGGCTCGGCGTGGCCGCCGCGCAGCTCGCGCGAATCTGCCGGGAGGAACTGGGCACGTCGCCGACGGCAGTCGTCAACGAGCATGTGATTCGCGAGGCGCAGCGGGATCTCGTCTACTCGAACCTGAGCGTCAAGCAGATCGCGCACGAAATGGGCTTCGACGACAGCGCGTATTTCAGCCGCTATTTCCGCAAGCAAACCGGGCTGACGCCCGGCGCATTCAGGGAGTCCGCGCATCGGGACCTGATGCTGGCGCCCTAGGCGCTGTTCGCGCTAATTAGACCGCCACCGCCCCAACGTAGTTTTCCGCCATCGCCGTCGCCGCCGGCCGCGACGTCGTCACGTGCTCCAGCTCCGCGACCTGCAGGCGCTGCTCGAACGGCGACGCGTCGTCGAGGCGATGCATCATCCGCGTCATCCAGTACGAGAAGTGCTCCGCGCGCCAGATCCGCCGCAGCGCGGTTTCGCTGTACGCGTCGAGCAGATCGTTGCGATTTTCCTGATAGAACGCCTGGAGCGCCGCCGTCAGGATGCGCACGTCCGACACCGCCAGGTTCAGCCCCTTCGCACCGGTCGGCGGCACGATATGCGCGGCGTCGCCCGCCAGGAACAGGCGGCCGTGCTGCATCGTCGTCGACACGAAGCTGCGCATCCCGACGATATTCTTCTGGAAGATCTTTCCTTCGACCACCTGCTGACCGTCCGCCGAATCGACACGCGCATGCATTTCCGCCCAGATGCGGTCATCGGACCAGTTGTCGACCGAGTCCTTCGGATCACACTGGAAGTACATGCGCTGCACGTTCGGCGAACGCGTGCTGACGAGCGCGAAACCGCGTTCGTGGCGCGCATAGATCAATTCGTCCGACGAAGGCGGCGCATCGACCAGAATGCCGAACCAGCCGAACGGAAAGACCCGTTCGTAATCCTGGCGCAGCGCGGCCGGAATCGCCGCGCGCGACACGCCCTGCGAGCCGTCGCAGCCGATCACGAAGTCGCAGTGCAGCGTGTGCTGCTCGCCTTCGTGCATGAAACGGATCGACGGCGTATCGGTGTCGATGTCGGCAATCGTGGTACCCGACACGTTGAAGTACAGTGCGCCGTTGGCGGCGACGCGCGCGGCGACGAGATCCTTCAGCACTTCGTGCTGCGCGTAGACGGTGATCGCCTTGCCGGTCAGCCCGTTGAGGTCGATGCGGCGGCGCTTGCCCTCGAACGCCAGCTCGAACCCGTGATGCAGGGCGCCTTCCGCTTTCATCCGGTCGCCGACGCCGGCCTCCGTCAGCAGGTCCATCGTGCCCTGTTCGAGCACGCCCGCGCGGATCGTGGATTCGATCTGTTCGCGGCTGCGGGTCTCGAGCACGACCGAATCGATCCCGCGCAGATGCAGCAGATGGGAAAGCAGCAGGCCCGCGGGCCCTGCGCCGATGATGCCGACTTGCGTACGCATGTTCGTCTCCTGGTGGAATTGATTTTGCGCAAGTTTGGCGGTCGCATCGGGTATCGCGCAACGCGATATCGAGAATACGCAATATCTCCAAAGCAAATAGAACCGGACGCACGCAGCGTGATCGGCGACGGTCATCGCCCCGTCAGTTTCCGGAGAATGTCCTGCAGCAAGTGTTCGTGCTGATCCATTGCTTCGTCGAGCGTACTCGCGGCGAAGGCCTGGTTATCCTGCACTTGCAGACCGGCGATGCGCGTGACGAACAGGCGAGCATCCCCTGTCTTCGCATCGGATACGCCGCGAAAGCGCGTCGTGATCGTGACGCCGGATTCGTCCAGCACCGTGCGACGAAACACGAGATCGTTCTCCGACATCCAGCGCGACCACGCACTTTCATCGAACACTTCGACAGGTGTGTCCTTTGCATCGAGGATGTAGAAGCGTCGCCCTTCGGGCGGAACGGAACGGGATTTCATCGCTCACTGGAGCAGTTTCAATGAAGCGGTGCGAGCAGAAAGCCGATCGCGTCTTGCCACCACGCATCGTCGACCAGGCCGATCCAGTCGTTATGCTCGGCCGACTTCACGACCGTCAGCCGTTTCGGATCGGCGAGCGCGTCGTAGAGCCCCTCTCCGAAGCGCGCAGGGACGATGCTGTCGCGCTCCGCGACCGCCACCACGACAGGACGGCCGAACGACGCAAGATGGGCAACGCTGTCGTACCGGTCCCGCAGCAACCACGTCACGGGCAGCCACGGATAGTGATGCGCGGCGACGTGCCCGAGCGTGTCCCACGGCGTGATCAGCAGCAAGCCGGTCACGTTCTCGCGCTCGCGCGCGCCCGCCTCCGCCGCCACGCCAGCGCCGAGCGATTCGCCGACGAGCACCAACGGCATGCCGTAGCGGCGACGCGCAATCGCGATCGTCTGCTGCGCGTCGGCGACCAGGCTCGCTTCGCTTGGCGCGCCGTCGCGTGGCCCGTAACCCGGATATTCCGCGAGGATCACGCGCAGCCCGATTCGCGTAAGCGCCGTCGCATAGTACGAACGGTATCCGGCATGCCCGGCATTGCCATGGAACACGATCGCCGTCCCGCGCGCGGCGCCGGCCGGCTCGGCCACGAGGCCCCGAAAGGCCTCCGTCGACGGCCACGCTTGCAGCTCGCCGGAGACGATCTCGCGAACCGTGATTTTCTCCGGGAAGTAGATGAGGCGATCCTGCACCATGGCGACTCCTGCGAACGCGACCAGACCAACCAGACATGCGACGGCGACACGCAGCATGATCCCGGCGGGTTTCATCGCAGCGCGTCCAGGCGATCCGTCGGGTCTGTTGTCATGGCGGCGCATCGGGCGTCCGCCGGCGAATTCGCAATCCGCTTCATACTTTTCCGCTACGCTGTATCCCGTTCCCGCCTGCGCGGATACGGACGGAGCAATCGGTGACGTGTCGACAACCAAGCATACGCCTGCCGGTCGGATGACGCGAAATGCCCGGAACGCGCCTGCCGATGCCGCAGCGCTTTCGTCGTACCCCGCAACGACACCATGATCTGGCTCGCGAATACGATTCTGGTCCTGCACGCGATGCTCGTCATCTTCATCGTCGGCGGGCTGCTCGCGATCTGGGTGGGCGCCGGATTCAAGCGCAACTGGGTGCGCAATCGCGCATTCCGGATCACGCATCTCGGCGCGATCGGCATCGTCGCGATGCTCGCTGCCCTCGACCTGCCCTGCCCGCTCACGGTTCTCGAGGACATGCTGCGCACCGGCAGGAGCGGCCCGCAGGGCTTCATTCAGCATTGGGTGAGCGTCTGGATGTACTACGATTTCCCCGGCTGGGTGTTTGCCGCCACCTACGTGGCGTTTCTGCTGGTCGTCGTCGTCACCTGGCGCCTGATCCCGCCGCGACCGTGACGAGCAGCCCGAATCGGCCCGTTGGTGGACGCAAGGCGATCCCGGTAGAATCGGCACGGCCGCCCGCCCCTCACCGGTAACCGAACCCCGCTTTCCACTGTGACTACCACGCTCGAACAACTTCGCGCCGGACAACGCTCCGGCGTCCGGCACCTCAAGCTCGCTTGCGGGCTGACCGAATTCCCGCGCGAGATTTTCGATCTTGCCGACACGCTGGAAACGCTCGACCTGTCCGGCAATGCACTGTCGACACTGCCCGACGATCTGCCGCGCCTGAGCCGGTTGCGCATCCTCTTTGCATCCAACAACCCGTTCACCGAACTGCCCGACGTTCTGGGCGAGTGTCCGCAGTTGAGCATGGTCGGCTTCAAGGCGAACCGCATCCGCAAGGTTTCGGGGAAATCGCTGCCGCGTGCGCTGCGCTGGCTGATCCTGACCGACAACGAGATCGAATCGCTGCCGGCCGAAATCGGCCGTTGCACGCAGTTGCAGAAGCTGATGCTCGCGGGCAACCGGTTGCGCGCATTGCCTGACGAAATGGCCGCATGCACCCGGCTCGAGCTCGTGCGTCTGTCGGCCAATCGATTGACCGCGTTGCCCGACTGGCTGTTGCGCTTGCCGCGCCTTGCGTGGCTCGCGTACGCGGGCAATCCGCTCGGCGCGGCACCGGAAGCGGCGGCATCGGCCGATACGGCGATCGCCGATATTCACTGGGCGTCGCTGACGCTCGACCAGAAGCTGGGCGAAGGCGCGTCGGGCATCATCTATCGCGCAACGCGGGTGGCGGATGCCGGTCTTGCGCCGCAGCCCGTTGCGGTCAAGCTGTTCAAGGGCGCCGTGACGAGCGACGGATTGCCTGACTGCGAAATGGCCGCCTGCATTCACGCAGGGCAGCATCCGAATCTGATCCCGGTGATCGGCAAAGTGAAGCACCATCCGATGGACACGCACGGCCTCGTCATGGCGCTGATCGATCCGGCGTTCGCGAATCTCGCCGCACCGCCCAGCCTGGATTCCTGCACACGCGATGTCTATGCCGACGACGTGCGATTCGATCCGGCGTCGGCATTGCGTATTGCATACGGCATCGCGTCGGCCGCCTGTCACCTGCATGAGCGAGGGATCATGCATGGCGATCTGTACGCACACAACATCCTGCATGGCGGCGCCGGGCGCGCGCTACTGGGCGATTTCGGCGCTGCGTCGTTCTATGACACGCGCGATCACACGCTCGGATCGGCATTGCAACGGCTGGAGGTGCGGGCATTCGGCCATCTGCTCGACGAGCTGATCGAGCGGTGCGAGCCGGGCACGCTGCGCGACGCGGGTGAACTCGAAGCCCTCGCGGCCGCATGCGTGAGCGAGACCGTCGAGAGCAGGCCTTCGTTCGAGACGATCGCCGCCAGCTTGCTGCCGTGGACGGCGGCATGATCCCGGCGCGGCGAATGCGTTGCGACGATCGAATGTCCGCGTCTTCCTTCAGGCGTCCTTCATCGCAGACCGCACGTACGACACGAAGCGCGCGGTAACGGGATCCTTGCGCGCGGACGGCCATGCAAGCCCCACGCGCCACTTCGCGTCCTTGCCGGGAAGCGGCAGCACCGTCGCATCACGCAACAGATACTGCGCGCGCGACGGGACGAACGCGACGCCGACGCCCGCTGCAACCGACGTGAGTACCGACTGGACGTCTTCCGCCTGCTGCGTCACGTTCGGCACGAAGCCGCGCGCGACGCACCACCGGTCGATCTGCGCGGCGAGCCCGGGGCCCCGCGCGCGCTGCAGCGCGATGAAGCCGATTTCGTTGAGCGCCGCGAGATCCGCCGGAACGCGCGTATAGCCGAGGTGCGGCGGCAACGCCAGCGCCAACCCCTCGTCGACCATCCTGAACGACGACAGCCCTTCATCGGCCGGCAGTCGCAGGAAGCCGACCTCCAGCTTGCCGGCCAGCAGCCGGCGCGTCTGCTCCGACGACGACAGGTCGCTCAACGTGACGGCAACGTCGGGATACTGGCAGCGAAACGCCGCGATGAGCCGCGGCACGATCGTCAGCACCGACAGGCAGATGCCGATGCGCAGATGCCCGCGCTGACCGCCGCTCGCCTCTCTCGCACGCCGCACGATTTCGTCGGCATCGCGTACGAGCACCTGCGCATCGGGCAGGAACCGTTCGCCGAATGGCGTCAGTTCCGCGCCATGCCGCCCGCGCTCGAACAGCTTGCCGCCGAGGCTGGCCTCCAGTGCACCGATCTGCTTGCTCAGCGCCGGCTGGCTCATGTGCAGCATCTCGGCGGCACGGCTGAAGTGACGCAACTCGGTGACCGTCAGAAACGTCCTCAGCAGTTTCAGTTCCATTCCGTGCAGGAATCATATCGATCAAAACATTCATTTTACCGATCGATCGTCGAGAGGTTCAATACGGTCATATCCTTCCCGAAGATCGCCGTCATGCCTGCACGTCACCCGATGAGACCACCGCCCTGCGCAATCGTCGAACCCGCCGCCGCTGCGGATCAGGCCGACGACGAGCACGGCACGGCCACCGCCTCCACCCCTGATCCCCGTCACGCGCGCAGCCGCCGACCGCGCTTCGGCGACGTCGCTTCCGACACGTCATGTCATCCAACGCGAGGCGCGGTCGCGATCAGCTTCGCCGTCGTGTCGCGCAAGAATTGGCCGCGTTGAACGCGCCGGCACGCGCGCACGCTGCGTCATCGCGTCGATGTTCGCGCTTATAATTTTTCGCAGCACCGCATCGCTCGCGTATTCGACGGCCGTCAAGAAACTGCCGGTTCACCGCAAGGCCGTGAAGCATCGCCGCCCTCACGCACGGCATCGCGCCGACAAGCACAAGATCGCATCCGCGCAGCACGCTCGCCGCGCGAAACGCGCGCCGGCTCGCCGGCGTGACGAGCGATGCACTCACGATCCACCGCTGGATGACCTGCTCGTTGAAGTAACGGCAGACGCATGCGCGATTCGTTCAACCTTCAGGAGAGGAGCCGCTTCGATGACAGACGAATACCGTTTCAACGCTTTCGGACGCCTGCTTGCGGTCGTGCGCGACCGCGATCGCTGGGTGGTGTTCGACATTGGCGGCGAAGGCAAGCGGCGCCTGGCCGATCTCCCTATCCCGGCTGCGCTCGCCGCGGACGAGCTCGCGCAATACATCGGCGACCTGCTGCATGAAGACGCGACGCCGCGCAACGACAAGGTCACGCCGATCGTCGCGAGCGGCCGCGACTAGCGTCACACGCGCCGTCGACGCACCGCGTCGTGCGTCACGCAGGACAGGGACCGGCTGCGCAAAACGCGCCGCCCCCAAACACGCCGGTTCAAGCCGTCCCCCGCTGTCGTTCGCATGCCCCGGAGCCGGGGCCGTCACCGCTGTGCGCTCGATTAATTAAACAGTTTAACTTGCAAGTTAAACTTTCTTCTTCTATGATCCGCCCGATGACCTCCTCACGTCGATCCGATCCCTCCGCCGAAACCGTGGTCGACGACCTGACGCTCGCTGTCGGGCAACTGGTCCGCCGCATCCGGTCGGAAGTCGATTCAAGCGGGCTCAACCTGTCGCAGATCAGCGCATTGGCGCGGCTGGAGCAGAACGGACCGATGACGACCGCCGACCTCGCGCGTGCGGAATCGATGAAACCGCAATCGATGAAGACGATCCTCGCGAGCCTGGAGGATGAAGGCCTCGTCGAGCGCCGGCCGCACCCGACCGATGGTCGGCAGATCCTGTTCCTGCTGACCCAAGCGGGCATCGAAGAAAGACGCAAGCGCAACGTCGCGAAGCGCGCATGGCTCGTTTCCGCCCTCGCGAAACTCGATCCGGACGAAACCCGAACGCTGATCGCCGCGATACCGCTGATCCAGCGGCTCGGCGATTCGTAAAACCTCCACCATCCGGGAGGCGCGCGATGCCGCGCGCCTCCCGGCCGCCAACCGTCTGCCCGAAGGGAGCCACCATGAGCGCAACACGTCTCGATCCGACCACCGCATTGATCGTCATCGATCTGCAGAAAGGCATCACCGCCCTCCCCATCGCCCATCCGGCCGCCGACGTGGTCCGGCAAGCGACCGTGCTGGCCGACGCATTCCGCCGGCGCGGCCTGCCGGTCGTGCTCGTCAACGTCGCCGGTGGCGCGCCGGGCAGGACGGAACACGGGGGCCTCAATGTCCCGTTGCCCGATGACTGGACCGATCTCGTGCCCGAACTGAACCGGCAGCCGCACGACCATGTCGTGACGAAACGCACGTGGGGCGCATTCACGGGCACCGGTCTCGACGCGCACCTGAAGGCCGCCGGCGTCACGCAGGTCGTGCTCGCGGGCATCGCGACGAGCATCGGCGTCGAGTCCACCGCGCGCCAGGCGCACGAACTCGGCTACAACGTGACGCTCGCGGTCGACGCGATGACCGACCTGAATGCGGACGCACACGCGAACAGCATCGCGCGGATCTTTCCGCGTCTCGGCGAGACGGGTTCGACGCAGGACATCGTCGCACTGCTCGATACGCTCGATGCGTGATCGCGGTGCGGACCTGAGCGGCGGCCCCGCGCGGTCCGCACCCGACCGCGCACCCGACCGCTGCGACGCCTGATCGCCCGGCGCCGGAACGATATGAAGGATTGCGGCGTTCACGTCGTGCCAGGACACCGACGCCAACGCATCGAATCCCCGGCAATCCGCTGCGCAACTGAATCATTGCGACTGCCTTGAACCGCGCCGGCGATGGCCTATAGTGAATCCACTTTCGCCACGGACATCGTGAACCGATGCCCCGCTCGCCGACTGTCGAACAAGAGGAACAATGTCATGTGCGACACATTCGAGTATCCGCGGCAATACGGAGGGGCGAGTCGCCGGCGCTTCCTCAGGCTGGCCGGCACCGCGACGCTGGCCGGCTTCGCGTCGGGCCCCCTCCTCGTGACACCGGCCCGGGCCGATGCGCTGACCAAGGCGCAGCGCGACCGCATGACGCCGGACCAGATCATCGAGGTCATGAAACAGGGCAACGCGCGCTTCCAGAAAGGCGAGCGGAAGGCCCGCAATTACCTGCGCGAGCAGCGGGCAAGCGCGTCCGGCCAGTACCCGGCGGCGGTGCTGCTGAGCTGCATCGACTCGCGTGCGCCCGCGGAAGTGATCATGGATCTCGGCATCGGCGACATCTTCAACTGCCGGGTGGCCGGCAACGTCGAGAACAACGACATCCTCGGCAGCATGGAATTCGCGTGCAAGCTGTCCGGCGCGAAAGTCGTCCTCGTGATGGGCCATACGGCGTGCGGCGCGATCAAGGGCGCGATTGCCGACGCGCAGCTCGGCCATCTCACCGGGCTGCTCGCCAGGATCAAGCCTGCCGTGCAGGCGACGTCCTACGACGGCGAGCGATCGGCGACGAACTATGCGTTCGTCGACGCCGTCGCGCGCAAGAACGTCGAGATGACGATCGCCGGCATCCGCCGGGACAGCCCCGTGCTCGCTGAACTCGAGGCCGGCGGAAAGATCCGGATCGTCGGCGCGATGTACAACCTCGGCACGGGCGCAGTGGAATTCTTCGGCTGATTGCGTCGCGTGCCGATCGGAGCGAGGGGCGCATCGGTAGCGATCGCGTGGCTATGGCAACCACATCGGCGCGATCGACAAGACGAGCAGCAGGCCCAGCCCGGCATTCAGCCATCGCCATTGCGCATCGGTCCGCAACAGCCGCGCGAACAGAAGACCGGCCACACACCACAGCGACAGCGACACCATCGCGGCCGCGCCGAACGCCATGCCGAGCAAGGTACCGAGCCGCAGCGGCCCGGGCGCGAGCGCCGCAAACGACGCCGCAGCCCCGAGCGTCATCGCCCATCCCTTCGGGTTGTGCCACAGCATCCAGACACCGCCGACGAACCCCTGCGGCTTGCGCAGATGTGCGTCGAGATGGGGCGGGCCACTGCGCCCGATCCGCACTGCCAGCCACAACAGATAGAGCGAGCCGACCGCCTTCATCGCGAACTGGAGCGTCGGCAACGCGGCAAGCACGCTGCCCAGCCCGGCTGCGGCCGTCGCGGCCATCGATGCCAGCCCGGCCGCGATGCCGGTCATGTACGGCAGCGATCGCCGGAACCCGAAATGCGCGCCCGACGCGGTCGCCAACGTGGTCGCGCCGCCCGGCGTGATGGTGGAGACGATCACGAACAGCATCAACGGCAGGTAGTCGCGAAACGGCACGTTGCCTCCCGGCAGTCGTCGAGGAAGCTTCGTTTTTACCCGCGCGTCACGCATTAAGACAGCGAAAGTTTTTTATTCCATCCATTAGCATTCATAATGCGTGAATGACACGCAATCTCGACATCGCCCTGCTCCGTGCGTTCGTCACGGTCGCCGATCACGGCAGCATGACTGCCGCGGGGCATGCGCTGCACCTGACGCAAGGCGCGGTCAGCCAACAGGTCGCGCGACTCGAAGCGCTGTCCGGGCCGCTGTTCCTGCGCGAACATCGCAACCTGCAGCTCACTTCGGCCGGCGAGCGGATGCTGGCGCAGGCGCGCCGCCTGCTCGCGCTTCACGACACGCTGTGGACGGACATGACGGCAGGCGCGATGGAAGGCACGGTTCGCGTCGGCGCGCCGCAGGATCTCGTCGGCAGCTGCCTCGGTCCGATCCTGAAAGGCTATGCGCAGGCCCAGCCGCAGGTCGCGCTGTCGCTCGTGTGCGCGGCGTCGCCGGACTTGCTGCGCGCGCTCCGGAAAGGGGACATCGATGTCGCGCTGGTCGAGGAGCCGCTCGGGCCATCGCGCGGTGAATGCGTTGCCGTCGATCGGCTGGTCTGGGTCGGCGCGAAAGGCGGTACCGCACATCGCAAGGTGCCGCTGCCGGTGTCGATGGTCGCGGAAACGTGCGCGTTCCGCCCGGTCGTGCTCGATGCGCTGCGCGAGCGCGACCTCGCGTGGCGCACCGTGTTCGAAAACGGCAGCCTCGATGCGACGGCCGCGACGGTGCGCTCCGATCTCGCCGTGACCGTGTCGCTCGCGTCCACCGTGCCCGCCGATCTCGACATCCTGCCGGCCGGCAGCGGCCTGCCCGAACTCCCCGCCTTCGCGATCAACCTGCATGTGCCGCGCGGCCAGAGCTCGCCGGCTGCGGCAGAATTCGCGCATCACCTGAGGAACGGCTTCGCCCGATATCGGCAGACGGCGTGACCGGGCGTCACATCGGCCAGACACGTGCGATGCGGATAAGGCCCCGCCGGTACCGGCGGGGCTGTCCGATCCGAACGGCGATCGTCACGCGCATCGCACGCACCCGCGCATGGACGGCCTGCCCTGCTCCCGCGCTACAGCGTGCCCGCCTCGTGCATTTCCGGATTCACGCCTGCGGCCGCGAGCGCTTCATGCAGCGTCGTGAAGATGTTCGACGCGCCGACGATCGGCGTGATCCCGTGCCGGTCCATGTCCGAACGCAGATAGCGGTTCACGCGGCCGAACAGCACGACGATGTCGCGCTCGCGCAGCGTCTTGATCAGATCGCTGACCGTGCGCGCGGCCGAGTAGTCGACATCGGTGATCGCGCCCGCGTCGACGACGAACCAGCGCGGCGTGTCGGGCGCCGCGTCGATCAGTGCGACCACTTCCTCGGCGAACTGATGGTCGTTCGCGAAAAACAGGTCCGAGCCGAACCGGTAGACGATCAGCCCCGGCGCCGTCATCGCGCCGGGCCGCGCGGGTATCGGCTGCCACCGCCCGGTGTCGGTCGCGGGTTCCAGCACCATCGTGTGCGGACGGTAGCTGTGCCGCACGTGCCGCAGCAGCGACAACGCGATGGCGAGCAGGATGCCGTGCTCGACGCCGGCGATCACGACGGCCGCGGCCGTCACCAGCGCCAGCGTGAATTCGCCAGGACTCTCGCCACGGATCGCCATCAGGCTGCGCACGTTGATCAGGCCGAGCGCGATCGTGAACACGATGCCCGCCAGCACGCAATGCGGCAGATACTGCAGCGTCGGGCTCAGGAACAGCAGCACGACCACCACGACGGCCGCGAACGCGAGTTGCGCGATCTGGCTGCGCGCGCCGGCGCCATCGGCCATCGCCGTCTGGGTCGGGCTGCCGTTCACGACGAACGCGCCGCTGAATGCGGCCACCGTGTTCGCCGCCGCAAGCCCGAGGATGTCGGCGTTGGTGTCGACGTCTTCACGGTACTGCTGCGCGAACACGCGCGCCGCGGCCGCGCTCTGCGCGATGATCATCACGAAGCACGACGCGGCGACCGGCACGAGATCGAGCCATTGCTGCCAGGTCACGGCCGGAAAGCGCAGCGGCGGCAGGCCGCCCGCGACCGGCCCAAGCACCGCGATGCCGTGCGCGGCGAAACCGAACGCGTAGCTTGCCGCGATACTGCCCGCGACGGCGATCATCGGCATCGGCACGCGCGGCAGGAAGCGCTTGCAGCCGAGAATCGCGACGACCACCAGCGCCGCCAGCGCCAGCGTCGGCAGGTGTGCGCGGGCGATGTGTTCGACGACATACGCGAACTGCGCGACGCTGCGCGATGACGGAATCGGCACCGTCATGCCGAGCATGTCGCCGAGCATCGCGATCGACACCTGCACACCGACGCCCGCGAGGAAGCCGACCAGCACGGTCCGCGACAGGAAATCGGCGAGAAAGCCGAGCTTGAAGATCCGCGCGAGCAGCAGCATCACGGCGGTCAGCAGCGCGACCATGCCGGCCAGCGTCACGTATTCGGCGCTGCCGATCGGCGCCATCGACGACACGCGGCTCGCGAAAATGGTCGCGGTGGCGGAATCGGCGGCCACCACGAGATGCCGCGACGCGCCGAACAACGCGAATGCGACGAGCGGCAGGAACACCGTATACAGGCCCGTCACGGCCGGCATGCCGGCGATGCGCGCATAGCCGAGGACTTGCGGGATGTCCATCGACGCGAGCGAGATGCCCGCGAACACGTCGCGGATGCCCGCGACCCGGTTGATCGGAAGAATGCCTTTCAGAAGGCGCACGCCTGACGGCGGTTTGTCGTTTGAATCGCTCATGCAGACATCGTATCGTCGGAACGTTTTTCGTGCATCGTGCGGCGAGCCGGCGCCGGAACGCGAATGCAGCGGCGACACGCGCGGCGCTTGCGGAGGCAGAAACAGAGGATCCCTGCCTAATGGTGAGAATGTTCGGGAGTCCCGGAACCCAACCGTCGCCGCGCATGTCGCTTTCATGCGGCAGATGACGGCCACGGTGCCCGTCACCCCCGCGCACACTCCGCGGCCAGCCGCCCCAGCGTCTTCAACGCCGCCTCGATCTGCGCCGACCACGGATAGCTGTAGTTCAGCCGGATGAAATGCCGGTAATCCGTCGTGGCCGAAAACATGTGTCCAGGCCCGATGGTGATCCGCTGCGCGAGCGCCAGCTGGTACAGGCGCATCGCGTCGACCTGCGGCGGCAGCTCGACCCACAGCACGTAGCCGCCTTGCGGCTGCGACAGCCGCGTGCCTTCCGGAAAGAAGCGCCTCACCATCGCGCTCATCAGGTTCGCCTGCTGCGCATAGTGCTTGCGGATCCGCCTCAGGTGCAGGTCGTAGCCGTCGTGCTTCAGGTACTCCGCGATCGCGAGCTGCTCGGTCACAGGCGTCGCGAGCGTATTCAGGAATTTCAGCTTCTCGACCTGATCGCGGTATTGCCCCGGCATCGCCCAGCCGATCCGGTAGCCGGGCGACAGGCTCTTCGAAAACGACGCGCAGTGCAGCACGAGCCCGTTGCGGTCGAACGACTTCAGCGCGCTCGGCCGCGCATCGCCGTAATACAGCTCGTGATAGACGTCGCTCTCGATCGCCGGCACGCCGTGCTTCGCGAGCAATTCGACGAGCGCGCGCTTGCGGGCATCGGGCATCTGGAAGCCGAGCGGGTTCTGGAAATTCGGCATCACCATGCACGCGGCGATCCGCTCGCGCTCGAGAATCCGCTCGAGTGCCGCAAGATCGATGCCGTCGGCCGGATGGGTCGCGACCTCGAGCGCGCGCATCCCCATCCGCTCGATCGCGTGCAGCATCGCGTAGAACGTCGGCGACTCGACGGCGATCGTATCCCCGGGTCGCGCGACGGCCTGCAGGCAAAGGTTGATCGCCTCCGTCGCGCCGATCGTCACGACGATCTCGTCCGGTTCGACCGCGATGCCGCTTTCCAGATAGCGCCGCGTGATCTGCCGGATCAGCTCCTGGTTCCCGGGCGGCAGGTCGTCGATCACGCCCCAGCGCGAGCGCCGCCGCGCGATCGACTGCGCATGCCGCGCGAGCCGCTGCACCGGAAACTGCGTCGCGTCCGGATACGGCGACCCGAGCGGCACCGCGTCGTCGCGCGCGATCGTGCGCAGCGTCGACAGCACGAGCCGGCTCACGTCGACGGTCGACGACGTCGCGACCGGCGCCGACTGATGCAGTTCGGGCACGCCCGCCGGCTCCATGCGCGCGCGCACGAAATACCCGGACTGCGGCCGACTTTCGATCGCGCCACGGCTTTCGAGCACCAGGTACGCGCGCAGCACGGTCGTGATGCTGAGCCGATGCAGCCGGCTCGCCTGCCGCACCGACGGAATCCGCTCGCCCGGCCGGTACATTCCGCGATCGATCTGCGACTGCAGATCGTCGGCCAGTTTCTCGTAGCGCTTCACCCTCTCACCTTTCAAAACCCCTTCAAAAACACGATTCCAGCACAGTGGCGTTGCGCACTGCGACAGATTGGCGAAACTGTACTCTTTTTCGAAGTGAACAGGTGTACACACAGGCGGCGCCCGGGCCCGCGTACCCTCCACGCATCGACCCTGACATCTGCATCATGAAAAAGAAATCCTCCACCGCGCGCATCGAGCCTTACACTCACCCGGCCGCCGGCTGGGGTGCGCTGAAAGCCGTCACGATCAACCTGATCAAGGAAAAGGTCGCCGGCGGCAACTACCGGACGCTGCTCCGCCAGAACCAGCCCGACGGCTTCGACTGCCCCGGCTGCGCGTGGCCGGACCGCCAGCACGCATCGACGTTCGAGTTCTGCGAGAACGGCGTGAAGGCCGTCGCGGCCGAAGCGACCAGCAAGCGCGTGACGCCCGAATTCTTCGCCGCGCACACCGTCACCGAGTTGCTCGAACAGACCGACTACGCGCTCGAACAGCACGGCCGCCTCACCGACCCGATGATCTACGACGCGCGCACCGACCGTTACGTGCCGGTTGCGTGGGACGACGCGTTCGAGCTGATCGCGCGCCACCTGCGCGCGCTGCCCGATCCGAACCAGGCCGCGTTCTACACGTCCGGCCGCGCGAGCAACGAGGCGGCGTTCCTGTACCAGCTGCTGGTGCGCGTGTACGGCACGAACAACTTCCCCGATTGCTCGAACATGTGCCACGAGGCGACGAGCCGCGGGCTGCCGCCGTCGGTCGGCGTCGGCAAGGGCACGGTCACGCTCGACGACTTCGAGCACGCGGACACGCTGTTCATCTTCGGCCAGAACCCGGCGACGAACCATCCGCGGATGATGGGCGAGCTGCGCGAATGCGCGAAGCGCGGCGCGACGATCGTGTCGATCAATCCGCTGAAGGAGCGCGGGCTGGAGCGCTTCGCGGATCCGCAAAGCCCGCTCGAGATGCTGACGATGTCGGGCACCCACATCGCGTCGACGTTCATCCAGCCGACGATCGGCGGCGATTTCGCGCTGATCAAGGGCATCGCGAAGCGCGTGCTCGAACTCGACGATGAAGCGTGCAGGAACGGCGCGCCGCGCGTGCTCGACACCGCGTTCATCGCCGAGCACACGGCCGGCTTCGACGCGTTCGCGGACGACCTGCGCAACGAAAGCTGGTCCGCGCTGACGGCCGAAAGCGGCGTGCCGTACGAACAGATCGACGGCCTCGCGCAACTGTACGCGCGCAGCGAACGCGTGATCTCGACGTGGGGCATGGGCCTCACGCAGCACAAGCATTCGGTCGCGACCGTGCAGATGCTGACGAACCTGATGCTGATGCGCGGCAACATCGGCCGCCCCGGCGCGGGCCTGTGCCCGGTGCGCGGCCATTCGAACGTGCAGGGCAACCGCACGGTCGGCATCGAGGAGAAGCCGACGCAGGCATTCCTCGACCGGCTCGGCAAGGTGTTCGATTTCGAGCCGCCGCGCCGGCACGGCTACGACGTCGTCGAGACGATCGAGGCGATGCTCGAAGGCCATCTGCGCGTGTTCATCGGCCTCGGCGGCAACTTCGCGATGGCGACGCCCGACACGCCGCGCACGTGGGAAGGCCTGCGCCGCTGCGACCTGACCGTGCAGATCACGACGAAGCTGAACCGCAGCCACCTGATCCACGGCCGCGACGCGCTTATCCTGCCGACGCTCGGCCGCACCGAGATCGACCTGCAGGACAACGTGCCGCAAGGCGTGACGGTCGAGGATTCGATGAGCATGGTGCACGTGTCATACGGGATGAACAAGCCGGCGTCGCCGAACCTGATGTCGGAGACGGCGATCGTCGCGCACATCGGCCACGCGCTGTTCGGCAGCGGCAAGATCGACTGGCTCGCCTACAAGGACGACTACGCGAAGGTCCGCGACGGGATCGAAGCGACCTTCGACGGCTTCTACGACTACAACGCGCGCATCGCGAAGCCGGGCGGCTTCCACCTGCGCGTCGCGTCGCGCGACCGCGAGTGGCTGACGCCGACGGGCAAGGCGAACTTCATCGCGCACGCGCTGCCGTCCGACACGCCGATCCAGCGCGCCCGCGCGCTGCACGGCGAGCGCCTGATGACGCTGATGACCACCCGCTCGCACGACCAGTACAACACGACGGTGTACGGGCTCGACGACCGCTATCGCGGCGTGTTCGGCCAGCGCCGCGTCGTGTTCGTGAACGCCGGCGACCTCGCGATGCTCGGCCTGAAGGCCGGCGACTGGGTCGACATGGAAACGGTGTGGCATGACGGCATCGAGCGGCGCGCGAACGGCTTCCTGCTCGTCGAATACGACATTCCGCGCGGCTGCATCGGCGCGTATTATCCGGAGACGAACCCGCTCGTGCCGCTCGACAGCGTCGGCGACGTCTGCAACACGCCGACGTCGAAGTCGGTGCCGGTGCTGCTGCACCGCGCCGCCGCGCCAGCGTCGCAGGCCGCCTGAAGGAGAGTCTCGATGATCGTCCGCCCCCGCGAGCACTGGCTGCGGATGCTGTTCGTCTGGAACGGCTCGGTGCTGCAGGCGATCCTGCCGCAGCTCACGCTGACGCTCGCGATCAGCATCGTCGCGCTGTGGACCGGCGGGCGCGTGATGGGCGAGAAGGTACCGCTGAACCCGACGCCGTTCACGCTGATCGGCCTCACGCTCGCGATCTTCGCCGCGTTTCGCAACAACGCGAGCTACGACCGCTATCGCGAAGGGCGCACGCTGTGGGGCGGCGTGCTGACCGCGACGCGCACGCTGACGTCGCAGGCGTTCGCGTACCGCGTATTCGACACCGACGGCGAGCGCCGCGCGTTCGTGCGCACGGTGATCGCGTTCGTGTATGCGCTCAAGCATCAGCTGCGCGGCACCGATCCCGACGCCGACCTGCGGCCGCTGCTCGATGCGCCGACCTATGCGCACGTGGCGCCGCTGCAGTTCCGGCCGATCGCGATCTTGCACGCGCTGCGCATCGCGTTCGCCGCGCGCGCGGATGCCGGTCGCCTCGCGGACACGCGCCTGTGGATGCTCGATGCGCGGCTCGACGATCTCGTCGCGATGGTCAGCGGCTGCGAGCGCATCGCGTCGACGCCGATCCCGTTCTCGTACGACGTGCTGCTGCACCGCACGATCTACGCGTACTGCATGCTGCTGCCGTTCGGCGTCGTCGACTCGATCGGCGCCGCGACGCCGTTCGTCACGGTGTTCGTCGCCTACACGCTGATTGCGCTCGACGCGATCGCGCATGCGATCGCCGAACCATTCGGCACCGGCCCGAACCATCTCGCGCTCGACGCGATGACGCGGCAGATCGAGCGCACGCTGCTCGAACTGAACGGCGAGCCGCTGCCGGACGAAGTGAAGCCCGGCAAGTACTATCGCCTCACCTGACGCGTGGCCCTCGCCGCCGCGCGGCGCACGCACGTCGGCGAGAGCGTCTACGCGTCGGCGATCACCGTCATCGCGATCATTCCGCTCGTCCGGATCACGAAGCCGTCGCGCTCGGGCCGCGGCGCGCGCCGTGCTGCCCGCATGCGGTGATGCGTGACGGCACCGGCAGCGCCGCATCGCACGTAATAAACCCTCACAATCGATACAAACCGACCGTCAACAAACGCGATTCGCTACCCGTTCTTGGGGCAAGCGCCGGAAATTCCTCCGCGCAACGACAGGAGAAAACACCATGCGAGCCCTCACCCGCCATCTCGCCATCGCCGCCACCCTGATGTCGGTCCTGACCGGCACGGCCTTCGCCGACACGCCGTGGCAGAAAGCGCATCCGCGCCGCGAAGAGGTGAACCAGCGCCTCGCGAACCAGAACCGCCGCATCCATCACGAAGTGAAGGAAGGCGAGATGTCGCATGCCGAGGCCGCGCGCCTGCATCGCGACGACCGAAAGATCCGCCAGGAAGAGCGGGACATGGCTGCACAGGACCACAGCCATCTCACCAAGCCGGAACAGCGCGTGCTGAACCAGCAGGAAAACACGGTCAGCAACAAGATCGGCCAATAATTCGCCAATAAACAAGTCGACCAATAAGTCCGCCAACAAGCGCTCCGCCGCGGTGAACTTGAAACGCCCGCTGCCGCCCCGCCGGCAACGGGCGCTTGTTGTATCGATTCGTTTCAACGCGCGATGCGTGTCAAACGCTGCGGGTATACTTCGCGGTCAGCCGCTTTTCACATTCGCCGCGGCCAGCGGCGCGATTCCGGGCGGTTTCGTCGCGAAGCTTCGCGTTTCGCCTGCCCCCGCGTTCCAGCCTCGACACGAGAGACACGACGACCCGATCATGAAACGATTCCTGCTTCTCCTCCCCGCTGCCGTGCTCGCAGCCTGCGGTTCCGCACCGTCGCTCGACAACACGGCCGCGTCCGGCTCGAACGCGATGATCTACGTATCGTCGCAGCGTCCGACCTACGCGATCGCCAATTGCCTCGGCAGCCGGCTGTCCGACACGCACCAGTCGCAACACGACGGCGCAATCGACGTCAACGTCGGCTCCCGCTCGTACTTCGTCACGCTGACGCCGTCGGGCGCCGGCTCGGTCATCCGGGTCGTGCGCGGCTCGGGCAACGAGCCGGCCGAAGAAGCGATGCGTTTCGCGATCGCACGCTGCGCGATCTGACGCGCGCGTCGCGCAACGGCGCCGGCCTTGCGCGGACGCCCGGCAAGCGCGGGGCGCGCACGTGCGACGGCCTGTCCTTGCCGCAAATACTTTCGAATACTTTCGATCAGGCCCCGTCGATGAGAGAATCGCACCACGATCTCTTTCCGATGGAGCCCGCATGAAGCATCTGCTGTCCAGGCTGTTCGTCGGTGCCGCGCTCACCACGCTCACTGCCCTCGCCACATTCACGCCCGCGTCGCCGGTCCAGGCCGCGACACCGCCCGGCATCTTCGTCGTCGCCACGCAGCTCGGCGAATTCACGACCCTCGACCCGAGCGTGATCTACGAGCTCGTGCCGTCCGAGTATGTCGCGAACACCTACGAACGGCTCGTGCGCGTCGACCTGAAGGACCCGACGCGCTTCGACGGGCAGATCGCACAGTCGTGGACCGTCGGCGCCGACGGCGTCACGTACACGTTCAAGCTGCGCCCCGGGCTCACGTTCCATTCCGGCAATCCGCTGACCGCCGACGACGTCGCATGGTCGCTGCAGCGCACGATCCTGCTCGACAAGGGCCCGGCCGGCGTGCTCGCCGATCTCGGCCTCACGAAGGCGAACGTCGTGCAGAAGGTCCGCGCGATCGATCCGCAGACCGTCGTGATCGAGACCGATCGCAAGTACGCGCCGAGCTTCGTGCTCAACGTGCTGAGCGCCTGCCCCGCATCGGTGTTCGACAAGAAGCTGCTGATGTCGCACCAGCAGGGCAACGACTTCGGCAGCGGCTGGCTGCGCACCAACGACGCCGGTTCCGGCCCGTACAAGCTCGTCAAGTGGACGCCGAACGAGAGCATCTCACTGCAGCGCTTCGACGCGTACCGCACGCCGTACCCGATGCAGCGGGTCGTGTTGCGCCACGTGCCGGAAGCGTCCGCGCAACGGCTGCTGCTCGAGAACGGCGACGTCGACGCCGCGCGCAACCTGAGCCCCGACAGCCTCGCCGCGCTCACGAAGGCCGGCAAGATCACGGTCACGGCGTGGCCCGTCTCCGCGCTGCTGTACCTGAGCCTGAACACGAAGAACCCGAACCTCGCGAAGCCCGAGGTACAGCAGGCGATGAAGTGGCTCGTCGACTACGACGGCATCCAGCGCAACATCGTCAGCACGACCTACAAGGTGCACCAGACGTTCCTGCCCGAAGGCTTCCTCGGCACGCTGAACGCGCGGCCGTACAAGCAGGACGTCACGAAGGCGAAGGCGCTGCTCGCGAAGGCCGGCCTGCCGAACGGCTTCGACGTGACGATGGACATGCCGAACGACTATCCGTACATCGAGATCGCGCAGGCGCTGCAGGCGAACTTCGCGCAGGGTGGCATCCGCGTGAAGCTGATCGCGGGCGACGCGAAGCAGGCGATCGGCAAGTATCGCGCGCGCCAGCACGACATCTTCATCGGCGAATGGTCGCCGGACTACATGGACCCGAACAGCAACGCGCGCGGCTTCGCGTGGAATCCGGACAATTCGGACAATTCGAAGGACAAGATGCTCGCGTGGCGAAACAGCTGGGACATCCCGCAGCTCACGAAGGACACCGAGGCCGCGCTCGTCGAGCCGTCGCCGGCCAAGCGCGCGCAGCGCTATGAAGCGCTGCAGAAGGCCGTGCTCGCGAACTCGCCGTTCATCATCATGTTCGAGAAGGTCGTGCAGGTCGCGGCGCGGCCCGGCGTGACCGGCCCGGAGATCGGGCCGATCAACGATCTCGTGTCGTATCGGACGTTGAAGAAGTAAGCGCAACGCCTCCTGTACGACATGAAACAGATCCTCGTCTACGCCGACTCGCTGGCCTGGGGCATCGTCCCCGGCACGCGCCGGCGCCTGCCGTTCGACGCCCGCTGGCCGGGCGTCATGGAGCATGCGCTGCAAGCCCGGCGCATGCCGGTGCGCGTCTTCGAAAACTGCCTGAACGGCCGCCGCACGGTGTGGGACGATCCGTTCAAACCGGGACGGAACGGGCTGCACGGACTCGAGCAGGTCGTCGAAATGCATGCGCCGCTCGACCTCGTCGTGTTCATGCTGGGCACCAACGACTTCCAGAACACCCACGCGCTGTCCGCGTGGCATTCGGCACAAGGCATCGGCGCGCTGGTCGACGCCGTGCGCCGCGCACCGATCGAGCCCGGCATGCCCGTCCCGCCGATCCTGATCGTCGTCCCGCCGGCCATTCGCGTACCGGACGGCGGCTCCGCGATGCCGAAGTTCGCCGGCAGCGAAACGCGCTGTGCCGGGCTCGCCGACGCGTACCGGAACGTCGCGCACACGCTCGGCTGTGCGCTGTTCGATGCAGGCGAAGTCACGGCGACGAGCGCGATCGACGGCATTCATCTCGACGCGGAACAGCACGTCGTGCTCGGCAATGCGCTTGCGGAAGTCGTGCGGCCGATGCTGGGCTGAGTTCGCGCTGCCTCTCGCCGGCGCTCACCCCGCCGGCATCGCATCGAGCCGCTCCGAGGCCTGCCGCAAGCCGCCGAGGATGCGGTCCGCGACCTTCGCCGGGAACCCGCGCGGCAGCGCGGCGCCGACCGTGTCGATCACGCGCGGCGTCGCGGCGATCAGCCGCTCGACGATCGGCGTCGCGATATCGCCGAGCAGGCAGTGCTCGGCCATCGCGCTGAAATGGCGCCGCGTGATGTCCCGCATCGCATAGTTGCTCTGCGTGTCGCTGTTCTGTTTCAGCCATGAATGCCGATACGTCTGCCTATTCTTCCTGACGTGAGGCCTCCAGCTCAAGCCGGTTGTCGATCACGACCAGTTTGACGGGGTCGGTTTTCTTCCATTGCGACTTTGGAATCACAAGTTGCCACTCGGCGCCACCCTGATCACGAAAGAATCCGACAACACCGATGTACTGTGCGTCGTCCGCCATTGGCACCGACAGCTTGACCGTCTCCCCGGGCGCCAGCGTCGCTTCCACTCTGTCGAGCAAATCAGCCTTCAGCGGCGTGCGGTCGTCAGCGAGCAGTTGCGCATAGCTCGCGTTCTCGAAGGCCTTGGCATTCTTCAACTGGTAAATCCTCGCCACGACCGGCAAAGACTGCCCCTGCCCGTTCTGGTTGAGTGCCGCACGGCTTTCGAGCACCAGATTCATCCGCCTCACTTTGGCAACGAACACTGCACGCGTCGCGTCCATCGTCGTATCCTTGACCGACTGCCACATGCCGCAGCCAGACAGTAGCGTCGCCAATACGACGCCCGCACCGATTCGACCGACTACCCGTTTCCTTTTGAGCCATCGTGCGCTCATAACCACCCTTCCGTCATGGCTGTACGTGGATAGCGCCGGATCGTGCCTCCCACACCCTCGTACAACACCAGCCGAACCGCGTAGTGAAAACATGCGTAGCGGCCGACGAAGCAGTTCAGCACGTCGCCGAACAGTGTCACATCGCCTGGTCCTGCGAATGCCTGTGGATCGATACCGACGTTGATGTTCACGATCCGATCGATGCCTGCGCCGACGATCTCCTCTTCCTGATCGAGCCAGACGGTGTCGATCGCCGCGATACGCCACCGGTTCTCGTCCTGCTGCGTCCAGTCGTAGAGCGACAACGCGCCGCGCAGCACGTTTGCGTCCATCATGTTCAACTCGGCCGAGCCGGCCGAGTTGAAGTGCGAGATCACCCGCCAATCGTAGTCGCCGCCGCGCGGCGGATGGAGCGGCATGGTCGGCGCAGTAAGGTTCCGTACCCGCTCGACGCCGGTAAAGGCCGAAGCCGGCTGGGTCAGCATCGATTCGCGCAGCGCCATGCGCGGCAATCGTCCGTTGTTTGCCAGGACCCGGATCGTTACGTGCTCGTCCGGCAGGCTGCCGGGCTCGTCCCATAGATGGCCGCCCAAGGTCATCCGCATCTCGCGCTGCCCCGTCACGCCTGGGCGAATCGACGTATGGAAATACCGGTCTGGCGACTCGTGGCGCAGCATCCCGCCGCGATGGCGGAACTCCTTGAACGACCGATATTCGTGACGCGTGGCGCTGCGTGGATCGGTCGCCACGACCGACAACGCATCGTAGGGTTCGACGTGCGCACCGGCCGATGTCGGCGCGCGCACCGGATAGTCGCGGTCGTGCGCGTTCGGCCGGATCGCCTGTGCATCCAGCTCGAACAGGTTGATTACCGGCGTGCAGAACAGGCGAATATTGCGTGCGTCAAATGCGGCGTCTCCGGCGATCCGTCCGTCGATTGCAATCTCGAACGTGATGTGGGTCTCGCCCGGCGGCACGCTCGCTGCATCAAAGCCGCACAGGTCGACGAAATGAAACTTCTCCGGAAACGCGAAGTACTCAAGCAGCGTCTGTTCGCGATCGAGTTCGGCGTTGCGCGCGTCGTGGTCGACGGGCCACAGCCGCGTGTCTGGCCCGAAACCGGCCGCCTGAAAGCGCATGGCAGGCCGCGGTTGCAACTGACCGTCGAGCACGCCCGCCATGCGCACGCCTATCGACGCCACCTGGCGCGTGAATGCCGCGTAGAGGGCCGATGCAGTCGGCCGGTCACCGTGCAGGAACAGGCGGATGCGTGACAGGTCGTCGAGCGCGCGCTGCTCACGGTGCAACAGGTCGAACGCGACGCGGATCACCGTGCGCCCATCAGGCAGTACGGCCTGCCCCGCATCGCATACGTCGAGCGGCAGCAGGCGCACCGGCTGCGTGGTGCGATAGATGCATACGGTGCCGTCCGGACCCACCGGTGTCGAACGCACCTGCAGTCCGGCCGGCAACATATCCAGTACGCGTGCCTCGCCAGTGCGCGGCACGCACTCGAGGATCGCCAGCGACGGGATCGTGCGGCCCGCATGCGGCCACAGGTGGTCGATCAGCGGGTCGGTGATTTCCGGCAGCGCGTCGTCAAGCTTCATCCGCAGTCGGCTCGTGAGGAACGCAAAGGCCTCGTAGGCCTGCTCGACACTGTCGTGACGCGCGCCGGGCGTGCTGAGACCGAGCCGGCGTGCGCCCCCCGGCTGTGCTTGGGCAAACTCCTTCCCTGCTTCAAGCAAGTAGCGCATCTCCGCATCGAAGTAACGAAGAAACGGCTCGCTGTCGTCGCAAGGGTCTGTCGGCGGTGGATTCTGGCTCATGGTTGCAGGTCCTGCGGCAAAGGGGGAAGGGACGGGAACGCCGGCATGACGCCGGCCTTGCCCACAACGAAGATCCGCTCGGGCATCCGGAAGCCACGCAGCTTGAGCAGGTCCAGCGGACCGGCGCCGACCTGCGTGCGCAACACATAGCGCAGCGGTTCGCCATTCGACGCATTCCACGTCAGTTGATAGCGCGTGCTGTCGAGCGACTTGACATGAGCGTTACCCAAGAGCCGCAGGAACGCCCAGTCGCCCGTCGAATCGCACGCCTGCCGCAAACCGGCATTGGCCGTCTGCCACGCCAGCCCCGCGCGCCCATTCAGACCGTTGCCGGGCCACGCGAGCGGCGTCCAGCTTTCCTGCTGGTTGAAATAGACGATCTGCTTGCCGTCGACGGACAGTTCCGAGCGCGTCACATTGGGTGTCGGCAGCGCCATCATTTCGAACTTCTCGCCAGCGTCTCCTTGCAGGTAGAGCTGCACACCTACGGTCGACAACTGGCGGAGACCGGCCAGGAATTTCGGATCGAATTGCAGCGCCTGCGGCGCCAGCTCGTTCGGCACCCAGTGATCGCCCTCGAGCTTCAACACGCCGGCCAGTTGCGTGGAAACAAAGCGCGCGATCAAGCCGGTGTCGGGCCGCACGTAGCGACCGAGCTCGGAAAAGGATGCATCAGCTTGCGAATCGAAGAACGGATACCGGCCGCTCATCGCCGCGTTGAACGGTGCCACGACGCTAGCGCGCCACGCCTCGTTCAGGCTCGCCGCGGCCGGCTGCAGAATCGTCTGCCACGCAGCTTCGAGCGGTTGGGCATAAGCGGCATCACCAAAGCCGGACCACGCCGAGCCGAGGTTCGCGGCCGTCAGCGCCGCGTCGTCGCGGGCCTGCGACAGCTCCGAAAGCTTGCCTTGGAACACTGCCTGAGCAAGCGAGCGCGCCATGGCCTGCGCATCCGGGCTGCGAGCGATCTGCTGCAGTTTCAGGCGCATCGTCGTCACGGCCGTCAGATAACGCGACAGGCTCACGCCGTTCAGCGCAACATTCACTGGCGCGTTGCCCTTGCCGCTACCGGTGGCCGGCGCGGCGCCGGAATCGCCCATCAACGCGAGCAGCGGGCCAAACGGTTTGTCGAGCGGATTGACGGTTGGTGTATCCGCCTGCTCCTCGCTGCCGATCAGGCTTTGCGCTTTGCGCACCAGCGCGTCGGTCATGGCCTGCGACGGCCGGCCCGCTTGCGCCTGATATTGCACTGATTTCATCAGCGCGATCAGTGGCGAGGTCTGGGCGTCCGCGAGCCGGGACAACTGTTCGATCGCTCCATTGAGGTTCGACGCCGGTTGCCACTGGATACTGTTGAGCATACGTTGCCACGCGGCCGTATATTCGGCGAAGTATCGCGCCGTCAGCCGCTGTTTCAGGGCATCTGCCGCGCGCCTCTCGTCGATCGCGGCATCGGTTTGGATGGCCCCTTGGGAAAGGGTGTTGCCGATCGGCTGCGCAGGCTGCACGCCGGTCAATGCCCAGTCGCCGCTCACGCGACGTTCGTTCGACGCATTGTCGATCGCTGCGGCGATCATGCCGTCCCACGCGGCACGCGTATAGATACCCGGCACGGTCTGCGACATCGTGAACATCCCGTGCGCATCGGCGCCATTGAGCAGCGTCTCGAGCGATGCGTCCGCGTACTTGCCTTTGACCTCGTCGACGATGCCTTGATACACAGTATCGTCCGCCGACGCGAGCCCCATTTGGGTAACCAACATGTTGCGGGTTGACGCCATGAGGCTGCCGTCGGGTGCGATCCGCCAGTCGGGATGCGCCTTCAAGTGGTCCGCGTAGAAGCCCGCGAGCCGCCGACCAGTGTCCTCGCGCTCACCGAGAGGTATCTCGACCGGCTTCGGCCACAGCGCTACAAGCATGCGCTTCAGGAACGCAGAATCAGCGCGCTGTGGGTCCGCGAGCATCAGGTAGGTCTTGAGCGCGTTATAGGTGCTGCTGCGCGCAGCCTGCGATTGCAGGGCGTCGGCCCTTGCTTCGGCCGCAAACTTGAGCAGGTCTTCGGTCGACTTCGCGACAGGCATTTGCAGGTTGCGGGTTGCGGCGACCCGGTATGGCTGCCAGAGCGCGGCCAGCACTTCGTCGTTGCGCGAGAGACCACCGCGCAGATGCCATGGCGCACCGCGCTGCTGGCGGTATTCGAGCTTTTCCATCAATTGCTGCAACGCCAGTTGGGCGCGCCACCCCTGCGTCGTTTGGGGGCGCGCTTCGACGGCAGCATCCGCTGCCGCGCGGGCCTCGCGCATCAACTGCTGGTTGCCGATGAACGAGACGGTCATCCATCCGCACCATGCGATCGCCGTGACCATGGCGAGCGTCGCCAGCGCGTTGGACCAGTAGAAGCCGACCCGCCGGCCGACACCGCGCCGGCTGGCGATCGCCTGCCACGCGGGCAGCAGCGCTGCGGGCTGTTTCGGAAAGATCACGGTGCCGGATGCCATCGCGCTCGAATTCGGCTGTGCCTGCCCCTGCGTGGCTACCGGCACCGGCGTCGGTACTGCCGCCGGCGCGGGGAACGCGGGTGCGAACATTACGCCCGCCAGCGGCGCGCGCAGCCAGTGCGAGGCGCTGACTGCCTCCCAGCCCGCTATGATGCGCTTGCGCTGCTGGCTGATATAGGTGGACACCTGCGCCAGGTAAGTCACGCGCGCCGGCGAACTGCATAGCTGCACGCCCACATCTGCCGTGTGCATCTCGATTGCGGCAAGCTGGTCGCCCAACGCTTCCACCTGTTCTCGGTTCGAACGCCCCCTGCCCATGAATGCGCCAATCGCATCGAACGTTCCGGACTGGTTGCCGTTGGCGGACACGGGATGCAAAAACGTGACCGGCGCGGCCCAGCCGAGATCCGTCGCCAGGGCGGCAAGCGCACGCGGCAGTTCGCTGTCGGCCGATCCGGCATCTTCGCCCGAGCGCACGACCTGGACGACGCTGTCGACCGGTCGCCGGCGGCGCAATTGCCGTATCTGGCGACGCCACGCTGATGCCTCAATGCCGTCCGGCGCGGCGTGCACGAGGATTGCGTCGGCCACCGGTATCGTGCCCGCGCGCTTCAGCCCCGGCGCCACTTCCTCGATCAGCGCGTCGGTGCCGCTCAGCAGCAACCACGGCATCCGGTAGCGCCAGCGCCAGCCGTGCGACGCGCGTAGTTCGTCGCACAGAGTCTGCATCCGCGCATCGCGTTTCAGTGGTTTGACCTGCTTTGCGGTTGCGCCCCTTTTGCCCACGTCGGCGCGGAACACCCGGCCGACGAGGCGATATGCGCCACCGAACAACAGTCCGACATGCGCGAGAAGCACCCCGACGAGCCCGCCGAATATCCAGATCGTTGCGCCCTGCTTGGCCTCGCGAGTTCGGACGCCCAGAAATTCACCGTTGAACCAGATAGGGGCCAGCGTGATCCCCGCGAGCAACAGCGCCAGAAAAATCGGCCCCCATGCGAGCAACGGGCGGGACTGTACGGACTCGGTTTCCCCGGTCCCGAGCGTTTGCATGTTATTGCGTGCGTTCGTCATTAAGATCTTCGTTATGCGTTTGGTCATTGACGTGCAGGATCGCGGCCTGAGCGATCGAGGGAGGCGAAGGCGCATGCAGGATCAACCGCGTTCCGGGTCCCGCTTCGAGCGCCGCAGCGATCGACAGCCAACCACCAGCCGTCCCGGCGTAACCGATGATGCGATCGGGGCGCCGCTGGGCGTCCTGTCCGGTGACCCCCATAAGCCCCGCGTTGCGCAGCGCTGCAATCAGTTTCGTTTCGTGCGAGCCGTCGAGGCCGCTGATCCACGCCGTGTCGACCGTGGGCGCGTCGGCTTTGCCCCACAGCACGCTGTTCGCGAGCATCGCGTCCATGTGTTCGAGATCGTCGGCCACAGGCCGGTGCAGCAGTCCCATCACGCTCACCAGTTCGGGTAACTGGAATACACCCGGGCCGAGCAGCACGGCGACCGCACCCTCGGTGCTGCCCAGCGGTGGAGCGGCGTGCCATTCCGCTGCGACGACCAACAACGGCCGCAGTTCGGCCGTATCCAGCCAGGCGTCGGTCAACATCAAACCGTCCACCGGCGATACAGCGCAGCATTCCAGATCCGAAATTCCCGCTCGTTGCAGCGCCTGCCTAACCTGATTCACTCGCATGTCGGCTGTTTCCGGGGCCGACATCACGCGTACTGCGGGTGCATACTTTGGACCATATTGCGACAACGCTTGCAGGCTTTCGATGAGAGGCACAAGTGCCTGCGTCATCACGCGTACGACGGACGGCACGGGCACGGGCACGGGTGGAGTCGGATCACTGTCCGGTGCAGCAATCTCGACGTGTTCGATATCGATTGCTCCAAACAAATCATCATCGAATGATTCAGACTCGTCCGCGTCCTCTTGAAGGAGCGGATCGTCATCGGCAAAGCGGGTGTGCACGATTCGATTGATGCCACTACGCGGCACGCGCGCCTCCAACAACGACGTCTTGCCGGTGAGTATCTCGCCGATCGACTTGCCGCCCAGCGGCAGACAATATCCGGCTCCCAGTATCTGCAGTGGGCGCTGCGCCGTCAGGATACGGTCCCTCAGCCACGAGGCGCGATGTCGGTTCCGGAACAGTGCGTAGAGACAATCCGCCTCGTACACGGCGCGCGCGATGCCGAGTGCTGTGAAATACACCGCGTTCGGGATGCCGAGCAGGCAAAGCCAGAACTGGGCACCCTGTGCTGGCGTACCGGCCGGCCACAGCAACAACACTGCCGCGGCGCCGATTCCGCAGCACAGTACCCACCCGAATAACCAGGGCACAAAGCGCGGCCCGTGCGCCGGATAAGCCGATGGCAGTCCAGCGGGTGACAGATCGACAGGCATGGTCAATCGATGTAGACGTTCCGCAACGACGAGACCAACCGGCATCCGCACGCACAGCGATGCAGATGCATCGCCACGGGCTTGCCGTCCTGGTCCGGAAACGACTCGTCGCCTTCGTCGATCACCGTTTGGCCATGCAGGTCACAGATCGCGGAGTCGCCCTTGCGTGCCAGCGGGCGACCCATGAATTCCATGGTCGAGGAGCCGCTCGTCACTTGGCCGCCGTGTTCCAGTTCGTCATCCTTGCGAATCGGAGAATGTGTCATTTCAACTCCCAATAGGGCCACTTGCCGCCGCAGCCTTGGACCCCGAGCGGTCAACGAATTCGACGCTGCGAAGGATATTAAGGATGTAAGGAAGCAGATCTCCGTCAGGATCGCTGACATACATGACAGGTTCACCGCCACACACAGCCACTTTATTGTGAAAAATACAGAATGTCATATAGCGCTCACGCTGTGCAGGATCACCATCCCGATCGTCTTGGATCAAATAAAACCCATTCCCGTTGATCGCTTCTAGGCTATACACCTTCGTAAAGGCACCCAAAATCCACGAATCTCTTTCGCTCTCAAAATAAGGAATCCACTTCTTTTTATGCCTATCGTAGGAAGCTCCGTGCTGGTGCGCGACCTCCTCTTTTGATTTTTCCATCAGATTGATGCACACGAAATTTACACCAAACCTCGGCGCCAACACTTTACCAAGCGGATTATCGGACCAGTACGACGCATTTAATGGTGCTCCACTAGAAAAATTTCCTTTGAAATAATCCATTACACTGATAACACATTGCTGCTCCATGTCGACTATGAGCCTCGACGGCTCAGCGGCCGAAGCAACACCGCCTACAGCGCAAGAGGAAAATTGGATAATTGCCACAATTAAAATCACACGGATTTTTACGTGCACGACCAATCTCTTCGCGCATTGAATCTCGCATGAAATTTCAATAAATTCACCCCTAATTCGACTGAAAACTCGACTTTCGCCTGGACTGCTAGCGCTTTCGCACATGCCACGCACCGCGCGATACAACAATTAAATGTATATTAGGGCGTCCATCTGCCATGGTCCATACGTTCACGTGCCTGCTCGTGGCATTTTTTTGACATTGACCTCGACAATATAAAACACCAATCCACTCATTACCTGCTTGACGATAAACGAGTAATACAAATTTTCGGGACCCCTTCATCGTAATACGAACTAATTAGACGCCGCCCTTCTTTTTCGACACGCAAATCAATAAATTCATCGCCGCACGCCGAAAATCTCTCCACAAACCCCCTTCTCATCGGAGAAAACGTAAAAACCCTATAAATCTTATGCACACCCATACCTTCATCGATATACCATACCAAAAACCCTCGTCGCCCACTAAAATCATAGTCACCAATTGCGATGTGAACCGGCCTATCGACATCAAGAGTTATATGACCTTGCGCACTACCTCCAAAATAGTTCACCCCCCACAACAAATCACCACCCTTTATTTCCACATTTGCCTCAACTCCGACATCGGGTGAAAAATTTTTCACATAATCGAAACCAAACGCCGAAAATACCACCAACATAAGCGCTGCGCCAAATGGATATCTTACGATATGCATATTTCACTCCGGGGCAAGCATATTTGCCTCGATTGCTTTTTTGTTTCGCGGCGGGAAAATCATAAATTTCTCGCTAACTTCAACTCCATCACCAAGTATTCTCAGAATGTATGCCGAATATACCTGCCGTTCGTAGTAGCCATTACTCCCGCCATTGACCAGTCGATTGATAAAATCAACACTTGACTCCGAATACCTCCCATCTGAAACCCTATTAATATTTGGACCACTAGAAAATTCTTTCGAAACCCAATAAAATCCACCGGAATCACAAGCATAATCGGGATCTTCCGCGACGACATCTGGATCGTAGCGCGGAGCCCAAACCATCAAATGACCACCATCATCCGGATGTGCAGAATAATGACGCGAATTACCCGTGATTCGCGGAGTTATGCCCGCTAGTCGCTCCACGTATACATCAAGATGGTTTGGAATTTTTTTATATTTTCCATACGCATCAAAATTACTCACCCATGTGAGTTGCATAATTCCACGACCATAAAAAGGGCCGTAGTACTGAGTCGCTGGATTGGCTGCAGAGTATTGGCCGAAGCCCCACTCGTGCATAAGTCGTTTTGTACCACCAAGGTTTCTCCATTGGGCCGTTTCTAGGAGGACTTGCGCCAAAAACAAAGCAATTCTCTTTTGATCGCTCCCCATATATTTTCTAATACACTTATTCAATGCAGTCACGTGATTTGCAACGCGCCGACGAGCAATATCCTTCGTTATTCTGTATATATCGGTTTCGGTAGAAACTGCCCGCCTAGGACTACCACTTCCCGTGTAGAACGGATAGCGAGGGAACGAGGCGGCGAGTTCATCCTGAGTCAACCATCCGCACTTTCTGAAATGCCGGATGAACGCTAGCGGATGGAAGAACCATACCTTTCCCCCGGCAGGCAAACCGGTTTTGTCCCAGAACTGGAGCTTTTTGACGAAGTCGAGAAACTTGTTGCAGGCCTCCTGCTTACCCTCGAAATGTTCCCCTTCGTCCAGCAGGTTTCGATAGCGGTCCTCCAGATTCGCGCTGTCCCATTCGCTCGGCGCCTCGCAGATAAAGCCACGCAGCAGGTCACGGACCGCTTGGTGGTCCGAGTCGCTCACGTAGTGCCGCATGGCCTCGCTTCTCTGCTGCGCGCTCTGCTCACTCGTCGCCGAGTTGGTATCGGGTAGCCCGACATGCCCGACGGACGTGCGAACCAGTTCCTTGAACTTGTCCGTATCCCACAGTCCGTTCGCGTCGAACAGCACGTCCGACGTCTGAATCCTCCTCCACCCCATGAAGAACGGGAAATCCGCATCCGACAGTTTCTTGATCGTCGATTTGCTGATATCGATATAGCCCTGCTGCCCATCACCGAATGGGATGCAATACCACGTCTTGCGCCGGTTCGGCGTGGTCGACGTCTCCTGATCAGGAACCGGCGGCAACGTTTCAGGCTGGCTCAGAATTCGTCCGAACCGCAACATCTCGTAACCATCGCTCGGGCAAGCCGGGTACAGCGCGCACGCACGTTTGTACATGTCGTATTCGAACGCTGTTTCGCTAACCGGTCTGGGCTGCCTCGACTCCGGATCCCGATCGGTTAGCAGCGTCCGACTGCCGTCGTCCGCGACGCTCCACACGTTCGTGTATTTGTCCCCCTTGTGAAAATACACTTCGACGTACAAGGGGCGTTCGTTCTGCCCAGCCTGCTTCGGAAGAAATTCAATCCCGTTTAGTTTGTGGTGCGCATCTACGCCCGGCGGCTGCGCGAGGAAAGTCTGGTGCGCGGGGATTACGTGGTAGCTGTGGCCCCAACAGTCGCTCCCCTCCGACGTAGTGACGTACTGACGCCCCAACTGCGTCGCGCCAAAATAGGCTTCGAAATCAGCCGGGGCCATGAAGATCTCGAAGTGCAAATGCCACCGACCGCCCTGGCAGCGCCCCACGTAGCCGAGAATATCTTTGCGGCGCACCTTCTTTCCCTCACCGGTGACCGGGCCGCCGGTATCCCGAGTCCGCAGCCATTCGGGCATGCTGTGAGCTTCATTCACCGGTGGCGGCAGGATGCCGTCCTGCGTCATCGTGTTCAGATCGAGTAGATGCATGTACAGCGAGTAGAACGTCAGCGTCCGGCCGTCGCCCGTCTCCGTTGTGTGCTTGAGCAGCACAAACCCGGTGTTCGTGTTCTTGCTGTCAGACACGCCCTCGATGGGCTGCTGACAGACACGGTACGCGACGACTTCGCCGTCCGCGATCGCTCTCACGGGTAGTGAAAGGTCATCCGACGGAACGAGATGCAGACCAGTATGCCAGCGGCGATCGAACGCGATCGGATATAAGCCGTCGCTGTCGGTCATCTTGTCGAGTTTGTCCATCAACGGATCTTCTGCAGTCAATCCGGCATCAACCGGGAGCAGGAAAGGCGGACTGATAATCATGGGCGTCAGTTCGAAAGAGGATAGTCGTCGGATAGATTCAGATTGCTTTTGGGCAGCGATGGCAATGGGGAATTGGCATTGCCCGGCCCCTGAAACACGAACTGCGACGCCTTGATCTTGAAGGCCCCCGGACCAATGAATTCGAACGTGCCGTCCTCGATCTTGAGCGCGGCACCGCCGCTGGCCAGCACGATCTTCTTGCGCGCAATCACCAACACGTCTTCGTCCGCGCTCGCAAGTCGCAACTGCTTGGACGCGGTCAGTTCCATCGCATCAGTGTGGGCCGCAATCTCAACTTTTCCTTTCGCCGCGAAAATCTTAAGCCCTAGCTTGTGCGCACAAAGCGAGATCAGTTCGCCTGCCGCCACCGTAAAACGCTTGACTACGCTCACATCCGCGTGCTGACCGGCGGTCACAATGACGTTCTCACCCGCGGCTTGCTGGATCGACTTCGGTGTAGCGAACGCCATGCCGGCCGGTGCGCTGGCGATGAGCCCAGCACCCTTGAGCTGGTCCAGCATGTTCATGAGGCTCGCCTGTGTCGCCTTGTCGGCCGGCATCGCCTTTGCCTGCGTCGTCGCGTTGACGAGGGAGGTCACCCGCTGAAGGGCCGATTGCAATTCCTTGATGGCAGCCTGCATTTCAAGATGCGGCGCATTGGGATTCCACGGATCGGCAGAGACAAACAGTCCCTTCGGCGCACGCATCGTGCCCCAGGCCTGCGTGCCTAGCTCGATACCTTCCCCACGCTTCCTTTTCTCGCCATCGACCAGATAGCCGAGCGACACCGACGACTTCGCAAAGACCGACGCGATCTTGACGCCTTCGTGGTCTTTCAGATCTTCGAAGCGCAGCTTGTTCCCCAACATGGGGGAGCGGAACACCGACCGGCTGTACCAGCCCTCCTTGCCGTGCACAAGGTCCCGCCGCGCGTAGTCATGCATTGCACCGGCGATATAAACGCGATCGATATTCCCTTGCGTGGCTTCGAGCCTGACTTCGGTCCTCGGTAGCAACGGAATATGCAGCCCGCCATAGTGTGATGCCGAAGGACGCAGGAGACGCAAGAGCATGCTATTGGTGCCGCGCTTGCCGGTATGCCGTGCAAACTGGAACCGCACGCGGTAGCGGCCATGTTCATCCAGCCACGCATACGGCAGATCGTCACCCGACTCAACGATGCCGATCAGTGTGCCGCCGATCCAGCGCCAGTGCTTTTCCGGCACATACTCGGGCCGGTACGTCTGATGCGCGGGCATCGCCTCGAATTTGTTCGTCACCGACTTCGCGCGACCGCCCGTTGTCACCAACTTCGTGATCACCATGCCGTGCGGCGCCTCGGGTACGGTGTCGTTTGTAATCCGAACGACCATCCCCGGCATCATGCCGATCACGTTACTCTTCCCGGTGATTTGCGTTTGTCGCGTGACCAGTGCATCGCGCCGGACATCGACCAGCGCTTGCCCCTCTTCAATGGAATGGAAGTGTTCGCTGCTGCGGTTTACGCTGCCGAACACCGAACGGTCGTCATGAGCGACGACCGTCTCGACCTGCAACGGATCGTCCGGCCGGTGGTAGTTGTGATCCCAGCCGCGCACGGTCTGCGGCACCAGCGCTCGCGTCACGCCGAGTTCAAGCACGGCTTCGTGCCAGCTCACCAGACCCGAATGCGGCAGCAGCGGCACCTCGAGCGCTCGCATATAGCCGCGTGGCGAATTGCCGAACACGAGCGTGTCGCGCTGGGGCCCGTCGCCCTTCGCAGCTTGCTTGAAATAGTAGTAGACGCCTGCGCGGCGGCAATGGCGATCCACGAAACTGGCGACCGTCTCCTCGTACATGAGTGTCTGCTCGAATTTGCCGTCGAGGCCTTCGAGCGCAAATTCGACGTCGTAGGATTCAAACAGATTGCGGTCAACGATTGCATCAGTGAACAGTTCGCGAAGCGAGCGGTCGAGGAACACCGCCGAATCATGTACCGACTCGAGCAACGCGAAGCGCGGCTTCAGATGCAGTTGATAGGTTGCCTCATCCCGCGTCGTCTTGATCCGCGTCCACTGCGTGACAATGCCGTGCACGGTACGCGCGGTGTGAAGCACAGGCTCAATTACGCCGGGTAGCGACGGTACCGACGCGTACTCGTCGATCGTGAAGATCGCCGGCCGCCCGACGCAAGCCGCGCCGTCGACATGCTTGTCCGGCGACGTAACCGTGATGTCGGCCAGGAACGGCATGTTCATCTCCTCCGTGAGCGTGAATTCGTACACGGAGAGCGGAGAGGCTACCGTCGCGATCTCGAGATGAAGCGGCTGAGTGACGATCGCGCTCGGGTGTTTGAGCACATCCTGAATGGTTCGCATGACCACCGTTGCATGAGGGGTTGCACACACCGGCAAGCCCGCCGCAACTTTGGGGACACAATGCCGTCGGATTTGCCCGAGTTAAGCAAATCTTCAGAGCAAAAGCCATGAGACAAATTCGAAATTTTCGAGAATTGCGACGAAAATCGGACAATCCCACGAAATGTGTAAATTGTTAATAGACTTCCGCTTTCTTGAAAACCAGTTCGAAGCAGAATGTAGTCACGATTTTTCCCTGAGAGACGTCCGTGCGACAGTCCGTTTTTTCAGCTGAATGTGTTGAGCATCGAAAAATCATTCGGTGGATTGACGGATCCACGTAGCCGGCCTTCCCCGCATGATTTGCGGGAGATCCTGGTCGCGCTGTGCGCGATCCTGTCGGGGGCAGATAGCTGGGTCGCAATCGACGGCAACGCCGTGCGAGGCTCGCGCAACGCGAGTCGACGTGGCATCTACCTGGTTTCGGCGTGGGCACGCGAGCTTGGCGGTGCCGCTGGGGCAAGTTCGGAAACCGAAACGAGCAACGAAATCACGGCCATAACGGCACGGCTCGACATTCTGCTGCTCAAGAGCGCGATCGTCACGCTCGGTGCAATGGGGGCCGACTTCAGAACAGAACTTTGCGATCTTGCGCCGCAACAGTCTGCCCCTGCTCAAGGCGGATACGACTTCGACGTCCGGTATCAAGAATCGACGTCTCAAAGCTGGCGCCAGTGACGGCTACCGAACCGCTGCTCTCCGTTTTTGACATTTCATGCGATTACCCTGCAATCCATGACCCATATTTCCATCGAAAAACCAATAAGCCTGAAAACCAAATTTCGGACAGCAATCACAAGCTTAAAAAAAGATAAAAAGCAAGAACTCGATGCAATGGCTTAATCCGATTTTTGTTATCTTTTAATAATTCCGATGCCGCACAGTAGAGTCGTCGACCGGTTAGTTGATACTGAAAATGGAACACCCGTGTCTACTGCGAAACGGCACGCCTAACGTCACGCACTGCCTATGCTCGGCCTGTCAGCTCCGAATCACCCCGCCGGCATCGCATCGAGCCGCTCCGCAGCCTGCCGCAAGCCACCAAGAATGCGCTCCGCGACCTTCGCCGGGAACCCGCGCGGCAGCGCGACGCCAACCGTGTCGATCACGCGCGGCGTCGCGGCGATCAGCCGCTCGACGATCGGCGTCGCGATATCGCCGAGCAGGCAGTGCTCGGCCATCGCGCTGAAATGGCGCCGCGTGATGTCCCGCATCGCGTAGTGCTTGCGCTTGCCGTGCATGGCCATCGCGAGCTTCGCCTTGTGCCACGACCACTGGTTCGCGCCGTCGCCCTCGACCGGCCAGATCGACATCACGTCGTACAGCGGCGTGAGCCGGAAGCGCCCGCCCGGCAGCAGCCGCAGGCTGAAGTTCTTCGCGTGGCCGTCCGGCGCGGCGAGCATCCAGAACACGACCTGCGCGGCGAACAGCGTGTCGAGATCCTCGGCGGGCGTCTCCGAGCGCCGCAGGATGCCGACGAGATCGGGCACGCCGGGGCCGCCGTGGGACTCGTATTTCAGGTGCGGCGGCACGCCAAGCGCCTGGCAGAAATCCTCCTGCGGCAGCCGCAGCAGCCAGCGGCCGTCGCGATGCAGCGCGCGGTCGAAGCGCGCGACCGACAGCACCTTGTGCGCGCCGAACGTGACGATCTCCGCATCCGGCACCGGCAGCCCGAACGCGCGCAGGATCGCGAGGCACAGCCATTCGTTCTCGACCGACGTCGTCAGATCCGCGCGCTTGTTGCCGACGAGGCCGAGCGGCAGCTTCAGGATGTGCGTGGTCGGCGTGGCGCCGTGCGGACGCATCCACTTCCCTTCGTGAAACAGCAGCGCGGTCTTCTCCTGCGCGCCGGCGAGCGACAAGCGGAGGTCGTCGTCATCGTCCCAGACGCCGGCGGCCGCGCCGCTCGCCTGGTCGAGCAGCCGCGCGACGTCGTCGTCCGACAGCGGCGTGCCGTCGATGCGGTCGTAGCCGGCCGGCGTCTCGTCCTCGCCGAGCAATTGCACCGCGCCGACGCAATCGCGGCCGAGCGCGGCAAGCAGGTCGAACGGCTCGAGCGTCGGCGTGCCGAAGCGCGTCGCGAGACGGCGGCGGATCGCCTCGCTGTCGGGCAGCAGGTTGTCGAAATAGTGGTTCACGCGCTCGCCGCGCAACGGCGCGTCGCCGATGCCGAACGGCAGCGACAGCGACAACGGCCGGCCCGCGGCCGACCGCTTCCAGCCGGCGTCGTACTGCAGCTCCATGTCGCCGCGCGCGGGAATGCGCCAGACGCCGACCCTGAGGCCGTTGGCCCAGATCGACAGCGCGCGGGCGTGCGATTTGCGGCCCATGCTTACCACTCGGCGTCGGACGCGCCGCTCTCGCCCTTCGTACGGACGCCGAGTTCGAGGTCGTACAGCGCGGTCAGCGCAAGGAGCTGGGTCAGCGACAGGCTGGCGGTCCGCGTGGTTTCGAGCAGCGACAGCCGCGGCTGGCCGATGCCGATGCGGGCGGCGGCCTCGGCCTGCGTCATGCCCTTGGCCTGACGCGCGGACGACAGGATCTCGCCAAGCTGGGCGGGGGTGTTGACGATGAGGTTCACGGCGCGGATTCCTGTGGGCAATAAACGCAGTATATTCCCCTCGCGCATAAGTGAAAAATATTCCTCAAACAAATAAACGCGTAATATTTCCTTCAGGAATAACTTGCACGCCACCTGCTCCACCGGCGCTCGCCAATTCGCTATCGATCTGCGTCATATCATAGTTTTTATCATCTGGCGCGAAAGATTTTGGTTTCGTGAGATGAATGACCCTTCGCCGCCCGGCGACAACGATCCAACAATCGATGAACCTGCGCGTTCGCCCGTACCGTCGAAGCCCGTTTCACCGACCTGACGCCTCCCGCCTCGTTGACATCCCCGCCGCCACGCATCGCGTCGAGATCGATCTCGTCCATGCGACCGACTGCAACCTGACCGGCAAGCCGATCCGCCTGTGCGCGCATTGCCGTGCATCGACAGCGCCCCGTGGCGCGTGATGCAATGCCCGCCCTCTTTCCCGTTCACCGACCGATGGAGCCCGCATGAAACTTCCGACATCCCGGCTCGCCGCCTCGCTGGCCGCCGCGTCCGCCTTCGCCGCTCTCTCCGTCCTCGTCGCCGCCCCGCTCGCCGCACGCGCGGAAACGCCGAAGGACATGTTCGTGATGGCCACGCTGCTGGATGAATTCACGACGCTCGATCCCGGCGAGATCTACGAGCTGGTGCCGGAGGAATACGTCGCGAACACCTACGACCGCCTCGTGCGCGTCGACCTGCGCGATCCGTCGAAATTCAACGGCGACGTCGCGCAGTCGTGGACCGTGAGCCCCGACGGGCTGACCTTCACGTTCAAGTTGCGCGCCGGCCTCAAGTTCCATTCAGGCAACCCGCTGACGGCCGACGACATCGCGTGGTCGATCCAGCGCGCGGTGCTGCTCGACAAGGGCCCGGCCGCGGTGCTGACGGGCATCGGCCTCACGAAGGCGAACGTGCTCGCGAACGTGAAGAAGCTCGACGACCAGACGGTGTCTGTCACGACCGACCAGAAGTACGCGCCGACCTTCGTGCTGAACGTGCTCGGCTCGTGGCCCGCGTCGGTGCTGGACAAGAAGCTGCTGCTGTCGCACCAGCAGGGCAACGACTTCGGCAACGGCTGGCTGAAGACCAACGAAGCAGGCTCTGGCGCGTACCGGCTCGTCAAGTGGACGGCCGGCGACAGCGTCGTGCTGCAGCGCTTCGACGGCTACCGGCTGCCGCTCGCGATGAAGCGCATCGTGCTGCGCCATGTGCCGGAAGCGGCGAGCCAGCGCCTGCTGCTCGAAAACGGCGACGTCGATGCAGCCCGCGACCTGAGCCCCGACGATCTCGCCGCAGTCGTGAAATCCGGCAAGGCGAAAGTGACGCCGTCGCCGCAGGCGACGCTGCTGTATCTCGGACTGAACACGAAGAACCCGACGCTCGCGAAACCCGAGGTGCAGGAAGCGCTGAAATGGCTCGTCGATTATTCGGGCATCCAGGCGCACGTCGTGAAGACGACCTACAAGGTGCACCAGACCTTCCTGCCGGACGGCTTCCTCGGCACGCTCGCCGCGAACCCGTACAGGCTCGACGTCGCGAAGGCGAAGGCACTGCTCGCGAAGGCCGGCGTGCCGAAGGGGTTCACGGTGACGATGGACGTGCGCAACGACTATCCGTATACGGAAATCGCGCAGGCCGTGCAGGCGAACTTCGCGCAGGCCGGCGTCAACGTGCAGCTGATCCCGGGCGACAACAAGCAGACACTCGCGAAATACCGCGCGCGCCAGCACGACATCTACATCGGCGAATGGTCGGCCGACTACATCGATCCGCACAGCAATGCGCAGGGCTTCGCGTGGAATCCGGACAACAGCGACAAGTCGAGCTATAAAATGCTGGCCTGGCGCAACAGCTGGGACATTCCGCAGCTCACGAAGGACACCGACGCGGCGCTCGCGGAGCCGTCCGCCGCGAAACGCGCGCAGCGCTACCAGGCGATGCAGAAGGCGATGCTCGCGCTGTCGCCGTTCGTGATCATGTTCGAGAAGGTCGCGCAAGTCGCGACGCGGCCCGGCGTAAGCGGACTCGAAGTCGGCCCGATCAACGATCTCGTGTCGTACCGTAACCTGAAGAAGCAATGAGATTCACCGCATGTCGACTCCCGCCTCCTCCCTCGAAGCATTGCGCACGCTGCCCGAGCGGCACCCCGGCGTGCGCTGGGCGCTGCGCGTGCTGCGCTGGGCGCTCACGCTCGCCGTCACGTTCGCCGGGCTGCTCGCGCTGACGTTCGTGATCGGCCGCAAGGTGCCGATCGACCCCGTGCTCGCGATCCTCGGCGACCGCGCGTCGGCCGACGCGTACGCGGCCGAGCGCATCGCGCTCGGGCTCGACAAGCCGCTCGCGACACAATTCCTGATCTACGTGCGCGACGTGCTGCACGGCAATCTCGGGATGTCGCTGCTGACGTCGAACCCCGTGCTCGACGACATCAAGCGCGTGTTTCCGGCGACGCTCGAACTGGCGACGCTCGCGACGCTGATCGGCATCGCGGTCGGCGTGCCGCTCGGCGTCGCGGCCGCGGTCAGGCACAACCGGCCGATCGATCACGTCGCGCGCTTCGTCGGCCTGATCGGCAGCTCGGTGCCGGTGTTCTGGCTCGGCCTGATGGGGCTCCTGCTGTTCTACGCGCGGCTGCACTGGGTCGCGGGGCCCGGCCGGATCGACCCGGTGTTCGACGGCATGGTCGACACGCGCACCGGCAGCCTGCTGATCGATTCGGCGCTGGCCGGCGAATGGGACGTGTTCCGCAACGCGCTGTCGCACATCGCGTTGCCGGCGGCGATCCTCGGCTACTACTCGGTCGCGTACCTGAGCCGGATGACGCGCTCGTTCATGCTCGACCAGCTGAGCCAGGAATACATCGTCACCGCGCGTGCGAAGGGGCTCTCCGAGCGGCGCGTGATCTGGCGTCACGCGTTCGGCAACATCGCAGTGCCGCTGTTGACCGTGATCGCGCTGACCTACAGCAACCTGCTCGAAGGCTCGGTGCTGACCGAGATCGTGTTCGCGTGGCCAGGGCTCGGCATGTACCTGACGGGCGCGCTGCTGAACGCCGACATGAACGCGGTGCTCGGCGCGACGCTCGTGATCGGCGCGATGTTCATCACCGTCAACCTGCTGACCGACGCGCTGTACCGCGTGTTCGATCCTCGCGCGCGCTAGCCTCTGTCTGCATAGGGACCGTTTCGCCATGACCGTTTCACTGCGTTTTTCCTTTTCATCGCTGCACAAGGCCGTCCGACCATGAATGCCGAGCAATCGACCTTGCGCGCATGGCTGCTGTCGGATGCGCCCGCGTCGCGCGCACAGGCCGCGTGCGGCCTCGCATACCGCCGCTGGCGCCGTTTCGCCGCGAATCCGCTGAACCTGTTCGGGCTCGCGATCCTCGTCGCGCTGATCGCGGTGGCGATCGTCGGCCCGCTGATCATGCCGCACGACCCGCTGCGCCAGGTGCTTGCCGACCGCTTGCTGCCGCCCGGCTCGCCGTCGCACTGGCTCGGCACCGACCAGCTCGGCCGCGATATCCTGTCGCGGCTGATCGGCGGATCCCGTCTGACGCTCGGCATCGCGCTGCTCGTCGTCGTGATCGTCGTGCCGATCGGGCTCGCGATCGGCACGACGGCCGGCTACTGCGGCGGGTTCGTCGACAGCGTGCTGATGCGCATCACCGACGTCGCGCTCGCGTTCCCGAAGATCGTGCTCGCGCTCGCGTTCGCGGCCGCGCTCGGGCCGGGCGTGGTCAACGCGGTCGTCGCGATCTCGATCACCGCGTGGCCCGCGTATGCGCGGCTCGCGCGCGCCGAGACGATCCGCATCGCGCAGGCCGACTACATCCATGCCGCGCGTCTGCAAGGTGCGTCCGGCACGCGCATCCTGCTGCGCTATATCGTGCCGCTCTGCATGTCGTCGGTGATCGTGCGCGCGACGCTCGACATGGCCGGCGTCATCCTGACCGTCGCGGGCCTCGGCTTCCTCGGCCTCGGCGCGCAGCCGCCGAGCCCCGAATGGGGCTTCATGGTCGCGTCGGGGCGCAACGTGCTGCTCGACGCGTGGTGGGTCGCGACGCTGCCCGGCGCGGCGATCCTGCTCGTCAGCCTCGCGTTCAACCTGCTCGGCGACGGGCTGCGCGACGTCTTCGATCCGCGACATGGAGCGTGACATGACCACCCATCACGCCAATCAAGCCAATCAAGCCAATGTGCCGCTGTGCGAAATCGACGGACTGCGGATCGGCTTTCGCGGCCACGACGGCACCGTCACCGATGCGGTGCGCGACCTGTCGCTGACGCTCGCGCCCGGCGAACGCCTCGGCATCGTCGGCGAATCGGGCTCCGGCAAGTCGCTCACGGGCCGCGCGTTGCTCGGCCTGTTGCCCGACGCCGCGCGCTGGTCCGCGCGCACGCTGCGCTTCGCCGGCCACGACCTGCTCGCGATGCCTGCGCGCGAACGCCGGCGTCTGTGCGGCAGCCAGATGGGGATGATCCTGCAGGACCCGAAATATTCGCTGAACCCGGTGATGACGGTCGCGAAGCAGATGGGCGAGGCGTTCCGCCTGCATGAACCGGGGCTGCGCGGCCGCGCGCTGCGCGAGCGGATCGTCGACGCGCTCGCGGCCGTGCAGATCCGCGATCCGGCGCGTGTCGCCGATGCGTATCCGCACGAGCTGTCGGGCGGCATGGGGCAGCGCGTGATGATCGCGATGATGGTGTCGACCGGCCCGCGCCTGCTGATCGCCGACGAACCGACGTCGGCGCTCGACGTCGCGGTGTCGATGCAGGTGCTCGCGGTGCTCGATGCGATGATCGCGCGGCACGGCACGGGCCTGATGTTCATCAGCCACGACCTGCCGCTCGTGATGTCGTTCTGCGATCGCGTCGCGGTGATGTATGCAGGACGCGTCGTCGAAACCTGCGCGGCAAGCGACCTGCGGCACGCGACCCATCCCTATACGCGCGGATTGCTGGCGGCGAACCCGCCGCTCGCGAATCCGCCCGATGAACTGCCGGTGCTGCAACGCGACCCGGCCTGGCTGAATCTTGCACAGGATCAGGAGGCTGCCCGATGATCGACATCGACCACGTCTCGATCCGTTTCCCCACCCGCACCGGCCATGTCGACGCGGTGCGCGACGCCAGCTTCGCCGTGCGCGACGGCGAAGTGTTCGGCCTCGTCGGCGAGTCCGGCTCCGGCAAATCGACGCTGCTGCGCGCGCTGACGGGGCTCGTGCCGCTCGCGGCCGGCAGCCTGTCGATCGACGGCCGGCCGATCGGCGGCACGCTCGACCGCGCGTTTCGCCGCAACGTGCAGATGGTGTTCCAGGATCCGTACGCCTCGCTGCATCCGCGCTTCACGGTCGACCAGACGCTGCGCGAACCGCTGGCGATCCACGGGATCGGCGATGCCGACGCGCGGATCGCCCGCGCGCTCGCCGAAGTCGGACTCGGGCCCGCGTTCCGCTTCCGTTACCCGCACCAGCTGTCGGGCGGCCAGCGGCAGCGCGTCGCGATCGCGCGTGCGCTGATCGTCGAGCCGCGCGTGCTGCTGCTCGACGAACCGACGTCCGCGCTCGACGTGTCCGTGCAGGCCGAGATCCTGAACCTGCTGCGCCGCCTGCATCGCGAGCGGCGCCTGACGATGATCCTCGTGAGCCACAACCTCGCGGTGGTCGGCTTCCTGTGCCAGCGCGTCGCGGTGATGCAGCACGGCGAGATCGTCGAGCAGTTGCGGGTCGAGGACGTGCGCGCGGGGAATGTCGCGCGCGACTACACGCGCACGCTGCTGCGCGCAACGGAAGGTTATCGGCGGATCGATCCTGCAGTCGACGCGTCCACTGCGTGACGTCGGCACGACTGATCTGCACGACGCGTGCGCACGCGATGCCGGCGTGCGCGAACACGTTGTGCGTGCGGGCCGCGGCGCGGGCTGCAAGGAACCCTTGTGCGTCACATGAGTCCATCCGACATTCGTCCAGCAACGATCGGAGGCGCTCATGCTGCAATTCATCGAAACCCTCGTGGTCAGGTTCATCGTCGGCCTTCTCGCTCGCGCGCTCAAGCCGGGCGACGACAAGATGGGTATGCTGATGACCACCGTCGTCGGCATCGCGGGCTCGCTGATCGCGGGCTACGTCGGCCGCGTCGCGGGCTGGTATGCGCCCGGACAAGGCGCAGGCTGGATCGCGTCGATCATCGGCGCGATTGTGCTGCTGGTGATCGTCGGCGCGGTGCGCCAGCGCGGCGGCTGACACCACGCGGCGTCCCTTCCGCAAACGAAAACGGCCGCTCTCGACGAGCGGCCGTTTTGCTTTTTGACCTGCGTCATGCAAAACGCATCGCCATTCCCGATCGTAGCGCGCCCGGTAATACCCTGACTTGCGATTGCTCGGATTCGACATATATTGAATCGAGCAATACACGGGTTATTTGCTTATTTCGATTATTTGAAAACTTTCATTCAAGAGATTCGATGATTTTGCCGTTTATGCATTCAGCTTCGCAGCGTTGACGGACTGCCATTCGAGCGGCCTCGCTGCGACGCGCTTCCACCCTGGAGCCTGTCATGAAGCACCGCTTGTTTGCCGCCTCGTTCGTGTTGGCTGCCTCGCTTCTGGCGTCGTCCTCGTCCTTTGCCGACGGGGCTTCCGGCATCATCCGCTTCACCGGCATGATCGTCGAGCCGCCGTGCTCGTTCGACATCGACGCGGCCAATGCCGCCCACGCGAGCGTGCATCCCGCGTGCCCGCGCCCGGCCGCCGGCCAGATCGCTTTCGTCGACGCCGCCACCCAACAGGCTGTCAAGACCACGACATTTACGCAAGCATCACATTCGATCGATTTACCGAATCGCGCCGACAAGTCGCATTCACCGATGATTGCAATCGTCACGTATCAATAACGTGCGCCTCGGGTCCGGCTGCGATGAATTCGCGCGGCCCGGTCGTCCGCCATTTCGTCAGTCGCGATGGCGTGCGATCCAGTCGCTGAACGCGCGGATCTTCTGCTGGTTGCCGAGGCTCTCGGGATACACGAAGAAATAGCGCGCGCCGGTTTCGAGCACGATGTCGAACGGCCGTTCGAGGCGTCGCGCGCTGACGTCGTCGTCGACGAGCGTCACGTCGCCGATCGCGACGCCAAAGCCCTGCATCGCTGCGTTCGTCGCGAGATCGAGCGTATCGAAGCTTGGCCCGCGCTCGGGATCGATCGTGCGCGCACCCGCATGGTCGAGCCAAGCGCGCCAGTCGCGATGGTCGCGCGTCGGATGCAGCAGCGTGTGTCGCACGAGATCGTCGACGTCGTCGAGCGGCGACGTCTGCCGCAGCTCGGGCGCGCAGACGGGCGTCAGCCGTTCGTCGAACAGCGGCAGCGCAAACACGCCCGCGCCCGGCGACGTCCCGTAGACGATCGCCGCGTCGAACGGCTCGGTCGCGAAATCGACGTCGTGCTGCCATGCGGTCGTGATCTGCACGTGCAGGTCGGGATGCTCACCCTGGAAGCGCATGATGCGCGGCAGCATCCAGCGCATCACGCAGGTCGGCACCTTCAGCGCGAGATCGGTGCGTTGCCGCGTGAGCTTAAGCGAGATGTCCTCGATACGCGCGAAGCTCTCGTTGATGACCGGCAGCAGTTGCTCGCCCTCGGCCGTCAGCGTCAACCCCTTAGCGTGCCGCTTGAACAGCGGGAAACCGTAGTGCGCCTCGAGCGTCTGGATCTGCCGGCTCACCGCGCCCTGCGTGATGCAGAGCTGCTCGGCCGCGCGCGTGAAGCTGCGATGGCGGGCCACCGTCGAGAAGATCTGCAGCGCGTGCAGCGGGGGAAGTCGGCGCATGGCGAAACGAGGTGAACGAAAGGATCGCGCGCCGCTGCCGGCGCGCAGAACAACACGATAAGGCAAACGCCGGGTTTGCGCGAGGCGGTGAAGCCCGGCTGTCGGCCCGCGGTCAGCCGTCAGTTGCCGCCAGCCGGGGCGGTGAGCGCCGCGGCCGAGATGCGCGCCGCCGACGCGACGACATCCGCGCGCGGCGCCGCATCGGCGCGCGGCTGCGTGAACGACACCGCCATCACGAGCGGCGCGTGCGACGGCGGCCAGAGCACCGCGACGTCGGTCGTCGTGCCGTAGCCGCCCGCCCCTGCCAGATCCGCGACGCGCCAGTCGGACGGCACGCCGGCGCGGATGCCGGCGCCGGTGCCCGCACCGCCGCTCGGATTGCCGGCCATCCACTTCGTCAGCAGCGCGCGCTGCGGTTCGCCGAGCGTGTCGCCGAGCAGCAGCCGGCGCATTGTTTCGGTCATCGCAAGCGGCGTCGACGTGTCGCGCTCGTCGCCGGGCGCGGCCGTGTTCAGCTCGGGCTGCCAGCGGTCGAGGCGGAACAGCGTGTCGCCGCTCGCGTGCGCGAATTCGGTCACGGCCTGCGGGCCGCCGAGCACGTCCATCAGCAGGTTCCCTGCGGACTTGTCGCCGGATTGCAGCATCGCGATGCAGAGCTGCTCGATCGTCATGCCGGTGTCGACGTGGCTCTCCGTGACGGGCGAACCCGACACGACGTCGTAACGGCGGTACAGGATCCGGCGCGGCAGCAGCGACGCGTCGAGTGCGCTGCGCGCGAGCATCGCGGCGACGGCGACGACCGCATACGTCCCGCACAACGGGAAATGTTCGCGTGAACGATAGGCGATTCGCGCGCCGGTCGCGGTGTCGAGCGCGGCGACGCCGAGGCGGCCGTTCGACGCTTTTTCGAGTGCGTCGAGCTGGGTTTGCGCGACGTGGACGCGCTCATGATCGGCGACGGGCGCCGGCGCGCACGCGGCAACGAACGGCGCGGCAACGGCGGCAAGCAGCAGCGAGCGGCGTGACGGAGAGTGGTCCATGGATGTCGGGGCGGCTGCGTATCTGGGGCTGCGTATTGGAAGCGGTGTATCCGAAACGAAGCATCCGCACACGCGCGTGCGCGGCAGACTGCACACGCTCGGGCTCGAACTCCAGCACTGGCACTGGCACTGGCACTGGCACTGGCACTGGCACTGGCACTGGCCGCTAGCGTAACAGCGATGGCGCCCTTGTTCCAGCGGCGCCCGCGCGCCGCGTTCAGCCTTGCGACGACGGCAGGTACGGCATCGGGTTGACCGGCTTGCCGTCGCGCCGCACCTCGAACAGCAGCGCGACGCGCGAGTTGTCGAGGTCGCCCATCTCCGCGATTTCGTCGCCCTTGTGCACGACGTCGCCCGTCTTCACGAGCAGCTTGCGGTTATGCGCATAGGCGGTCAGGAAATCGGCGTTGTGCTGGACGATGATCAGGCTGCCGTAGTCGTTCAGGCCGGTGCCCGCATACATCACGCGGCCGTCGGCGGCCGCGCGCACCGGGTCGCCCGGGCGGCCCGCGATCTGGATCCCGCGGTTCTGCCCCGGCTTGAACGGTTCGACCACGCTGCCGCGCGCGGGCCACGCGAGCGCGACCGCGCTTGCGTGCCGCTTCGTTTCCTTGACGACCTGCCGATTGCTCGCGGTGTCCGCGGCCGGCTGCGGGCCCGACGCCGCCGTCGTGCCGCCGTTCGCGGCGGCCGTCGACACGGGCGCCTGCGGCGTCTCCTGCTTCACGATGCGCAGCGCCTGCCCGGCACGCAACCGGCTGCGTGCGTTGAGCTTGTTCCACAGAAGCAGGTCGGCCACGCTGCAGTCGTTCGCCGACGCGATACCCGTCAGCGTGTCGCCGCGTCTGACGACATAACGGTGCGCGACGAGGATCGGCGCCGGCGGCATCTGCGCCGCCGCAGGCTGGGCTGGCGGCACGGCGGGCGCGCTCTGCTGCGACGCCGACGCACCCGCAAGCGTATCGCTCGGCGGGGTCTGCTGCGTTGCGCAGCCGGCCATCACGACAACGGCGGCCAGGCCAGGCAGCCATCCCGCCATGCGGTTGATCTCGCGCTTTTCCATGGTCGACCCGATTCCGATTTGACAATCTTTCAAGCATCTCAAAAATGGGACGGCCGACGTGTAACCGGATGCAAACAATGATGACAAACGATCACGAACCCGATGCCGGCAGCATATTCGATGCTGGTAATACGGTCAGATCCGGAAAAACTTGATGCCTGGTGACGAGATTGGCGAAAAAAATTCCGTCATGCGGAAAAATGACAGTCGGCCGTCATTCGAGGCCGCCCGGCCGCGCCGCCCGCGAACGCTTCCCGCGTGACGGCCGGCGGCACGGTGCGGCCGTGCTCAGCGCAGCCATTCGGCGACTTCCCGACAGGCCAGCACGATGCCGACACACAGAAAGAACAGATGCAGTGCGATCTTGAACGACACGCCCCACGATGGATCGTTGCGCATGACAGGCTCTCAGGTTCGACGTCCCGCCATGATCCGGCATTGTTCGCGCCCCGAAAATACGGAAGCGGCGAATCGGGCCTCAGGCAGCGCCTGAGCCCCGTGCGCCGTTCCCTGCTACCTTATCGCCCAAACCAACGACATCCGACCCCATCATGCGCTTCGACCTGACCGACCTGCGGCTTTTCCTGAACATTTGCGACGCGGGCACGATCACGGGCGGCGCGGAACGCACGCACATCACGCTGCAGGCCGCGAGCGAGCGTATTCGCGGGATGGAGGACGAGCTCGGCGTGCCGCTGCTGCACCGGACCAAGTCCGGCACGCAGGTCACCGACGCCGGCCACGCGCTCGAACACCATGCGCGCACCGTGCTGCAGCAGATCGACCACATGCGCGGCGAGCTGCAGCAGTACGGCCAGGGGCTGCGCGGGCACATCCGGCTGCTGTGCAATACCGCGTCGCTCAGCGAATACCTGCCGGACGCGCTCGCCGACTACCTGCCGCATCATCCGAAGCTGTCGATCAGCGTCGAGGAGCGCTCGAGCCAGGACATCGTGCACGCGATCCGCAGCAAGACCGCCGACGTCGGCATCGTCGCCGATTCGGTCGGACTCGGCGGGCTCGAACAGAAGCCGTTTCGGGAAGACTGGCTGATCGTCGTCGTGCCGGCCGGCCATCCGCTCGCCGCGCGCGACAAGGTCGCGTTCGACGAGATCGTCGACGCTGACTTCATCGGCCTCACCGACGGCAGCGCGTTGCAGGTGCATCTCGCGGACCAGGCGCGCGCGCTCGGCAAGCGGATCCGCTATCGCGTGCAGCTGAAGAGCTTCGATGCGATCTGCCGCGTGATCGAAAGCGGTGTCGGCATCGGGATCGTGTCGCGGCACGCGGCGTTGCGCGCGATGCCGACGATGGCGGTGCAGACGGTCGAGCTGTCCGATGCGTGGAGCCATCGGAAGCTCACGCTGTGTGCGCGGTCGTTCGACGCGCTGCCGAAGTACACGAGGGAGTTCGTCGGGTTTCTGGCGGGCGAGCCTGCCGGCAAGTAGCGCCGCAGGCGCGGCCGGAAACAGGGCATGCCGCCCCGCGTCCCGCGCGCGCTCGCCCGTTCCGGCCTATCGCCCGACACGCGCCTGCAACGACGCCGGATAGCGATCGCCTTCGATCCGGACCGATTCGAGCGCGTCGGCGATCTTGCGCAGATCGTCGGCGGAAAGCTCGACCGCCGCGGCATCGAGGTTTTCCGCGAGCCGATGCAGCTTCGTCGTCCCGGGGATCGGCACGATCCACGGTTGCCGCGCGAGCAGCCATGCCAACGCGATCTGCGCACGCGTGACGCCCTTGCCGGCGGCGATCTCGCCGAGCACATCGACGAGCCCGCCATTCGCCTTCCGGTTCGCTTCGGAAAAACGCGGCACGATGGTGCGGAAATCGCTCGGATCGAACGCCGTGCGCTCGTCGATCGCACCGGTCAGGAAACCCTTGCCGAGCGGACTGAACGGCACGAAGCCGATGCCCAGCTCCGCGAGTACCGGCAGGATCGTGGTTTCGGGTTCGCGCCACCACAGCGAATACTCGCTTTGCACGGCCGCCACCGGCTGCACCGCATGCGCGCGCCGGATCGTTTCCGCGCCGGCTTCGGACAGCCCGAAATGGCCGACCTTGCCTTCCCGGATCAGATCGGCGACGGTGCCCGCGACGTCCTCGATCGGCACGTCGGGATCCACGCGATGCTGATAAAACAGGTCGATGCGATCGGTCTTCAGGCGCTTGAGCGACGCGTCGGCCACCGCGCGGATGCGCGCCGGGCGGCTGTCGAGCGGCTGCTTCGAGTCGCCGTCCCGAAAGCCGAACTTGGTCGCGATGACGACCTGGTCCCGGAACGGCGCAAGCGCCTCGCCGACCAGTTCCTCGTTCGCGAACGGGCCATAGCATTCGGCCGTGTCGAAGAATGTGACACCGCGCTCGAATGCCGTGCGGATCAGCTTGATACCGTCCGCTTTCTCCGTGGCGGGGCCGTAGCCGAAGCTCAGCCCCATGCAGCCCAGCCCCAATGCGGACACTTCGAGGCCGCTCCTTCCCAGTTTTCGCGTTTGCATCCGTTTCTCCTGCGTGCGGCTCGCGCGTGACATACGCGCGACGTCCCGGCAACGCTGCAAAGTCTAGGTTGCTGACGACAGCTCAACAATCCATCATTTGTTTGATGATGTATTGAGGGATTTTCACAAATGATGCGTACCGGACTGCCTGAGCTGACCGCGTTCATCGCGATCGCGGAACAACAGAGCTTCAGCCGCGCGGCCAGCGCGCTCGGCGTATCGCCGTCGGCGCTCAGCCACACGATGCGCAATCTCGAGGCCAAGCTCGACGTGCGCCTGTTCAACCGCACGACCCGTTCAGTCGCGCTGACCGAAGCGGGCGAACAACTGCTGCGCCGCGTACGGCCGGCGATGGCCGACCTCGAAGACGCGATGAACGAAGCCGCATCGGCGCGCAACCGGCCGTCGGGCTCGATCCGGATCAGCGCGTCGGAATTGTCGGCGAGGCCGCTGATACGCGAGGTGCTGCCGGGGTTTCTCGCCCGCTACCCCGACATCCAAGTCGAATTCGTCGTGGATACCCGGCTCGTCGACATCGTCGCCGATGGCTTCGATGCCGGCATCCGGGTGTGGGAAGACGTGCCGCGCGACATGATCGCGATTCGTTTCGGCCCCGACATGCGCTTCGCCGCAGTCGCTTCGCCCGAATACCTGGCGGCACGCACGCGGCCGAAAGCGCCGCACGACCTGAAGCAGCACCACTGCATCCGGTTCCGCTTCGAAAGCGGCGCGCTGTACCGCTGGGATCTCGAATATCGCGGCAAGAGCGCGAGCATCGACGTCGACGGGCCGCTGACGCTGGGCAACCTGAACCTGATGGTGGAGGCCGCGCTGAGCGGAATCGGGATTGCCTGGGTGCCGGAACATCTGGTGGCCGGCCATCTGGCGTCCGGACGGCTGGTTCACCTGCTGCGCGAATGGAGCCCCGGCTTTCCGGGGTTGTGCCTGTACTACCCCGCGAACCGCCATCCGCCGACCGCGCTGCGGCTGTTTGCGGAAGCGGTTCGCGAATGGGCGGGGAAAGCCGGCGCAACGAACGACCGGCCAGGCGCAGCGACGAGCGCCGCCCGGCGTCAGTGAGCCCACGAACCCGGCCGCCGCTCACCCGGTGTGGCCATCCCCCCGCCCCTGCTCGCTGTCGAGGTGCGCCATCTGTGCGGCCGGATAACGGTCGCCGGCCGCCGCCCCGGCGGGAACCGCCGCTTCGATGTGGGAGAGGTCATCGACCGTTAGTTGCAATTCAAGCGCCGACAATGCGTCTTGCAGTTGCGTGCGCTTGCGCGCGCCAATCAGCGGCACGATGTCGTCGCCGCGCGACAGCGCCCACGCGATCGCGACCTGCGCCGGATTGCTGCCCCTCGCGTCGGCGATCGCGCGCAGCGCGTCGACGAGCGCGAGGTTGTGCGTGAGGTTCTCGCCCTGGAAGCGCGGGCTCGCCGCGCGGAAATCGCGCCCTACCTCCCGCTCCACCGTCCAGCGTCCGCTCAGCAGCCCGCGCGACAGCACGCCGTACGCGGTCACGCCGATCCCGAGTTCGCGGCACGCGGGCAGGATCTGCGCCTCGATATCGCGCGACAGCAGCGAATACTCGATCTGCAGGTCGGCGATCGGCGCGACGGCCGCCGCGCGGCGCACGGTATCGGCGCCGACCTCGGACAGCCCGATATGCCGCACGTACCCTTCCTTGACGAGATCGGCGATCGCGCCGACCGTCTCCTCGATCGGCACCGCCGGATCGATGCGCGCCGGCCGATAGATGTCGATGCAGTCAGTGCCGAGCCGCTTCAGCGAATACGCGACGAAGTTCCGGATCGCCGCGGGCCGCGCGTCGTAGCCGACGAACTTCCCGGCCGGGTCGCGCAGCGCGCCGAACTTCACGCTGATCACGACCTGGTCGCGCGCCCTGCCGCGCAGCGCGTCGCGGATCAGCATCTCGTTGTCGCCCATCCCGTAGAAGTCGCCCGTGTCGAGCAGCGTGATCCCGTGGTCGAGCGCCGCATGCAGCGTCGCGATGCTTTCGTCGCGGTCGGCCGGCCCGTACAGGTCCGACATGCCCATGCAGCCGAGCCCGATGGCGGAGACCTGCGGGCCCGTGCGGCCCAGTTGACGCAGTTTCATGTCCGTTTCCTCGCAGTGGTGAGTGGATGGACGCGATTCTGGCGAGATCGCGCGTGTCGATAAACGCGAAAGACTCCACCAAACTATTCGACGCTGATTAACAATGGAGCCTGTTCCAATCCGCCAGGTTTTCCGTTCCGCATGGACCATCTGCACGCTATGCGCATCTTTGCGCGCGTCGCGCATCTCGGCAGCTTCACGAAAGCGGCCGAGCAAATGCAGCTGCCGCGCCCGACGGTCAGCAACGCCGTCCAGTATCTCGAGAAACATCTGAAGATCCGCCTGCTGCAACGCACGACGCGGCGCGTCGCGCTGACCGCCGAAGGCGCGACCTACTACGAGCGCTGCACGCGGCTGCTCGCCGATCTCGACGACGCCGAGACACTGTTCGAGGACGCCAGCGCGTCGCCGCGCGGGATGATCCGCGTCGACCTGCCCGAGCGTTTCGCGCTGAACGAAGTGATCCCCGCGCTGCCCGCGTTTCACGCGCGGTATCCGGACCTGCGCGTCGTGATGAGCACGACCGACCGCTTCGTCGACCTCGTCGCCGACGGCATCGACTGCGCGGTGCGGGTCGGCGCGCTGTCCGACACGTCGCTCGTCGCGCGGCGGATCGGCGAGCTCGTGCAGGTCAACTGCGCGTCACCCGCGTATCTCGCGCGCCACGGCACGCCCCGCTCGCCCGACGACCTGCCCGAGCACGTCGCGGTCGGCTACTTCTCGACGCGCACGGGCCGCGAGCTCGACTGGGAATATGCGGACATGGATACCGGCGAGATGCACGCGCTGAAGATGCGCAGCGTCGTGTCGGTCAACAGTTCGCAGGCCTACCTCGCGTGCTGCATCGCGGGACTCGGGATGATCCAGGCGCCGCGCGACGGGCTCGCCGAACCGCTCGCGAACGGCTCGCTCGTCGAAGTGCTGCCGGAATGGAATGCGGCGCCGCTGCCGGTGTCGGTGGTGTTTCCGCACGGCCGGCACCTCGCGCCGCGCGTGCGGATTTTCGTCGACTGGCTCGCGCAGACGCTCGGCCGGCCGCATCGGGCCGGCTGAGCGGCGCCCGGGCTTCAGAACTTGTGGCGGATCGCCGCGCGCACCGCGAACTGGTTCGACGACGACGACGGGCCGTCGGTGCCGACCACGTAGCCGCCGTCGGCGGCCGTGCCGGTCTTGTCGCCGGCAACCCGCTGCCACGCGCCCTGCAGGTACACGTCGGTGCGTTTCGACAGGCTGTAGTCGGCCATCAGGCCAACGGTGTGGTACTTCGGCTTGATCGAGCCGTTCGCGCCGTCGAACTTGCCGTCCGTGTACACGTACTGCGCGCCGAGATAGAAATCGGGCGTGAGTTGGTACTTGCCGTTGACCTCGAAGTTCTGGAACTTCGTCGCGGTCAGGCCGAGGCCCGCGAACGTCGACGCCGGCAGATAGACGGTCGACACGGGGTTCTTCACGTCGGTCTTCGTGTAGACGAAACCGACCGTCGCCGGGCCGAACGAGTAGTTGATGCCGCCGCCGAAGATCCGCAGGCGGTCGGCGACGAAGTTCGCGTCGTCGGCCGCGATGGCGCCCGCGTTGCCGACGCCCGGATTGTTCGCCTGCAGGTAGGCTGCCGCGACCTGCAGGCCGGCGAGCGAGTACTGCGCGCCGATGCTGTACTGGCGGTTGTTCGAGAAGCCCGTGCTGTTGCTGAAGCTGTACGTGCCGCCGAGCGTCAGGCCGTTCCAGTCCGGGCTCGCGTACTTGACCGTGTTGTTGACGCGGAACGAGTTGTCCGTGTTGTCGTTGTCGAACGGATGCGAGAACAGCGTGCCGCCCCAGTTGCCGTTCGCCGTCAGCGGCGCGAGATAGTCGACGAGGGCATCGTACTGGCGGCCGAACGTCAGCGTGCCGAAGCGCGATTCGGTCAGGCCGACGAACGCCTGGCGGCCGAACATGCGGCCGCCCTGGCCGAGCCGGCCGTTGTTCACGTCGAAGCCGTTTTCCAGCGTGAAGATCGCTTTCAGGCCGCCACCCAGGTCCTCGGACCCGCGCAGGCCCCAGCGGCTGCCTTGCGCATAGCCGCTTGCGAGCTGGTAGTTGGTCTTGCCGACCCCGTTTACGTTGACGTTGTTCGTGTAGTTGAAGCCTTCGTCGATCAGGCCGTACAGCGTCACGCTGTTTTGTGCAAACACCGGCGCGGCAAAGGCGGCGAGCGTGGCGGCAACGATCACGCGCTTGTTCATGTCGTATCTCCAGGACCGGGATGCCGGGTGCGGCATGCGGCGCACCGGGCGAGTGTTTTGTCTGTCTTGTTGCATGACCCGCTCGGCGGGCAGCGCGGGGTGGCACGCCGCGCAATGGTCAAAATGGTGTCACGTTGCCAATCAATCGTCCATCGGGGCGGCGCCCCGCCGCGCAACGTGTTGCGCCCTTCCAACTGACCCCATTGTGCCGATTGACAGGCGGGCCTTGCGGGCCGCGGGTGCCCGGTATGCCATCCGCATAAACCCGGAAAGTGTCGCTTCAATGGCACAATGCGCATCTGTTCGTCATTTCTTCACGAAGTCATGCTTCACCCCGATTTCCGCGCGGCAAGTGCCTGCCGCGCGATCGGCGCGCCGCCCCCGGAGTCCGGCCGATGACCACCGTCGCCGCCAAGCCCGGCCCCGGCCGCTACGCCGAGCTCGATTTCTTCCGTGGCCTCGTCCTGCTCGTGATCGTCGTCGACCACATCGGTGGCAGCATCCTGTCGCGCGTCACGCTGCACGCGTACGCGCTGTGCGATGCAGCCGAGGTGTTCGTGTTCCTCGGCGGCTTCGCGACCGCGATCGCGTACAACTCGCTCGCCGAGCGCCACGACGAGGCCGCCGCGCGCCAGCGCTTCATCCGCCGCGCGTTCGAGATCTACCGCGCGTTCCTGGTGACGGCCGGCCTGATGCTGCTGATCACCGCGGTGCTGAACGCGTTCGCGATCGAAGCGCCGAACATGCCGACCAACGATCTCGACGGCCTGATCGAGAAGCCGCTCGCCGCGCTGCGCGACATCCTGCTGTTCCGGCGCCAGCCGTATCTCGCGTCGGTGCTGCCGATGTACGCGTTCTTCGCGCTGCTCGTCCCGCTCGCGCTGCCGCTCGCGCGCAGCCAGCCGTGGCTGCTGCTCGCGTTCAGCACGTCGCTGTGGTTCGCGGCGCCGCGTGTCGCCGGCTACCTGCCGACCGTCGAAGGCGCGCCGTGGGATTTCAACCCGTTCGCGTGGCAGTTCCTGTTCGTGCTCGGTGTGATCTCGCGCTGCCAGCCCGTCTACCAGACGCTCGCGCCGAAGCCGCAGGGCTGGCTGCTGACTGCCGCGTCACTCGCGATCGTCGCCGCGGGCGCGTATTACCGGCTGCGCATCGAGCCGTTCCCGACCGATCCGTCGATCAAGCAGAACCTCGGCGTGCTGCGGCTCGCGAACTTCCTCGCGATCGCCTGGCTCGCGGCCAAGCTCGTCCACCTCGGCTGGATGAAGAAGGTCGCGCACGCGATGCCGTGGGTCGGCACGATCGGCCGGCAGGGCCTGCTGTGCTTCGTCGCGGGCACCTGCATCTCGCTCGCGGTCGATTCGGTGCTGTACCAGGCGACCGAGGGCTACCTCGACGTGCCGCTCGGGCTGACCGCCGACGTCGTCGCGATCGGCCTGCTGTATCTCGTCGCGAAGCTGTACGCGCCGCTGATGTCGCGGCTGCCGTTCCGCACGCGGCGATAAACCACCGCACCGACGTCATCTGTCGCTGTTACGATAGGCGGCGACTATCCTCCACCCGCTTGCCATGCGCCGATTTTTTCTCCTGCTCGCCGCCGCACTGACCGTCGGCTTCGCCGGCTCCGCCGAATCCAGCCAGTCCGCGCCGGCGGCGCAGGCCGCCCCGATCAACGACGACAGCAGCGTGGTGATGCGCACGTTCCATTCGGCGTCGCTGCAGCGCGACTGGTCGTACACGGTCTACCTGCCGCCCCGCTACAACCCGGAAGGCGCGCGCTACCCGGTGCTGTACCTGCTGCACGGCAACGCGGGCAACGCGAACGACTGGATCACGCAGGGCCGCCTGCAGGTCACCGCGGATGCGCTGATCGAGCGGCACGACATCCCGCCCGTCGTGATCGTGATGCCGCAAGGCGGCACCGACTGGTATGTCGACCGCAAGGAGCGGATGCAGAGCGCGTTCCTCAACGACCTGCTGCCGGACGTCGAGTCGCACTTCGCAGTGTCGAACCAGCGTGCGGGACGCGCGATCGGCGGCGTGTCGATGGGCGGTTTCGGCGCGCTGCGCTTCACGCTGCTCGAACCGGGCCTGTTCTGCGGCGCGATGCTGCTGAGCCCCGCGATCTACGCGAACGAGCCGCCGCTCAACTCGGCAGCCCGCTACGTCGGCGTGTTCGGCGACAGGCAGTTCGATCCGCGCGTCTGGCACGAACTCAATTACCCGTCGCTGATGCGCGGCTATTTCGCGCGGAACTGGCGCGTGCCGATGTTCATCGCGGCCGGCGACGACGACCTGACGATCCAGGCCGAATCGAGCGTGCTGTACACGCAGCTGCGCCGCGCGCAGAACCCGGCCGAGCTGCGCATCGTCGACGGCGGGCATACGTGGGACGTGTGGCGCGGCCTGATCGGCCAGGCGCTCAAGTACACGCTCGAGTGCGTGAAGTAGGCCGGAGCCCGTGGTCGGGAAAATCGACACCATGTGACGCGAGCGTTGCTTGGGACGGCGTCCGACAGTAGAAAAATATTCTCCCGAGGGCGCAATTCCCAGCCAAGTTTGGATCCTTATTCCTGGTGGCCCGCCGTATCATTTCTTGCATTGCAGAGTGGCAAGAAAAGGATATGAGCGAGAACAACACATTTCACTACCTCGACTACGCGGCGACTACGCCTGCCGATCCGCGGGTGATCGAATCGATGGCCACATGCCTCGGTGCCGACGGCGTGTTCGGCAATCCGGCGTCGAACTCGCATGTCGCGGGCCGGCTGGCGCGCGCCAAGGTGGAACGGGCACGCGAACAGGTTGCGGCGCTGATCGGCGCGGATGCGGACGAGATCGTCTGGACGTCAGGCGCCACGGAATCCAACAACCTGGCGCTCAAGGGCTACGCGGATGCCGCAGTCGAGAAACGCCATCTGATTACGAGCCGCATCGAACACAAGGCCATCCTCGACACGATGGCCAGCCTGTCGAAGCGCGGGCTGTCGGTCTCCTACCTCACGCCGACGCCGGATGGCGAAATCACGCCCGACGCCTTGGCGGCGGCGATCGGCCCGGAGACCGGCCTGGTGTCGCTGATGCTCGTGAACAACGAGATCGGCACCCTTACGGACATTGGCGAGATCGCTCGCATCGTGCACGCGGCCGGCGCGCTTCTCCACGTCGACGCGGCGCAGGCGCTCGGCAAGACCCCGATCGATGTCCGCGCGCTCGGAATCGACATGATGTCGATGTCCGCGCACAAGGTCTACGGACCCAAAGGGATCGGCGCGCTGTTCGTCCGTCGCGACATTGCGGACCGAATCGCGCCTCAGATGCACGGTGGCGGACACGAGCAGGGATTGCGGTCGGGTACGCTCGCGACCCATCAGATCGTCGGCATGGGAACCGCGTGCGCGTTGGCAGCCGATGAATTCGACACCGACACGGCACGGATTTCCGCGCGCAGCGCGCATTTGCGAGATTCGGTGCTCGCGCTCGGAGACGTCAGGCAGAACGCGCGCGCGGCGCGACGCATTCCGCATACCTTGAGCTTTACCGTGACTGCCCCCGGTTTCTTCCCGTTCATGCTTGGCGACGCGCTCGCCGTGTCATCGACGTCCGCCTGCAACTCGGCCGCCGGCACGCCGTCCCACGTCCTCACGGCAATCGGCCTGGATGCGGATTCGGCCAGCCGCACCGTCCGCATCAGCGTCGGACGCTTCACGACGCAACAGGACATCGACTTCGCGATTGCCTGTTTCCGGCAAGCGATCGAGCAGTGCCGGTCGACCGCGTCAAACGGATTTGCCGCGTCGCGCCAGATCACGCCGGGTGACCTGAAAGCCATTTGCGACGCCGGCTTCCGCTCGGTGATCTGCAACCGGCCCGATGGGGAAAGCACCGATCAGCCGGCCTTCGAGGAGATTGCTGCCGCTGCCCGCCGATTGGGGCTCGACGCGCGATACCTTCCCGTCGAATCCGGTCATATCGGCGACGCGGAAGTCGATGCCTTCGGCGCAATGGTCGACGCGTTGCCGAAGCCTGTTCTCGCCTATTGCGGAAGCGGCAAGCGATCCGGAATGCTGTGGAATCGACTGGCGACCCGGCGTACGGCCTGACGATCCTGGCCGATCGGGCCGCCGCGAGCTTCAACCGTCCGGATCCGGAATCCGGACGTCTCCACGCCTCCCGGGATCGATCGACATCCAGGCCGGCGCAAGGATTTCCAATCCATAAAGGCTAGAGGGCGAATGCACGGAGTTTCGGATCGATTGAGATGAATCGACTCCCCCTGCATTCCCCCGCCTGGTGCCTGAATGGATGGCGAATGACCAAGTGGACTTCTCTCATGACGACAAACGCCTGTGGTCACATGGAGAGTTAGCCATCTAAAATCGGCCTTCCATCGAATCCTTCAAAATAAACAGCGCCGCATTTATGGCCTTCGCGTCATACGCATCTGAAATCCCGTTGCGTCGATAGCGGAAATACGCCCCCCCCTTTCAATTGAATCGCGCCGCGCTTGCAAACCTGCGCGGGATCGCGTTTACTCTCGATTTTCGAGTGCGCGTCTCGGTTAGCGAATCGACGCCCCGGACCCAGACGGAATTCAAGCAATTCGAACTCGGCGATGGGTGCCCTTTCTGCCAGCTCACCCCACCACGCACATTGATCGTTGGGCCGCCATGATTCCGGTTTCCGTCCCGTCCCTGGGTTTTTTCGTCATTCTGTTCTTCTCGTTCGCTACCGCGATCACGCTGCTCGGCAGCGCGATTGTCCTTGCGCTCAGGAAACCGGCACGCGCCTGGTTCAACAGACACAAGGGAAGTGGCTTCAGCCTGTTCGCTTTGCTTGGCGTTTTCAGCCTCCCGTTTCTGTTGTATTCCTTCGCGTATGGCTGGTTTACCTATGAGGAGCATGCAAAAAGCGCCGCTGACGAGGCGGCAAAGCATCGAACGCTCGACCACGTCACGTCCATCAAAGGTTTTCAGTTCCCGGCCGGCACACGACTGACGCTACTGAATCCCGACGGCAATATTCAATATCTGGAAAAGGCGGTTTTTCCTGGTCCGCAGACCATCTACGGCATCGAGGCCACGGCCGTATTCTTCAGCAGCAAATATCACGTCGGGAACGAATTCGCGGAAAAATCGCCGCCTGCCGGACAGGTCGTCACATTGCAGGGCACGCATGACCAGAAGGTCGAGGACTGGATCTGCGATGCGACGCAGTTCATCGGCTTTACCGCCGGCATGGACGGCAAGCTGCAGCACTTCGACGGCTGCACCCTCGGCAACGGCAATCACGTGGGCAACCTGTCGATACCCCGGGGAACCACGCTGACGAGCCGCGCTTCACGCCAGGACATGGTCGTCCCCGCTGCCTGGCGCCTTGACGTGTCGTCCCGGCCGATCGTGGTCACGGTCGGCACGCTGCAACTGCCGCTGCGTGATGCGCAATTGATGTTGAATCCGCAAAGAGCGTTGCTCGCCATTTCTCCAGGAACAGGCAATTACGCGACCCTGACGCGCGAAACAACGATAGGGCCGGTTACCTATGCTTCGGATACGGCCATCCGGTCGGCCATTGCGCGCGAGCAAAGGAAATGGCCGGGTGTCGCATGGATCGTGAGCCCGCTCCATGCGAACGCCCATTATGCGGGACATGGCGACGTGGTTCCGGGCATGTCGGTATTGCATGCGTCGGACGGCAGCGTCATCAGCGTTCTTTCCAATGAACAAGCCGGCGTTATCATCTGGCAAGAGATTTCATCCGGCGAATAGCGTACCTGGCTCGTCTTTCGATACTACCGTCTCCCCTTCCTTGGCCGCACCCCGTCGTCCATGCCAGATCCCGGTTCTCTCGCGATATATTTTTTGCCGCCGCTCGCTGCGCTTTATCTGCTTGTCGCGCTGGTCGGGCTCGCGGTGAGCAAAAAAGCACGCGCGCTATTTCGACGTCACAAAGCGGCAAGCTTCACCGGAATCGTAATCGTGACGATTCCCGCAATATCTTTCCTGCTGACGACGGGAAAAGCGGTCCACGACAGCCATCGCGAGCATGCGTACTACGAAGCGTTGAGTCTCACGCTCGAACAACCTGCTCGTGTATGGGGGCTGGATATGCCCGCGGGGACGAAGCTGGTTCTGGCCGAATCGGGTGGCGGCCCCGAAACGTTTAGCCATGCCAGCTTCCCTTATCCCGTCTGGATCCACGGTGTCCACGTCACATCGATGGATCGAAACCTGGGTAGAAATCCGGATGAAGATGCCGCAAGGATCGCCTTGTGGGGTGACGGCCAAGCCTCGCCCCAGGAGGGCTGGGTTTGCGGGTACACCGACGAAACCTACGGCTCTGTCGGATTCGCCACGACCGCGCAAGGGCAGATCAGGAACCTGACTTACTGCACGCTGGCGGCGGGAAACCGGGTCGCCGATATACCGCTTCCTGGCCTGTCCCGGCTGGAACTCGCGCAAACCGACCGTGAGCTCAGCGCAATCTCCACCGACTTCGCACCCGGCGACTACTGGCATGTGGAACTGGTTGGCGACAAGCCCATCATTGCGCCGGGACCGCTGCGCCTTGCGCTGCTGCACAGCACGCTGCTGGTCAGCCAGGAGCGGACATGGCTGGGGGTCGGCCGAGCCGAACTGGCCGCGGAAACGCGAGTCGGACCGCTGAACTATCCCCCAGGCACCCGGGTGATGACCGCAGATACCGCAACGCGAGCAAGCCATCCTGGGGCCGCATGGGCGTTCAAGTTGCCGCGGGGTCATACGCTGCGCTATGCCGGGCACGCCACTATCACGGACGAACAGGTCGTCCTGCATTCGGCTACGGGCAAGGTGGTGGCAGCAATAAGTCCTCCCTGAACCGTCCGTCTTGCGCGCTGGCGATGTCGACATGTCGGGCCGTCGAGGTGCGGCGCAATGCATCGACCTTCCGTTGCGCGAGCGCCGCAGAGCGCTACGCCGAGGGAAGAGGCGACGCAATCGCCCCGACGCTCCCCGGCAGGAACGCGTGGCGAGCGCAATCAGTCCCGAGGCATGTGCGCCGCCCTGGACAGCACGCGCACAGGTACCGGATCATCGCGGCCTCTCACGCGGGCGGCAAGCTGCGGCAGGCCGGCGGCCGAAACGCCGGCATGCTCGAAGACCGGGTCAGACACGATCGCCTCGCAGCCGACCTCCTTGGTCAATTGCTCGAGTCGCGACGCCACGTTCAACGGGTCGCCGATCGCGGTGAAGGTGACATGGTCGCGAAACCCGATCTCGCCCATGACCGCGCGACCGCAGTGCAATCCGATGCCGAACCGGATCTTCGCGCTCAGCTGCTGCTCGAGCGCGGTGTTCAGCGCGTCGATATTGGCCGCCACCAGCGGCACCGCATCGAGCGCCTGGCGGCAGGCGGCGGCAGGCTCGCTGCTCAGGCCGAATATCGCGAGCACGGCGTCCCCCACGAACTGGTTCGGCAGGCCGCCGGCCTGGACCACCGCGGAGCTGACTGCGCTCAGGAAGCGGCTGACCACGAACAGGCTGTCGAATGGCAGCTGCGCCGCCGCAAGGTTCGTCGAATCCCGCATGTCCACGAACATGAACGCCGCGAACCGCTCCTGCGGCATGACGTCCCGCTGCCGCCGCTGCAGGAACGCGGCGGACGCGGCCGGCGGCACCAGCGGCCACACCGACAGATCGTGGGTCGGCCGCAACTGGCACGCGAGGCGGACGGTCTGCAGATCGGCGCCGAGTCGCTCCAGCACGCGGCGCTCGGCCTCGCCAGGCTCGGGCAGCGGCAGATCGCTGAGTACGCGCACCCTGCACAACGTACATCGGGCGCGTCCGCCGCAACTGCTGGCATGCGGAACGCCAGCCATGCGGCTCGCCTCGAGCACCGAGAACCCGAGCGGCACGAATACCTGCCGTCCATCCGGATAGCGGATGCGAAGCCGCCCGCCGCGGCGTTCGCGGATCGCGCGCGACAGCCGCCCGCAAAGCACCAGCAACAGCGCCCCGCCATCGAAGATCAGGAAGTCGTTGCGCAACCCGGCGAGCCATCGATTCTGCGAACCGGTGCCGACCTTCGCCGGTTCGGTCGCCGCCGCACGCCAGACGGAATCCCGCGCGAGCGCGGCGACTTCCCGTCCGCCCTGCAGGAAGCCGAGCAGCGCGAGCACCGGGAGCAGAACGGCAACGCTCAGCAGCACGCTGCGCCATGCCGCGAACCAGGGCTTCAATCGCAACCAGAACCAGACGCCATAACATCCATGCAGCCACGCGACCACCAACAGCGTCAGCTGCACACGGCCGAAGAACGGCGAATCGTTCGAGAACGAGTACAGCAGCTGCGCATAACCCTTGTTCAGACCGAACTCGGCAAAGGCGATTCGCGTATTCACAAGATGGTTGGCCAGCAGCGGCGGAATGCACAAGCCGAGCACGAGTTGTGTCAGCTCGGCCGGCGTCCAGTGCAACGAGCGCCGTTCGTACAGCGCCCACAGGCCGAGGAAGAAATGCGTCGCCAGCGAGCCGTACAGCACGGTCGTACCCAGCCATCCCTGCCAGACGAACTTCTGTACGAGCAGATCGCGCTCCATCCAGGCGAGCGAGACATTCCCCAGCGCATGGTTCACGAGGTGCGTGCCGACGTAGGTGAACACGACCAGCCCGGTGGCCAGCCGGACCGGCCGAATCCCCACGTGCCGCAACCGTTGACGATACGGAAAGTGCGACATGCTCGACGCTCCACGCGTGTTGATCGGCACCCGTTCTCTTGTCCGCCCGGTGGTCAGACTGCCGGAACACTTCACTTTCCGCAGTCAACGCAGCGGCGTGAGGGCACGATTGCGCCCAATCGACTGGTCCGTCGCGACGCGGCACCGGATCGCTGTCGGCGGGCGAACACGGTACACGCCCCCTATCGCAAGCTTACTGGCTCTACACTGACTTCGGGGTCGCAGTGGCATGCCCCTGCCCGAAGTCGATGCTCACGCATCCGGATCGGGAATCCGCGCCGACTGGATCACGACCAGCGTGTCGCCGGCCTCGATCCGGCACGGCGGATCCTCATAGAACGAATGGATCTTGCCGCAGCGATCGAGCCCGACGACGATCGCGCCCGGCACGACGTTCGTCATGCAGCCGATCTCGTGCTTCATCGCCGGCCGCTCGACGAGCGTCGCGCGGCCGCGGGTCGACAGCATGTCGTTGACGAACGGCACGATGTAGCGGCTGTGGACCGCGTCCGCGAGCAGCAGCGCGCCGATCTTCGTCGACGACACGATCACGTCCGCGCCCGCCTGCCGCAATTGCCGCTGGTACAGGTTCTCCTGGATGCGCACGACGATCTTCGTATCGGGCGCGATGCTGCGCACCGACAGCGTCAGCAGGATCGCGGTCGGATCGTCGGTCACCGAGATGATCACCGCCTTCGCCGCGCGCACCTGCGCCTGCTGCAGCAGATCCTCGTGCGCGGGGTCGCCGAGCAGCCCTGTCACGCCGAGCGAGGTCGCCGCCTCGAGCGCCTGCTGCTGCGCGTCGATCACGATCACCGTCGCCGGATCGACGCCGCTCTCGAGCAGCTCGCGCACGGCGATCGAACCGGACAGTCCATAGCCGCATACGACGATGTGGTCGGTCAGTTGCTTTTGCAGGCGTTTCATGCGGAATTCCTCGATGACGCGCTGGATCACGAACTGATACGCCGTGCCCAGGAAGATGAACCAGATGCCGATGCGGATCGGCACGATGAAGAATGCATCGATCAGGCGCGCCCGCGCGGTGACGGGCACGATGTCGCCGTAGCCGACCGTCGCGACCGTGACCATCGTGAAATAGACGAGGTCGGCGATGTTCATCGGCGTGCTCTTCGTCGAATCGCGGAGTCCGTCGCGATCGAGATACAGCACGAAGAACGCGAGCGCGCACAGGAACACGACGAGGCACAGACGGACGAGCAGCGTGCGCCCCGGCGACGTCGCGGGACGCGTGAACAGCGTGCGCCTGCGCGGCGCCTGCCACGGATTGCCGGCGCGCCGCAAACGGGAACGCAATGACCGGCGTTGAGCGGATGGCGAGGCCAACGGGGGATTCTCCGGAAGGATACGGGGTCGATTCTACGATGTGCGCGCGTGCAACGGACGCGTGCAACAGGCGCGTGCAACAGGTCCGTGCAGGCGGCTCCATGCCGGCCCCATCGCGACATCACAGCATGCTGCGCGGACGCACCATCGTCCCGTCGGTAAAACGCGCCGCGCGAAACGCGGACAGGTCGAGCGAGGGCGCGCCGGTATCGATCCATTCGGCGAGCAGCCGGCCGACGATCGGCCCCATCGCGAAGCCGTGACCGCAGAAGCCCGTCGCGATCGCGAGCCCCGACGGCGTGCCGGGCGCGTCGATCACGGGGATGCCGTCGGGCAGCACGTCGATCAGCCCCGCCCACGCCTCGACGATCTGCGCGTCCTTCAGCGCGGGAAAGATCGCCTTCAGCTTCGCGAGCGCGCGCGGCGCGTGCGCGCGATTCGGCTGCGGCTGCGGATCGCGCGGCTCGATCGGCCCGGGCCCGCCGTTCAGGCGCGCGATCACGTCGCGCCACGCGGCGCCGTTCAGGTGGAGCCGGAATTTCTCGCGCTGCGACCAGAATTCCGGCCAGAACAGGCTCAGCCCGCGCAAATGGCCGAGCGTCAGGTCGACGTCGGCCTGCATGTCGTCGGCGAGATTGATCGCGCCGTTCCTGCGCTGGCGGATCCCGAGGCCATGCCCCCAGATCGTCGACGCGGATACGGGCGGCAGCACGTTGGTGCGCATGCAGGTGCCGCGCACGGCCTGCTGCGGCAGCCGGATGCCGACGCCGTCGAGCAGCCGGCTGCTCGTCGCGCCGGCCGCGCAGATCACGCGCGACGTGCGGATCGTGCCGCGCTCGGTCGCGACGCCGACGACCGCGCCGCCCGCCGTCTCGATCGCCGTCACGCCGCAGCCCTCGAAAAAACGCGCGCCCGCTTCCGTCGCACGCGCGGCAAATGCGGCGGCGACGCGCCGCGGCTCGGCCTGCCCGTCGCTCGGTGTGTAGAGACCGCCGAGCGCCGGCGCGGCGAGGCCGCTGACGCGCTCGTCGATCTGCGCGCGCGACAGCGTGCGCGAGTCGAGCCCGTGCGCACGTGCGACATCCAGCCACGCCTGGAACGACGCCCAGTCCGTTTCGTTGTCCGCAATATAGAGACAGCCGCCCTGACGCCATTCGAGATCGAAACCGAGGGCTTCCTCTAATCCTTCCCAGATTCGCATGCCGGCCATCATCAACGGCACTTCGGGAGACTCGCGCCCCTGCTGTCGCACGAAGCCCCATGCGCGCGTGGACTGCTGCCCGGCGAGCCGCGACTTGTCGAGCACGACGGCCTTCAGGCCGCGCAGGCCCAGGTAATACGCGGCTGCGCAGCCCATGATGCCGGCGCCCGCGATCACGACGTCGGCGTCGGCGGGGAACGCCGCATCGGCATGCGTCAGCGTGTCGTGAAGAGGATAAGTCGTCGTCATTGTTACTTCATTATTTCTTATTGGTCGGTAATACACGGAACGTGCGCGGAAACACGGTAACGTTGCGAAACACCTTTCACACAATCGCATGTTTCACTACGGGGAACCGATGCCATTTTGCGGTAAAGTTATCTTTTCCGCGCGTGGCCGGTCGGCTCGCCACTGGACGTCATCGAGATTGTCCGCCGATTACGCCGCAAGGCGTCGTTCTGAACGTCATTCGACCCGATCCGCTCCCGTAGCATGACCATTGAAGCAATCACCACGGACTCCCTCGCGGTTGCCGAGCGCGTGCGCGAACTGATGACCCGCAACGGCATCGGCAAGCGCCAGCAGACCACCGAGCTGTGCCGTATCCTCGATCTCAGTTTTTCGCAGGGCCACCGCAAGCTGCGCGGCAGCAGCCCGTGGACGCTCTCACAGATCAAGAAAGTCGCCGAAGCGTACGGCGAACCCGCCGCGCAACTGTTCGGCGCGCAGACGCTCGACCCCGGCATGGTCGGCGCGTATTCGCAGGAAGCCGTACTGTTCGCGGGCGTCGCCGAGATCCCATGCACCGCGTGGATCGGCGCGCCGCTCGAGGCCGGCGCGCGGCCCGAATTCGTCGCGTATGAACAGAACGGCCGCTGGCGCGTGCTGCGCCATACGGGCGTGCTGTACCAGAACGCCTACGACGTGCACAAGATCGAGATCTATCCGCGCCGCGCGGAGAGCGACAAGCTGGTCGTCGCGGTGATCGATCCCGACCGCGTCAGCGCGACCGAGCTGTGCCGCTATCTGGAACGCCAGGGCTTCTCGACCGCCGCATTCGACGGCATGACCGCGTTCGTCGACGCGCTGCAGGGCCAGGCGTTCGACGCGGTCGTCACCGAGTGGCTGTTCGACGACTGCACGGCCGCCACCGCGATCAAGGCGGTGCGCACGTCCGACAATCCGGGCGCGCCGATCTTCGTGCTGACGGGCGACCTGCTCACCGGCCGCGCGAGCGAAGCCGACATCAGCGAAGTGATCCGCGCGTTCGACGTCGTCTGCTACGAAAAACCCGCGCGCATGGCGATCCTCAGCGCGGATCTCGCGAAACGCCTCGCCCGCGGCTGAACGCTGCAAGGCCGGCCCCATTGGCGGCGCCGGCCGGATGGCCAACCCACACGCGGCGCCACGGCCGCGAACAGGTTCACAGGGTCTGTTTCATCTGGAACGCACATGCGTTGCCACGAGAACGGCCCCTATACAATAGCCGCACCTGTTCACGCCCACCCGGCATCCGCCGCGAGACGACATGGCCCGCCTCATTCCCGACGACTGGAAAAGCCTCGCCGCCACCGGCGCGGCCGAACGCGAACGCGAAACGCTCGCCGCGCTCGAACATGCGCTGCCGGACGACTACACCGTGTACCACGGCGTCCACTGGACGCGTGCCGAGCAGGGCTTCTCGGTGTTCGGCGAAGCGGCGTTCGTCGTCGTCAGCCAGGCCGGACGCATCCTGTTGATCGAGCAGAAGGCCGGCTTCCTGCGCGAGACGCCGAAGGGGCTCGTGAAGGTCTACCTGCAGACCGAGCGCAACGTATCGATCCAGCTCGCACGCACGCAGGAAACGCTGCACCGGCGCCTGACCGCCGCGCTCGGCGCGGGCGTCTACGGCGTCGACGCGCTGCTCTACTGTCCCGACTACACGATCCGCCAGGCTGCGATCGCAGGCGTTGCGGCCGAGCGCATCGTCGACGCGACGCGCAAGGCCCAGCTCGCGCAGGTCATCCGGCAACTGCTGCCCGCCGACGAGCCGCGACACGCGAACGCACCGAAGATCCATCATTTCCTCGCCGACGAACTCGCGCTGACGCCCGATACGAGTGCGCTCGTCGGGCAGGCCGGCACGCTCGTCACGCGGCTGTCCGGCGGCCTTGCCGAGTGGGCGCGCCAGCTCGCGTTCGCGCCGTTCCGGCTACGCGTGACGGGCACCGCGGGCTCGGGCAAGACGCAGCTCGCGGTGCAGGCGATGCGCGACGCGATCGCCGCGGGCCGGCGCGTGCTTTATGTCTGCTTCAACCGGCCGCTCGCCGACTACATCGCGCGCATCGCGCCGCCCGGCGCGAAGATCGCGAACTATCACCAGCTGTGCGACTGGGTGGCGCGCGACGGCGGCTACACGCCGGACTTCGACGCGCCCGATGCGTTCGAACGGCTCGAGGCACGCTTCGCGGAAACGCCGGTGCCGAACCGCTGGCGGTTCGACGTGCTGATCGTCGACGAAGGACAGGATTTTCATGCGCCTTGGGCCGCGGCGCTGGAACGGCTGCTCGCGCCGGACGGCGCGTGGTGGTGGCTCGAGGACCCGCTGCAGAACCTGTACATGCGCGAACCCGTCGCGCTGCCGGGCTGGGTCACGCTGAAGGCGCTGACGAACTACCGCAGCCCGCGCGACCTGCTCGACTTCGTGCGCGACGTCGTCGGCCGCGTCGAGCCGCTTGCGGCCGAGCTGCGCTCGGGCAGCCCGTTCGACGGGTCGGATCCCGCGGTGTCGGCCTACGGCGAAGATGGCGCGTCGGGCGCCGCGCTGGCCAGCGCGTGCGTCGACGCGACCAAGCGCGCGATCACGCACGCGCTGTCGCTCGGCTTCCGCAAGCAGGACATCGCGGTGCTGTCGTATCGCGGCCGCGAAGGCTCGGTGCTCGCGCCGCTCGACCACCTCGGCCCGCACCGGATCAAGAGCTTCACCGGCAAGTACGACCTGTTCGGCAATCCCGAGTATCGCGACGGCGACGTGCTGCTCGATTCGATCTACCGCTTCAAGGGCCAGTCGGCGCCGTGCGTGATCCTCACCGAAGTCGATTTCGACACGCTCGACGCGCGCGCGGCGCGCAAGCTGTTCGTCGGCGCGACGCGCGCGACGATGAAGCTGCTGCTCGTCGCATCGGCGCGCGCGGCTGCGCAGCTGACGGCCGTCACCCGCCCCGGCCGACCGTAACGGCCGGCGGCCGGCCGGGTCCGGCTGCGCCGGTCGGCGCGCGCCGATTCCCTGGTCTGCGTCCGCGCCCGCGTCAGGCGACGCGGAACGCACCCACTGCGCGGCGCAGCCCGTCGGCCTGCTCCTCGAGCGACGCGGCCGCAGCGGCCGCCTCTTCGACGAGCGCCGCGTTCTGCTGCGACACCTGATCCATCTGCGACACCGCGCGGTTCACCTGCTCGATGCCGTCGCGCTGCTCGTTCGACGCCGCCGCGATCTCGGTCATGATGCTCGTCACGCGTGCGATCGCCTGCTGGATGTCCTGCATCGTCGTGCCGGCGACGCCGACGAGCCGCGAGCCGTTCGCGACGCGCTCGACCGATTCGCCGATCAGCGTGCGGATCTCCTTCGCCGCCGATGCCGAGCGCTGCGCGAGCGTCCGCACTTCGCCCGCGACCACCGCGAAGCCGCGGCCCTGCTCGCCGGCGCGCGCCGCCTCGACCGCCGCGTTCAGCGCGAGGATGTTGGTCTGGAACGCGATGCCTTCGATCGTGCCGATGATGTCGGCGACCTTCTGCGAACTCTGGTCGATCTCGTTCATCGTGCCGATCACCTCGCTGACGACCGTCGCGCCCTTCGTCGCGATGTCGGACGCGCTGTCCGCGCAGGCCTGCGCCTCGACCGCATGATCGGCGTTCTGCTTCACCGTCGCGGTGAGCTGCTCCATGCTCGCGGCCGTCTGCTGGAGCGCCGCTGCCTGCTCCTCGGTGCGCTGCGACAGGTCGGTATTGCCGGCCGCGATCTGGTGCGTCGCGGTGACGATCGCCTCCGAGCCGTGCGTGACCTGGCGCACGGTGTCGGCAAGGCTGCGCTGCATCCCCGTCACGCCGTTGACCAGCTCAGCCATTTCGTCGCGCGACGACCAGCGCACCTCGGACGTCAGGTCACCGTCGGACAGCCGCCGGAAATGCGTGAGCAGCCGCGCGAGCGGCTGCGTAATCGCGAAGTGCAGGCCGATCGCGCAGCCGAGGCATGCGGCGAGGCCGAACGCGATGCCGGCGACCGCGCCTACGCGCAGCCAGTTGTAATAGGTCTGCGCGGTGTCGTAGACGTCCTTGCCGCGCGCCGCCTGGAAATCGTCGAGCGCGTTGGTCGCTTGCGTGAGCGCGACCGACAGCGGCGGCGCGACCGTCATCAGCAGCCGGTCGGCGTCGTCGCGATGGCCGCCGCGGACAGCGTCGATCATCGGTTTCAGCGCCTGGCCGATCAGCGCCTGGCGCGCGGCGTCCATCCGGTCGGCAAGCGCGCTCTCGTCGCCGTCGTGCGGCATCGCCGCGTAGACGCGCCATGCGGCGTCCGCCTTCGCGAGGTAGCCCTCCGCCTTCGTCACGACATCCGCGACGTCGGACGACTCGGGATGCAGCATCGCGCGGTCGAGCGTCGTGCGCACGATCGTCAGGTTCAGGCTCGTCGCGGCGAGCGCGGTCTTTGCGGCCAGTTGCTGCTTGCAGGCCTCTTCGAGCGCGCGGTTCGAGCGCTGCATGCCGGCGAGGCCGATCAGCCCCGATACGACGAGCAGGCCCGCGACGAGGCCGAGCGTGGAGAAGATCCGGGTCCGGATCGAGAAACGGGAAAACAGGGCATTCAGGTTCATGTCGGCACATGTGCGGTAAGAAACGCCGCGGCGATCGGCGCACGGCATCCGGGATTACGGTTTGCCTGCAGAAAACTTGAGTCTGGCGCCATTTCCTTCCCTGATGCAGGTCAAGTTTCGGCCCGTCCGGCCGGTGAACCCGACGGGCGGGCCAACGTCCTGTTACGGCTGCAACAATTTAGGAACAGGCAGAAATTGACCAGGCAACTTTATCGCTCTATATTCTCGAACAATTCACTGCCACGGCAGATATCAGCCATGTCAACCGAGACCCTTACGCACCCGCCAACCCCGGACACCGTGCGCCGCGACGCCCCCGTCGGGCTGATCATCGCCGCGCTGCTGCTCGTAATGCTGCTGTCCGCGCTCGACCAGACGATCGTGTCCACCGCGCTGCCGACGATCGTCGGCGAGCTCGGCGGGCTCGACCAGCTGTCGTGGGTCGTGACCGCCTACCTGCTGTCGTCCACCGTCGTGCTGCCGCTCTACGGCAAGCTCGGCGACCTGTACGGCCGCAAGATCGTGCTGCAGGCGGCCATCGTGCTGTTCCTCGCCGGTTCGGTCCTGTGCGGCCTCGCGCAGGACATGACGCAATTGATCCTGCTGCGTGCGCTGCAGGGGCTCGGCGGCGGCGGCCTGATGGTCATCACGATGGCCGCGATCGGCGACCTGATCCCGCCCGACGAGCGCGGCCGCTACCAGGGGATGTTCGGCGGCGTGTACGGCCTCGCGACGATCATCGGGCCGCTGCTCGGCGGCTTCCTGGTCGAGCACCTGTCGTGGCACTGGATCTTCTACATCAACCTGCCGCTCGGCTTCGTCGCGCTCGCGGTGATCGGTATCGCGTTCAAGCCGCACACCGCGCACGTGAAGCACCGGATCGATTACATGGGCGCCGCGTTCCTTGCGACCGCCCTCACCTGCATCATCCTGTTCACGAGCGAAGGCGGCTCGCTGCTGCCGTGGTCGTCGCCGCAGCTCTGGATGACGCTCGTGCTCGGCCTCGTCGCGATCGGCGGCTTCGTCTACGAGGAGCGGCTCGCCGCGGAGCCGATCATGCCGCTCGAACTGTTCCGCCACCGCACGTTCGTGCTGTGCAGCCTGATCGGCTTCGTCGTCGGCATCGCGCTGTTCGGCTCGGTCACGTTCATTCCGCTGTACCTGCAGGTCGTGAAGGGCTCGACGCCGTCGCAGGCCGGCATGCAGCTGCTGCCGATGATGGGCGGGATGCTCGTGATGTCGGTCGTGAGCGGCCGCCTGATCTCGCGGCTCGGCAAGTATCGCCTGTTCCCGATCGCGGGGACGCTGGTCGGCGGCGTCGCGATGGCGCTGCTGTCCACGCTGTCGCTCGACACGCCGCTCGACACGATGTACGGCTACATGGCGCTGCTCGGCATCGGGCTCGGGATGGTGATGCCGGTGCTCGTGCTCGCGGTGCAGAACACGATCGACTTCCGCCACATGGGCGTCGCAACGTCGGGCGTCACGCTGTTCCGCTCGATCGGCGGCTCGCTCGGCGTCGCCGCGTTCGGCGCGCTGTTCTCGAACGGGCTGCAGTTGCGGCTGACGAATGCGCTGCCGGCCGGCACCGAACTGCCGCCGTCGCTCGGCCCGGCCACCGTGCACCATTTGCCGGACGCGGTGCGCGATGCGTATCTGCATGCGTTCGCGGGGTCGCTGCACGTCGTGTATCTGTCTGCGGCGACGGTGATCGCGATCGCGTTCGTGCTCGCGTGGTTCGTCGAGGATGCACCGCTGCGCAAGCGCGCATGACGGCGCCGGCGGGCGGCGGCTCGGTCGGCCCGTTCTTGCCGGTTCTCGCCGTTTCCCTCCGGATCCGGAGCGCCGCCCCGTCCCATAGCGGTCGACTCCGTCCGCAGGCCGCCCTTCAGATCACGGCACCAGCACCACCGCCCCCGTCGTCGCCCGCGACTCCAGCAGCCGGTGCGCATCGGCCGCCTGCCCGAGCGGCAGCCGCGCGCCGATCTCCACGTGCATCCCGTCCGCCAGCCGGTCGAGCGTCACGCGCGCGGCTTCGCGGTAGCCGTCGACGTCCCGCGCGATGAAACCGAGCACGCTCGGCCGCGCCAGCGCGATCGAGCGCGCCGGCCCGAGTTCGTCGAGGTCGATCGTGTGGCGCGCGCCGACCGCCGCGACCTGTCCGATGCTCGCGACCATCCCGAACGGCTTGACCGCGCCGAGCGTGCGCGTCAGCACATCGCCGCCGATCCCGTCGATCGCATAGTCGACGCCCGCGCCGCCGCCGAACGCGCGCGCGGCCGCGACGAAATCGTCATCTCGATAGGCGACGACCGCCTCCGCGCCGTGCGCACGCACCAGCGCGCCCTTGGCCGCGGACCCGACCGTGCCGATCACCCGCGCGCCGAGCGCGCTCGCCCACTGCGTGACCAGCAGCCCGACACCGCCTGCCGCCGCGTGGACGAGCAGCGTGTCGCCGGCGCGCACCGAGCGCACGCGATGCAGCAGCATGTACGCGGTGATCCCTTTCAGCAGCCCGGCCGCGGCCGCCTCGTCGGTCAGGCCGTCGGGAATCGGCAACACCCGTTCGGCGGGCAGCGTGCGCAGGTTCGCATAGCTGCCGGCCGGCATTCCCGCGTACGCAACGCGCTGGCCGGGTTCCAGCCCCGTCACGCCCGGGCCGACCGCGTCGATCACGCCGGCCGCCTCGACGCCCAGCGCACCGGGCAGCGCCGGCAGCGCGTGCGCGCCGGTCCGGAAATAGATGTCGACGAAATTCACGCCGACGGCGGTCTGGCGGATCCGCACTTCGCCCGCGCCGGGCGGCGTCACGGGCGCGTCGAGGCGGCGCAGCACACCGGCGTCACCGTAGCGGTCGAGGCCGATCTGATAGGCGGCCGTGGCATTCAGGGTCATGGTGTTCCTCGCGATCGAATGAAGTGACACGATGATCCCATCGTGCATAATCGATCGGAATTCACGATCAGCGATCAACTACTGTGCAAAATTCGACAGATGATGCGGCGGCCGCCGCGCCGGAGATGAGCTGGGACGACATCCGCTACTTCCTCGCGGTGATGCGCGGCGGCAGCCTGTCGGCGGCCGCGCGGTCGCTGCAGGTCCAGCATTCGACTGTCGCGCGGCGCATCGACGCACTGGAAACCGCGCTCGGCATCCGCTTGTTCGACCGGCTGCCGCGCGGCTGGCCGCCGACCGACGAGGGGCTGCACCTTGCCGAACATGCAGCGCGCCTCGAAGGCGACGCCCATGCGTTCGCGCGCGCCGCACTGGGGGCGGCAGCGCTCGACGGTGTCGTGCGCGTGTCGGCGTCGCCGGTGTTCGCCAGCCACTTCCTCGCGCCGCGTCTCGCCCGCGCACAGCGCGCGTGGCCGGCGCTGCGGATCGACCTGATGGGCGAGATGCACGCGGCCAACCTGTTCGCGCGCGAAGCCGATCTGGCGGTGCGCCTGTCGCGGCCGAGCGAACCGGGGCTCGCCGCGCGCCGACTCGGCACGATGCGCTTCGCGCTGTGCGCGACACCCGAATGGGCGGCCGCGCCGCCCGACACCTGGCCGTTCATCGGCTACGACGACGCGCTGGCGCAAACGCCGCAGCAGCAATGGCTCGAACGCTTCGCGGCCAGACGCCGCTTCGCGTTCGTCGCGAACGACCTTGCCGCGCTGCATCGCGCGTGCCTGGCCGGCGCGGGCGTCGCGCTGCTGCCGCGGTTTCTCGTCGACGATCCGGCGACCGCTTCCGTGACGGCGCCGCTCGTCGAACTGACCTCCGCGCCGCGCTGCGACATCGAGCGCGAGATCTGGCTCGTCGTGCACCCCGACGTGCGCCGGTCGCCGCGCGTCCAGCGCGTCGCGGACGCGATCGCGGACGCGGTGCGCGCGGCGGACGGACGGCTCTGATGCCGCGGCCCCGTCAGAACCGCTGCTGCAGACCGGCCATGACCCCGAGCTGATTCCGCCCCACGTCGACCGTTCCGCCGGCAGCGACCGCCTTGGCGGCCGTCGCACTGTTCAGCATGTAGCCGACCGACGTGTAGACGCGCGTCCGCTTGGACAACAGATGGTTGGCACGCGCGACCAGCAAGGTCGCGTTCGCGTCCGCGTTGCGCGCCGGCCCGCGTTGCAGATAGCGCGTGCCTTGCGCGTCGAGCGAGACCGCCGGCGTCAGCGTATAGGTAACGCCGGCGAAGAAGATGTCGGTCTGCAAATGGGTGGCCGCCGCGACGTTGTTCCGTATCCACCCTGCGCCGACCTTCGCGCGCCCCATCTCCGCGTATCCGTCGACGACGGTGTGCGTGCTCGTATAGGCGCTGCTGTCGAGCGGCGCCGATGCGCCGGCCCCGCCGCGCTTCACGTCGCAGGATGCCGCGACGCCGAAGCGCGTCGCGTCGTATGCGACCAGCACCGTGTACTGCCGGCACGCGAGCGGATTGCCCGGCACCTGCCCCGCGCAGCCGGTGGCCGCCGGCCCGGCCGGCCCGGCGGCGTCGCGACCGAAGCTGTAGGTGCCGCCGATCGTGAATCCGCGGAACTTGCCCAGGTAGCCGATCGCGTTGTCGCTGCGTGCATTCGGCAGGTACGCGTCGAAGTTGCTCGGCGAATGAATGGACGGCCCGATCACGTCGGCGTTTGCCAGCGCATAGGTCGTCATGTTCATTTGCCTGCCGAGCGTGAGCGTTCCGACATCGCTGCTCAGGCCCACGTTCGCCTGCCGGCCGAACAGCCGCCCGCCGTAATTGAACCCGCCCGTGCCGGGCTGGAAGCCGTTCTCCAGCACGAAGAACACCCGGTAGCCGCCGCCAACGTCTTCGGCGCCTCTCATGCCCCACCGCGACGGCAATTCGCCGGTCAGATGCGGCATGCCGATCGCCGATCCGCCCTTCGCCGCATGGTTGTAGTACGAAACGCCGGTATCGACGACGCCGTACAGCGTCACACTGCCTTGTGCATGCGCGATGCCCGCTGCCGCCATCAGCGCCAATGCGAGCGCGTTCCCCTTCACCATCGCCTTCAACGCCCCCGAATCGATATGCATGACTGACTTGTTCCCGTCAGACGAACGACGCTGCGTCGCCGCGCGCGATCGGCCGCCGGCCGCGCGCCGGCGCCCTGCCGATGCACCACTCACGACTGCCGGGCGGGCGACACCTGCCGCTCGCCGCCGGAAGCCGGACAGCCTTGATGCGAAGCCGAGCGGCGATGATCGATCAGGCCAACCGCGACGGCCGCCGCCAGCGCGGGCAGTCCGATCGCCATGAAGTTCTGCTCCAGCGGCAGATCGATGCCCACCAGCGCGCCGATGACGATCGGCGCCAGGATCGCGCCGCTGCGGCCGACGCCCAGCGTCCAGCCGACGCCGGTCGAGCGGATCGCCATCGGATAGAACTGCCCCGCATACGCGCAGTTGACGATCTGCGTGCCGATGGTCGACGCGCCGGCGAGACCGACCAGCACGAACAGCAGCGCGGTCGGCACCTTGTAGCCGAGCAGCGTGATCGACACCGCGGCGAGCAGGTACATCGACACGAGCACCGTCTTGATCGGAAAGCGATCGGCCAGCCAGCCGCCGCCGATCGCGCCGACCATCGCACCGGCGTTCAATACCAGCACGAACGTCAACGCGGAGCCGAGGCTGTAGCCCGCACCCGCCATCAGCCGGGTCAGCCACGAGCTCAGCGCATACACCATGAACAGGCACATGAAGCAGGCGATCCAGAACATGACCGTGCTGAAGCCGCGACCGTCGTCGAACAGTTGGCGAACCGGTGCGTTGCCCGCCTTGTCCTCGCGCGGGACGACGAAGCAGTCGCCAGGTTGATGCTGGTACGCCGGATCGAGCCGGCGCGCGATGCGTGCGAGCTCGTCCGTCCTGCCCCGCCGGATCAGGAACGGAAGCGATTCCGGCATCCATTTCACAAGCAGCGGGACGAGCAGCACCGGCGCGCCCGCGGCGACGAACACGGACTGCCATCCGTACGCCTCGATCATCCCCTTGCCCATCACGGCCGCCAGCATGCCGCCGACCGAATAGCCGCTGAACATCAGCGTCACCAGCGTGCTGCGCACGCGCCGCGGCGCGTACTCGGTCATCTGGGCGATCACGTTCGGCATCACGCCGCCGATGCCGATGCCCGCCAGGAAGCGGGCCGCAACGAACAGCGCGGGCGTCGGCGCCAGTCCGGCCGCCGCGGTAAAGACGCTGAACAGCGTCAGGCAGGCCGCGATGGCCCAGCGGCGCCCGATCCGGTCGGCGACAGTCCCGAACACGATGTTGCCGAACATCATGCCGAACAGCGCCGAGCTGACCATGAAGCCGGCCTGCGCGGGATTGACGCCCATCTCCTTCATGATCGCCGGCAGCGCGATGCCGGCCACCGCCAGGTCGTAGCCGTCGAACACGATGATCAGCGCGCACCAGAACAGCACGACGCCGTGCAGCGGGCCCAGCCGCGCGTCGTCCGACAGCGCCTGCAGGTTGATTTGACGCATGGAACTTCCTTCCTTTTTTCAGATGGGATTCAGGGCCGGCGGCAACCGTCGCGCGATGCCCGTGCGAAGCAGCAGGCATCCGCCGCTCGCCGCCAAGCTGAGCGACACCGCCCGTCGGTCGCGCCGTTTCAACGTGCGGCGTCAGCGACGCCTTCGGCACATTACTTTCGTAGTTGTACGAAACATTGTCGCGAAACGATTTTCGTCCAGACACCGGCGCAGTGTAGGAAGCCACAATGATTTTCACTATCCGGAATTTGCACGCGGCTCGCGAATTTGATCCGCTTTTTCCGCGCGCTGTCCGGATTTTGCGTTGGCGGGAACGAGGACTATCCGATTCTTGCGAGACTTTACACAAACCTGACAAAGATCAATATCATCCGTTCGGGAGATCTAGACCCAAGAGAGACCCATGTGGCACGACGCGCATCCGCGGCCAGCGGGATGCGCAGCACGGAAACGCCACACAGGAGACGCCATGCCCCTCACCCCCAACGCGGAAGTGCTGTCCGCGCTGTATCGGAATTGCCTGTTCCGATCCCGCTTGCGCATGGATGCGCACGAGCAGGTCTCCGTGGAGCTGGCCGATCATGCGCTGCGCTGGAAGCGGGGCGTGCCCGACGCGGCGCTTTTCAAGGGGCAGCTGAATCACCTGACCGTCTACGCATTGCAGTACGGCGCCGAAGTCGAGGTCACGCCGCGCCCGTTCGACGGCTTTTCGCTCGTCCACACGTCGCTCGCGGGCGGCGCCGAAATAGAGTGCGACGGGCACGTGATGGACGTGTCCGAAGGACGCACCGCCGTGCTGGCGCCCAAGGCGCACATCCGCCTCCGCTGGCGGCCCGGCACACGGCAACTGATCGTCAAGGTGCCCGATTCGCTGATGCGGGTGGTCTCCGGCCGCCCGCCCGACGACGCGGCGCCCGGCCTCGCGCCGGGATTCCTGCTGCCGAGGGCGCTGGCGTCCCAATGGGATCTGATCGCGCAGTCGCTGCTCAATGTCGTCGCCGTAGCCGACGACGGCGGCATCCGGGCCGAGTGGCGCGACCACTTCGAACGAAGCCTCGCGCTGTTCCTGCTCGTGCATCGCCCGCCGCCCGCCGCGACGCATGCCGGCGCGGCGCCGGAATCGCGCAGCGTGCCGGCCGAATTCGGCGCGCGGGGCGGCATCCGGCAAATGGACGCGCTGCTCGAATTCATCGACGCGCGGCTCTGTGCGCCGATCTCGCTCGAAGATCTGGCCAGGGCGGCCGGCGTCAGCTTTCGGACGCTGAACGTGCTGTGTCGCCGCTACCATGGCGCGACCCCGATGGAGCTGCTGCGCAACATCCGGCTGGACGCCGCCCGCGTGCAGTTGCTGACCGACCCGATGGCCAGCATCACCGATACGGCGCTGACGTTCGGCTTCGGGCACCACGGGCGTTTTTCCGCCTACTATTTCGCCCGCTTCAACGAGTTGCCGCGCGACACGCAGAAGAAACGGCCGCCGAACTGAACAGCGCGACACCGCGACGCCGGACGCGCGGCCGCCGCTTTACGGGCCCGGCAATCGCCCGCATAGTAGCGGTTCCCCTGAATCGCCACGCTGCCGCCCCGTCACCATGTCCGCCACGCCAGCCGCCTGCATCGTCCGCGACTCGACCGACGCCGACCTCGACGCCATCCACGCGATCTACGCGCATCACGTCCGCCACAGCGTCGCGTCGTTCGAGGAAACGCCGCCCGACGTCGCCGAACTGTGCGCGCGCCGCGCCGCCGTGCTGCGCGACGGGCTGCCGTACCTGGTCGCGGAATGCGTCGGGCGCGTCGCCGGCTACGCGTACGCGACGCCGTACCGTACGCGCAGCGCGTACCGCCACACGGTCGAGGACTCCATCTACATCGACGACGCGCAGCGCGGGCGCGGGACCGGCCGCGCGCTGCTCGCGGCCCTGATCGCGCGCTGCGAGGCCGGCCCGTGGCGGCAGATGATCGCGGTGATCGCCGGCGGCGGCACGGGCGGTTCGACGTCGCTGCATCGCGCGTTCGGCTTCGAGCCGATCGGCATCTTGAAAGCGGTCGGCTTCAAGCACGGCCGCTGGATCGACACCGCGCTGCTGCAGCGCCCGCTCGGCGACGGCGCGCGCACGCTCCCCGCCTCGCCCGCGCCTGCCGCGTCGCGCTAGAATGGCCGCATGCCAAAACCGACTCACACCACACCTGACGAGGCCGCTGCGGACACCGCCCGCAACGAGTACACGGTCGACGAGCTCGCGCGCGTGTCCGACACGACCGTGCGCAACGTCCGCGCGTACCAGGATCGCGGCCTGCTCGCGCCGCCCGAGAAGCGTGGCCGCGTCGGCATCTACGACGACACGCACGTCGCCCGCCTGAAGCTGATCAACCACCTGCTCGCGCGCGGCTACACGCTGTCGAACATCCAGGACCTGATCATGGCGATCGACGAGGGCCACGACCTGCGTTCGATCCTCGGCCTGGAAAACGCGATCGGCGGCCGCTGGTCGCACGAACTGCCGAAGACCTATTCGCTCGCCCAGCTCGCGCAGATGTTCGGCCCGCAGACGGCCACGCAGCTGTCGCGCGTGACCGAGCTCGGCCTGCTCGAACGGCGCGGCCTGTCGTTCGTCGCGAAGAGCCCCGCGCTGCTCGAGGCGGCGGCCGCGATGACGAAGGAAGGCATTCCGCCGCGCGAGCTGCTCGACGTGATCAGCCTCGCACGCCCGCACTTCGACGCGATCGCGCGGCTGCTCGTCGACCTCGTCGTCAAGCGGCTCGATCGCTACGACGAAGGCACGCTGCCGCCGCCGACCGACGTGCCCGCGCTCGTCGACGCGATCTGGCGCCTGCGTCCGCTCGCGGCCGTGTTCGTCGAAGGCGAGACGAACCGCGCGCTCGAAGCCGCGGCGAGCGCCTACCTCGGCGGCCGCGTCGCGACGATCCTCGACAAGCAGCTCAGCGACGAAGCCGCGCGCCAGTCCGGTCCGTCGGACGCGGCCGGCGACCGCGACAAAGCATAGGTCCGGCGCGGTCATATTCATATCGGCATTGCTTCGTTTGCGGGCGCACATGCCCATGCGACGATTCTTCCAACCGAGCGGCGGTGCCGCCGCTCGCCCGAAGACGTTTCGCATGGAGCCCGTTCGATGATTCGTTTCACCCGCTGGATTCCCCGCGCCGCGGCGGCGCTCGTCGCGCTGTCCGCCGCGTCCGCGTTCGCGCAGGGCAGCACCGACCAGGTCGTGCGCATCGGCTACCAGAAGGCCGGCCTGCTTGCCGTCATCAAGGCGCAAGGCGCTCTCGAGACGCGGCTGAAGCCGCTCGGCTACAGCGTGCAGTGGTTCGAATTCCCCGCCGGTCCGCAACTGCTCGAAGCGCTGAACGCGAACAGCGTCGACTTCGGCTCGACCGGCGCGCCGCCGCCCGTGTTCGCGCAGGCCGGCGGCGTGCGCTTCGTGTATGTCGGCGCGGAGCCGCCTGCGCCGCACAGCGAAGCGCTGTTCGTCAGAGCCGATTCGCCGATCCGCACGGTCGCCGACCTGCGCGGCAAGAAGGTCGCGCTGCAGAAAGGTTCGAGCGCGAACTACCTGCTGCTCACCGCGCTGCAGAAAGCCGGCGTGCGCTACGACGAGATCCGTCCGGTCTACCTGCCGCCCGCCGACGCGCGCGCCGCGTTCGAGAGCGGCAACGTCGATGCGTGGGCGGTCTGGGATCCGTATTACGCGGCCGCGCAGGATACGCTGAAGATCCGCACGCTGTCCGATTACACGGGGCTCGCGCCGACGAACAGCTTCTACGAGGCGACGCGCGATTTCGCGCAGCGCCATCCGGAAGTCGTCGGCGCGATCCTGCAGCAGGCACGCGTGACGGGCCAGTGGGTCAACCAGCATCCGGCCGACACGGCCGCGCTGATCGCGCCGAAGGTCGGCCTTCGCCAGCCGGTCGTCGAGACCTGGGTCAGGCGCGCGCCGTATGGCGCGATGCCGATCGACGACCGGATCGTCGCAGCCCAGCAAGGGGTTGCCGATGCGTTCTACGGCGCGAAGCTGATCCCGCAAAAGCTCACCGTCGGCGACAACGCGTGGACCGACCGGCACGCATCGAGCGCGCTCGCGGCGAAGTAAGCGCCGCCGCTCAGCGGAATGTCCCCGCGACCTTCTTCTGCCGCCACAGACACAGCAGGTCGCACGCGATATGCGCGGCCGCGATCGCGGTGATGTCCGCGTGGTCGTACGCGGGCGCGACTTCGACGACGTCCGCGCCGATCAGGTTGACCGCGCCTAACGCGCGCACGATCGCGAGCGCCTGCGCGGACGACAGCCCGCCTGCGACCGGCGTGCCCGTGCCGGGCGCGAACGCGGGATCGAGGCAGTCGATGTCGAACGTCAGGTACGCGGGCCGCGTGCCGACTATCCCGACGATCCGCTCGACCGCCGCACGCGGGCCATGCTCGTGCACCCACGCGGCATCGAGCCGCTCGATCCCGAGAAAGTCGTCGTTCCACGTGCGGATGCCGATCTGCACGGACGTCGCCGGATCGATCAGCCCTTCCTTCACCGCCTTGTAGAACATCGTGCCGTGATTCAGGCTGTCCGGCTCGTCGTCGGCCCAGGTGTCGCAATGCGCGTCGAAATGGATCAGCGACAGCGGCTTGCCGTAACGCTCCGCATGCGCGACGAGCAGCGGGTACGTGATGTAGTGGTCGCCGCCGAACGTCAGCATCTTCGCGCCCGAGCGCAGAATCGTGCGCGCATGCTCGACGATCGCCGGCTTGATCGTCAGCGGGTTGTGCGCGTCGAGCCAGCAGTCGCCGTAGTCGATCGCCGCCAGCTCGTCGAACGGGTTGAAGCCCCACGGATACGGATGCAGTTCCGCGAGCTGCACGCTCGCCGCGCGGACCGCCGCGGGGCCGAGCCGTGCGCCCGAACGGTAGGTCGTCGCGAGATCGAGCGGCACGCCCGAGATCGCGACGTCGACGCCGTCGAGCGTGCGCGTGTAATTGCGCCGCATGAACGACAGCACGCCGGCATAGGTGTTTTCGATCGAGGCGCCGTACGGGGACGTGCGACGGATCGCGCCGTCGCCGTGGAGAAGTTCGGTCATGTCGAACCTGTTTTCTGGAAGCCGGTCTCGCCTTGCCGTTGGTCGGTCGTCGGCGGATCGGAACGGCACGGATTCATTTCGGACGCGCATCACGACCGGCGGTCGTGACCGTCGCGCTGGCTGGCGAACCCTGTAGCACAGCCGGGCGGGAGAAGGTGTCCCGCGCCGATGATAGCAAGCCGAATTTCGGCATATGCCCCGGTTCAGCCGGGGCAAAGCGCAAAGAGGCGAAGATTCGGTGCGGATCGCGCAATGCATCCGCATATGCGCGGGTGCTCCGGAGCGCCGTTGCAGCACACGGGAACGAGCCGATCGCGACGCAGCACACGCGCCGCATTTCCTAGAAGGATTCGCCGGTTCTCGCCGCGCCGTTCTTCCGGATAATGGCCGGCAGCCGCGCCCCCGCAAGCGCGCCGCCGACAACAATCTTCCGGAGACACCCCGCCTTGACCGCCACGCTTCCCGCCACCTACCGCCGGCTCTGGCCGCTCGCCGTCGCCGCCGCGCTGCTGTACGGGCTGTCGCTCGCCGCCGCGCCCTATCCGGGCCAGGCCGCCGCGAAAGCCGCGATGGGCGTACTGCTGCTCGCCGTGGGCAGCGCCTGCGGCGCGGCGCGCGAACGCAGGTGGTTATGCGCGGCGCTCGCGACCGCCGTGCTCGGCGACGTGCTGCTCGCGCTGCCCGGCTGGCCGCTGTCGTTCGTCGGCGGCCTCGGCGCCTTCCTGCTCACGCATCTCGCCTATTGCGCGATCTTCATGCGCTGGCGCGCGCGGCCGCACGGCTGGCGCGTCGCCGCGCTGATCGCACTGTGGCTCTCGGCACCCGGCTTTTACGCAGCGTTCTTCCCGCATCTCGGCGAGCTCGCCGTGCCGGTCGCCGTCTATATGCTCGTGCTGTGCGCGATGGCGAGCTTCGCGCTCGCCGCGCGCACCCGCGGCCCGCTCGTCGCGATCGGCAGCCTGGTCTTCGTCGGCTCCGACACGCTGATCGGCGTCGGCCGCTTCCTCGGCGGCTTTCCCGGCATCGACTACCTGATCTGGGCGCTGTACGCGCTCGCGCAGGTGACGATCGTCGCCGGGGTTTTCCATGAGACAACCGCACGCTCGGTCCGGCCCTGATTCGATTTCAAACAGACCGCCGCATGCCGGCGGTCTGCCTCATCCCCGCCGAACCGTGCTCGGCGGGCCTCGCCCGCCCGGCGGCCACCCTGCCGCCACACCGTTCCAAACCCGTCTCCGCCTTTTCCCACAAGGCGTCCGGCTCTTAGAGTCCCCCGTCTAGCCTCTTGCGGTTTCCAGGCTCACCCACTATCGTTACATCACACAATGTAACATTCAGAAATGAGCCATAACGGAGACACCCGGATGAATGCTCGCACCTTGCCTTTCGGCCCCCCTGGTCACGACGGCCCGGACGCATCGACCGACATCGCCATCATCGGCACCGGCTTCGCCGGCCTCGGCATGGCCATTCGCCTGCGGCAGACCGGCGCGACCGACTTCGTCGTCCTCGAGAAGGCGGCGTCGGTCGGCGGCACGTGGCGCGACAATCATTACCCCGGGTGTGCATGCGACGTGCAATCGCACGTCTACTCGTTCTCGTTCGCGCCGAACCCGCGCTGGACGCGCATGTTCGCGCCGCAGCCGGAAATCCGCGCGTATCTGGAAGACTGCGTGCAGCGCTTCGGGATCGGCTCGCACCTGCGGCTGAACCACGAACTGCAGCGCGCCGAGTACGACGAGGCCGCGCAGCGCTGGCGCCTGACGTTCGCGAACGGCAAGCGGCTGTCCGCGCGCGTGCTGGTGTCCGGGATGGGCGGGCTGTCGCGCGCGGCGCTGCCCGCGATTCCGGGCGTCGAGACCTTCAAGGGCCGTGCGTTCCACTCGCAGCAGTGGGACCACGGCTATCCGCTCGACGGCAAGCGCGTCGCGGTGATCGGCACCGGTGCGAGCGCGATCCAGTTCGTCCCTCAGATCGCGCCGCGCGTGAAGCAGCTCGCGCTGTTCCAGCGCACGCCGCCGTGGATCATGCCGAAGCCGGACCGCAACCTGACGAAGCTCGAGCAGTGGCTGTTCCGCGCACTGCCGTTCACGCAGAAGGTCGTGAGGAGCGGGATCTACTGGACGCTCGAATCGCGCGTGCTCGGCTTCGCGATCCATCCGTCGCTGATGAAGAACGTGCAGAAGCTCGCGCTGCGACACATCCGCAAGCAGATCCCCGATCCGGCGCTGCGCGCCGCCGTGACGCCGAACTACACGCTCGGCTGCAAGCGCGTGCTGATCTCGAACGACTACTACCCGGCGCTATCGCGCAAGAACGTCGACGTCGTCACGACCGGCATCGACCGCATCGACGAAAACGCCGTCGTCACGTCCGACGGCAAGCGCCACGAAGTCGACTGCCTGATCTATGGCACGGGCTTCCAGGTCGCCGATCCGTATCCGCGCGGCGCGATCATCGGCCGCGGCGGCCTCGACATCGTCGATGCGTGGCGCGACGGCGCGCACGCGTATCTGGGCACGACGCTGCCCGGCTACCCGAACTTCTTCATGATCGTCGGCCCGAACACCGGCCTCGGCCACAACTCGATGGTGTTCATGATCGAGTCGCAGATCGAATACATCCTCGGCGCGCTGCAGGCGATGCACCGCGAGCGCGCCGACGCGATCGAAGTGCGCCCGCTCGTCGAGGCGCAGTTCAACCACGACCTGCAGGGCAAGCTCAAGAAGGCGATCTGGTCGACGGGCGGCTGCAAGAGCTGGTATCTCGACCCGCGCACCGGCAAGAACACGACGCTGTGGCCGGGCTTCACGTGGCGCTTCCGGCAGGCGACGGCCCGTTTCTCGATGGCCGATTACCACGCGTACCGCGCGCCGCAACACGACACGGCCGCGCGGCCGCTCGCCGCGCCCGCCCCCGCCGCTTCCGCCGAAGCGGCCTGAGACCCGAACAGGAGCCAACCGACATGAGAGATTTCGCCAACAAGGTCGCCGCGATCACCGGCGCAGGCTCGGGCATGGGCCGCTCGCTCGCGCTGCAGCTTGCGCAGGCCGGCTGTCACGTGTCGCTTGCCGACAAGAACGCAATCGGCCTCGCCGAAACCGAGCGCATCGTGCGCGCGATCGCGCCGAACGTGCGCGTGACGACGCGCGTGCTGGACGTCGGCGACCGCGAAGCGATGTTCGCGTGGGCCGACGACACCGCGAAGGAACACGGCAAGGTCAACCTGATCTTCAACAACGCGGGCGTCGCGCTGTCGAGCACGATCGAAGGCATGGAATACAGCGACCTCGAGTGGATCGTGAACATCAACTTCTGGGGCGTCGTGCACGGCACGAAGGCATTCCTGCCGCACCTGAAGGCGTCCGGCGACGGCCACGTGATCAACACGTCGAGCATCTTCGGGATCTTCGCGCAGCCGGGCATGAGCGGCTACAACGCGACCAAGTACGCGGTGCGCGGCTTCACCGAGTCGCTGCGCCAGGAGCTCGACATGATGAAGTGCGGCGTGTCGGCCACCTGTGTGCACCCGGGCGGCATCCGCACGAACATCGCACAGTCGAGCCGCGTATCGAAGAACATGGTCGGCTTCATGGTCGAGAGCGAACAGCAAGGCAAGGACACGTTCGAGAAGTTCTTCATCACGACCGCCGACGATGCCGCGCGCACGATCCTCGCCGGTGTGCGCAAGGACAAGCGCCGCGTGCTGATCGGCCGCGACGCGCGCGGCGCGGACTGGCTCGCGCGGATCCTGCCTGCCGCCTACCAGTCACTGGTTGTGCTCGCAACGAAGCACGAGGCCGCGAAGGCACGCCGCCGCGCAGCGCGCAACGCGCCCGCGCCGGTCCACGCAACGTACAACAATGCAGGCAAGCAGGGAGGAGAACAATCATGACGACACCGCAGATGATGCCCGTGCGGCGCGACATCCGTTTCGCGCTGCCCCCTGAACACGCACGCGACTGGCACGTGCAGGGCGTGCCGGTCACGCACTTCATGAACGCGCTGTCGCTGCTGTTCCCGGCCGGCGAGCGGTTCTTCATGGACTCGGTGCGGAACTACCGCGACCGCATCGAGGACCCCGAGCTGAAGAAGCAGGTGATGGGCTTCATCGGCCAGGAGGCGATGCACACGCGCGAGCATATCGAGTACAACGACCTGCTGCAGGCATCGGGCCTGCCGGCGCACAAGCTCGACAAGCGCCTGTGGACGATCCTCGGCTGGTTCAAGAAGGTGCTGCCGCATTCGATGCAGCTCGCGATCACGATCGCGCTCGAGCACTACACGGCGATCCTCGCGAACCAGCTGCTGTCGGGCCACGAGCACCGGATCGACGGCTCCGTCGAGGGCTATCAGCAGATGTGGATGTGGCACGCGATGGAAGAGACCGAGCACAAGGCGGTGTCCTACGACGTGTGGAACGCGGTGATGAAGCCGGGCCTCGGCAGCTACCTGCTGCGCACCGGCACGATGCTGACGACGACCGTCATGTTCTGGGCGATCGTGCTCGATTTCCACCTGCGCCTGATGTCCGCGCACCGGCGCCGTCACGGCAAGTTCGGCGGCATGTGGCGTCTCGTGAAATACCTGTACAGCCCGAAGCATGGCGTATTCCCGAGCATCGCGAGAGAATGGCTCGACTATTTCCGGCCGGGCTTCCATCCGTGGGACCACGACAACCACCAGTACCTGCAAGGGCTCGACACGCTGCTCGCGAACATCGACGCGACCAACGCGCGCTACGCCGCGCAGGCCGCGCCGCGCCGCGTGCCGCTGCATCCGGTCCCGCAGGCATGACGCGATGGCGCGCACAAGCGAGATGCTGACCGTCAAATCCGGCGACGTGAAGCTCGCCGTCTACGTGAGCGGCTCGCGCCGTGCGCCGCCCGTGATCCTCGTGCACGGCTACCCGGATTCGGCGACGGTCTGGGAGCCGGTCCGCGCGCGGCTCGCGAAACGCTACCGCGTGATCGCATACGACGTGCGCGGCGCGGGTGCGTCCGATGCGCCGCGCCGCCGTGCGGATTACGCGCTCGCGCGGCTCGCGGAGGACCTGAAGGCCGTCGCGGACGCGACCTGCGGCGACCGGCCGTTCCACCTCGTCGGCCACGACTGGGGCTCGATCCAGTGCTGGGAAGCGGCGACCGACCCGGCGTTCCGCGGGCGCATCGCGTCGTACACGTCGATCTCGGGGCCGTGCCTCGACCACGTGTTCCGCGCGAAGCTGCGGCTCAAGCAGAGCCTGAAGTCGTGGTACATCGCGTTCTTCCACCTGCCGCTCGTGCCGTCGCTGGTGTGGCGGCTCGGCGGCGCCGCGTTGTGGCCGCGCTGGCTGCAGCTCACCGAGAAGATCCGCCCCGAACCCGACCCCGCGCAGCTGAAGAACGCGCTTTACGGGATGAACCTGTACCGCGCGAACTTCGTCGCGCGCGCCCGGCAGCCGCGCGAGCGCCATGCGCAAGCACCGGTGCAGATCCTCGTGCCGGTGCGCGACCGCTATGTGACGCCGGCGATGTCGGCCGGCCTCGACCGCTGGCTCGGCGAGCACGTGCGCGAGGAAATCGACGGCGCGCACTGGATCGTGCTGCGCAACCCCGACCTGATCGCGTCGCGAATCGACCGCTTCGCCGCCGCGCACGAGAAGAAGCCGGCGGCGCCCGCCGGGCGGATCGTTCAGCGGATCGCCGGCAAGCGCCTGAACAGCGTCTCGTAGTCGATCACGAGGCCGTCGTCGTCGATGTCCATCTCGGCGGTGAAGTTCCGGAAGATCCCTTCGTAGCGGTAGCGCCGGCCCGGCTCGATGCACGCGTACGCCTGCTTGACCGCGGTGGCCGTCAGGTCGGGCGTCGAGACATAGACGACGTCGATCGGCTGACGCTCGCCGCGCGCGAGCCCGAGGCGGCCGATCGGCAGCGCGTTCGTAAACGGCGTCGCCGCGATGTCGATGTCGATGCAGCCGTCGAGCGCCGGCAGCGATCGCCCCGACGCGTCGTGCCAATGGCCTTGACCGTCGCCATGCAGCTCGAGCGTGCCGCCGCCCATCACCTTGAGCGCCGCGTAGGTCGCGCGCCACTGCGCGTCGCAGACGAGCCGGTAGGCGAGTCCGTAACCCCGGCCATAGCGCTGGCCGACCACGGCGCTTTCGACGACGATCCCGCCGTCGCTGCGATCGAACGCCAGATGTTCGATCCCGTCGCCCTCGAGCGACGCCCAACGCACTTCACGCATCGTTCCGCCTCCTCGTCCGATCCCCGATGCGACGCATCCTCGCACAAATTCCCGGTATCCAGAATTCCCTATTCCGGTGCACGCCGATCTGCCCTATGCTCGCGGCTCGTCCTGCTCCACCGCCGTCATGTCCGCCACCCCGTCCGCCTCGCCCACGATCGACCTGCGCATCCTGCTGCGCAGCATCGGCCAGATCGTGCTGCAGGCGAACGCGCTGACAGGCGCGCTGCTGCTCGCCGCGCTCGCGCTGACCGACGCGCGCCTCGCGTGCGCGGCGCTGCTCGGCGCAGCGGCCGCCAACATGACCGCCGTGCTGACGGGCGCCGCACGCCGCGACGTCGAACTCGGGTTGCATGGCTTCAACGGTGCGCTCGCCGCGCTGGCGGCCGTCACGTTCGCGCCGCAGCCGAGCGCGGCCGTCGCGCTCGCCCCGCTCGCCGCGATCGGCGCGGCGCTCGTGCAGCGCGCGATGCGCCGGCCGCTCGAGAAGTGGCGCCAGTGTCCGTATTCGAGCCCGTGCCTCGCCGTCACCGCGCTGTGGCTGCCGTTTGTCGCAATGCAGCATGCGGGCGCCGCCGAGGTGCCGCTGCATGTGCCACTGTCATTCGCCGCGTTCGGACCGGCGCTGCTCGCGGGCATCGCGCAGACCACGTTCGCGCAAGGCGCGTGGGCGGGCGCGCTGCTCGTCGCCGGGCTGGCTGCCGCATCGCGCCGCGCGGCCGCATTCGCGCTCGGCGGCGCGCTCGTGTCGACCGCGCTGCTGCTCGCGCTCGGCGCGAATGCCGCGACCTGCGCCGACGGCCTGCTCGGCTTCAACGGCGCGCTCACCGCGCTCGCGCTGATGCCGCGCGGCGCGCGCGCCGCCGTCGCGGGCGCGGTCCTTGCCGGGCTGCTGCAGTGGCTCGCGATGCGCGCGGGCGTCACCGTCCTCACCGCACCATTCGTGCTCGCGTCGTGGCTCACCGTCCGGGTAACGCGCCGCCACATCCTGGGAGATGCCGATGTCGTCATTCGCTCACCGTCCTGACGCCGTAAAGCCCGGCGGCCCGATCTCGGACGCCGAACGCCGGCTGCGCGTCAATCTCGCCGCCGCGTACCGGCTCGTCGCGCTGAACGGCTGGGACGACCTGATCTACACGCACCTGTCCGCAACCGTGCCCGGCGAGCCCGGCCATTTCCTGATCAACCCGTTCGGACTCACGTTCGACGAAGTGTGCGCGTCGAACCTCGTGAAGATCGACCTGGCCGGCAACCGGATCGGCGACAGCGACCATGCGGTCAACGTGACCGGCTTCGCGCTGCACGCGGCCGTGCATGCGGCGCGGCCCGACGCGGTCTGTGTGATGCACCTGCACAATACGCCAGGCATCGCGGTGTCGATCCAGCGCGACGGGCTGCTGCCCGCATCGCAGCATGCGCTGCGCTTTTACGGCGATCTCGCGTATCACGACTACGAGGCGCTCGCGTTCTCGCCCGCCGAAGGCGCGCGGCTGACCGCGAGCCTCGGCGCGAAATCCGCGATGCTGCTGCGCAACCACGGCACGCTGACGGTTGGCCGCACGGTCGCCGAAGCCTACGTGCTGATGGATACGCTGATCAAGGCGTGCGACATCCAGGTGCGCGCGCAGGCGGGCGGCGGGCCGCTCGTGCTGCCCGACGCGGCGGTCGCCGCGCGCACCGCCGAGCAGCTGCGCGACGGCGGCGCGATCGAGGGCGAGCTCGAATGGCCCGCGCTGCTGCGCCGCCTCGACCGCATCGACCCTTCGTATCGCAATTGAATTGTTCTGACCTGACAGGAGAAACCCGCATGCCGACTTTCAATATCCAGCTGTTCGAGGGCCGCACCGTCGAACAGAAGCGCCAATTCGTCGAAGCGATCACGCGCGTCACGTGCGAAACGCTCGGCTGCGAGCCGGGCTCGGTCGACATCATCCTCACCGACGTGAAGAAGGAGAACTGGGCGACCGCCGGCAAGCTGTGGAGCGACGAGCGCTGACCTGATACGGCCTCCGCCCGCGCGGGAGACACCTGCCGCGGGCGGCACGCGTTCGAGCCACGGTGATGTCTGAAAGTTGCACGGGTTGCGTCATGCGCTGCGCGATGTGCGCCCGCACATGGCTTTGTCACGCATTCGGCGCATAATGGCCCACTGACGAAGCAGTCGATGGCCACCCGACGAGGAGAACGCGCCATGGAAGCGAAGAACGAAGAAGTCGTCGCACACCTGCTCTCCGATGTCATCGAATTCGCGCGCGAGCGGTTGCCCGAAGCGACATTCCGGATCGTCGAACCCCTCCTCCGCCATTACTACGACTTCGTCGACGCCGACGACCTGCAAAGCCGCGGCATCGCCGATCTCTACGGCGCCGCGATGGCGCACTGGCAGACCGCCCAGAAATTCGTGCCCGGCAGCGAGCGGCTGCGCGTGTACAACCCGATTCTCGAACAGCACGGCTGGCACTCCGACCACACCGTCATCGAGATCGTCAACGACGACATGCCGTTCCTCGTCGATTCGGTGTCGATGGCCGTCAACCGCCTCGGGCTTGCGCTGCACTCGGCGATGCACCCCGTGTTCCGGATCTGGCGCGGCAAGAACGGCGGCATCGAGCGCATCGACTTGGGCGGCGCCTCCTCGGACGACGGGCATTCCCAGCTCGCGTCGTTCATCCATTTCGAAGTCGATCGATGCGGCGATGCAGCAATGCTCAACACGCTGCGCAACGATCTCGCGCGCGTACTCGGCGACGTGCGCGCATCGGTCGAGGACTGGCCGAAGATCGTCGACATCGCCCGCAACACGATCAAGGAGATGAAGGGGCGCGAGACGACCGCCGAAGATATCGAGGCGCGCGCGTTCCTCGAGTGGATGGTCGCCGACCACTTCACGTTCCTCGGGCAGCGCGACTACGCGCTCGAGTCGCGCGGTGCCGGCTTCGCGCTGCGCGGCATCGAAGGCTCGGGGGTCGGGATCCTGCGCGAAGCGCTGCGCGAGCCGGGCACGCCCGACGAAACGCCGCTGCCGCCCGCCGCGGCGGAAATCATCCACGGCGCGTGGCCGATCTTCCTGACCAAGGCGAATTCGCGCGCGACCGTGCACCGGCCCGGCTATCTCGACTACGTCGGCGTGAAGCTGATCGGCCCCGACGGCAAGGTCTGCGGCGAGCGGCGCTTCATCGGGCTCTACACGTCGACCGCATACATGGTGTCCGCGTCGGAAATCCCGATCGTGCGCCGCAAGTGCGCGAATATCGTGCGCCGCGCGGGCTTCCTGCCGAAGGGCCATCTCGGCAAGTCGCTCGTGACCGTGCTCGAAACCTATCCGCGCGACGAGCTGTTCCAGGCCGACGAAGACCAGCTGCACGACATCGCGCTCGGCGTGCTGCGCCTGCAGGAACACCAGCGCACGCGCCTGTTCGTGCGGCGCGACCGCTTCGACCGCTTCGTGTCGTGCCTCGTGTACGTGCCGCGCGACAAGTACAACACCGACCTGCGGCGGCGCGTCGCGCGCCTGCTCGTCGACGCGTTCAACGGCGTGCACGTGGAATTCACGCCGCTGCTGTCGGAATCGGCGATCGCGCGGATTCACTTCGTCGTGCATGCGGAACCGGGCACGATGCCCGACGTCGATACCCGCGAACTCGAGACGCGGCTCGTGCAGGTCACGCGTCGCTGGCAGGACGACCTGTCCGATGCGCTGCTCGACGCATACGGCGAAGAGCAAGGCAACCGCCTGCTGCAGCGCTATGCCGACTCGTTCCCGGCCGGCTATCGCGACGACTATCCGGCGCGCACGGCGGTGCGCGACATCGAGCTGATCGAGCGCGTGAAAGGCACCGAACGCCTCGCGATGAACCTGTACCGCCCGATCGAGGCCGAAGCGCGCGCGTTCCGCTTCAAGGTGTATCGCGCGGACGATCCGATCGCGCTGTCGCGCAGCCTGCCGATGCTCGAGCATCTCGGCGTGCGCGTCGACGAGGAGCGGCCGTACCGGATCCAGGCGCAGGATACGGCGCCCGCGTGGGTCCACGATTTCGGCCTCGAACTCGCGGACGATACCGAATTCGACATCGAGCGCGTGAAGGGATTGTTCGAAGACGCGTTCGACCAGATCTGGAGCGGCCGGATCGAGAACGACGATTTCAACCGGCTCGTGCTGCGTGCGCATCTGAGCGCGCGCGAGGTCACGATCCTGCGTGCGTATGCGAAGTACCTGCGGCAGGTCGGCTCGACGTTCAGCGACGCGTACATCGAGCGCGCGCTGACCGGCAATCCGGCGATCGCGCGGCAGCTCGTCGAGCTGTTCGTGGTGCGCTTCGATCCGCGCACCGGCGGCACGCGCGACGCACAGGCCGAACGGCTGCTGAAAGCGATCGAGACCGCCCTCGACCAGGTGCCCAATCTCGACGAAGACCGTATCCTGCGCCAGTTCCTCGGCGTGATCAACGCGACGGAGCGCACGAACTACTTCCACAAGGGCGGGAACGGCGACGCGAAGCCGTACCTGTCGTTCAAGTTCAATCCCGCGAAAGTGCCCGGCCTGCCCGAGCCGAAGCCGATGTTCGAGATCTGGGTGTACTCGCCGCGCGTCGAGGGCGTGCACCTGCGCGGCGGGCGCGTCGCGCGCGGCGGCCTGCGCTGGTCGGACCGCCGCGAGGATTTCCGCACCGAAGTGCTCGGCCTGATGAAGGCGCAGATGGTGAAGAACGTCGTGATCGTGCCGGTCGGCTCGAAAGGCGGCTTCGTCGTGAAGAACCCGCCGCCGCCGAGCGACCGCGAGGCGTGGATGCGCGAAGGCGTCGCGTGCTACCAGACGTTCCTGCGCGGCCTGCTCGACCTCACCGACAACCTCGCCGGCAATGCGATCGTGCCGCCGCAGGACGTCGTGCGGCACGACCCCGACGATCCGTATCTCGTCGTCGCGGCCGACAAGGGCACCGCGACCTTCTCCGACTATGCGAACGCGATCTCGCACGAGTACGGTTTCTGGCTCGACGACGCGTTCGCGTCCGGCGGCTCGGTCGGCTACGACCACAAGAAGATGGCGATCACCGCGCGCGGCGCGTGGGAATCGGTGAAGCGGCATTTCCGCGAGATGGGCATCGACACGCAGACGACCGATTTCACCGTGGTCGGCATCGGCGACATGTCGGGCGACGTGTTCGGCAACGGGATGCTGCTGTCGCCGCACATCCGGCTCGTTGCGGCGTTCGATCACCGGCACGTATTCCTCGATCCGAACCCCGATCCGGCCGTGAGCTTCGCCGAGCGCGCGCGGCTCTTCGCGCTCGAGCGGTCGAGCTGGGCCGACTACGACACGGCCGCGATCTCGGCGGGCGGCGGCGTCTATCCGCGCACCGCGAAGACGATCCCGCTGTCGCCCGCGGTCCAGACCGCGCTCGGCATCGATGCGTCCGCGCTCACGCCGAGCGAGCTGATCCGCGCGATCCTGCAGGCGAACGTCGACCTGCTCTACAACGGCGGGATCGGCACCTATGTGAAGGCGGCCCGCGAGACCCACCTGCAGGTCGGCGACCGCGCGAACGACGCGGTGCGCGTGAACGGCTCGGACCTGCGCTGCAAGGTCATCGGCGAAGGCGGCAACCTCGGCTTCACGCAATTCGGCCGCATCGAGTTCGCGCAACGCGGCGGACGCATCAATACCGACGCGATCGACAATTCGGCCGGCGTCGACTGTTCGGATCACGAAGTCAACATCAAGATCCTGCTCGGGCTCGTGGTCGCCGACGGCGAAATGACCGAGAAGCAGCGCAATGCGCTGCTCGCGGAGATGACGGACGAGGTCGGCCTGCTCGTGCTGCGCGACAACTACTACCAGACCCAGGCGCTGTCGATCGCCGGCCGCTACACGGTGGAGCTGCTCGATGCGGAAGCGCGGCTGATGCGCTGGCTCGAACGCGCGGGACGCCTCAACCGCGTGATCGAGTTCCTGCCGACCGACGACGAGATCGCCGAACGCCACGCCGCGAAGCTCGGCCTCACGTCGCCGGAGCGCGCGGTGCTGCTCGCGTACAGCAAGATGTGGCTGTACGACGCGCTGCTCGAATCCGACGTGCCGGAAGATCCGCTCGTCGCCGGGATGCTGGTCGATTATTTTCCGAAGCCGCTGCAGCAGCGCTTCAGCGAGCCGATGCGCCGCCATCCGCTGCGCCGCGAGATTCTCGCGACGCACCTGACGAACGCGCTCGTCAACCGGGTCGGCTGCGAGTTCGTGCACCGGCTGATGGAAGAGACCGACGCGAAGCCGGGCGACATCGTGCGCGCATGCATCATGGCGCGCGACGTGTTCGATCTCGATGCGGTGTGGCGCGACATCGACGCGCTCGACAACCGCGTCGCCGACGACGTGCAGGCGCGCATGTTCGTCGCAGTCGCGCGGCTGCTCGAACGTGCGGCGCTATGGTTCCTGCGGCATCTGCAGGCGGGCGCGATCGGCGACGGCGGCGTCGGCGAACTGCTCGCGCGCTGCCGCGATGCCGCAGAACGGCTCGCGCCGCAACTGCCGTCGCTGCTGGCCGCCGCCGATCTCGACGCGCTGTCCGAGCGGCAGCGCGCGCTGGTCGACGCGGGCGTCGACAGCGCGCTCGCGACGCGCGTCGCGAGCGGCGACATCTCGGCCGCGCTGCTCGACATCGCCGAGGTGGCCGCGACCTGCAACCGCAGCCTCGAACTCGTCGCGGGCGTGTACTTCGCGCTCGGCACGCAGCTCAACTACGGCTGGATCAGCGAACGCGCGGCGGCACTGCCGACGCCGACCCACTGGGACATGATGGCGCGCGCGGCGGCGGTCGCGGACGTCGCGCGCCTCAAGCGCACGCTGACGACGAGCGCGCTCGCGGAAGCCGGGGATTCGGCGGCGCCGGATGCGATCGTCAACGCATGGTGCGGACGGCGGGAGGCTGCGCTCGAGCGTTATGCGCAGCTGCTCGCGGATCTGCGCGCGACGGGTGGCGCAAGCCTGTCGGTGCTGCTCGTGATCGTTCGGGAGATGGCGGTGCTGGAGCGGGCCTGACGGACGCGACGCGGTAGCGGCGGCTGCACCGGCTGCCGTTGCCGTTCGCCGGTTGTACCGCGAATCGTCACCCGTCAACCTCGCGCCCGCCATGGGAATCCGTTCGAACGGCGCGACAACAGGCACAATACGCGGCGATGGCGCCGCCGCACGCGCGTTCGAGATTCGAACCGCGCAATGATGCGTCGCCGAAATCCGATCCATCATTGCCGTCATGACCCAAACGCCCTCCGACCGCGTGGCCACGCCCGCGCGCGCACCGAATTCGCCACGCTTCCTGCTGCTCCTGATCTGCCTGTTCGCGTCCGCCGGACAACTCGCGATCGACATCTACGTGCCCGCGCTGCCCGCGATGGCGCGCTATTTCGCGACGTCGCCGCAGGCGATCCAGTCGAGCGTGTCCGGTTACATGGCCGCCTACGCGTTCGGCCAGCTCGTCTTCGGGCCCGTCGCCGACGCATACGGGCGCAAGCGCGTGCTGGCCTTCGGGCTCGTCGTCTACACGATCGGCTGCGTGCTCGCGCTCACTGCGTCCAGTCTGGAAACGTTCGTGCTGGCCCGCTGCCTGCAGGGCTTCGGCATCGCGACGACGAACCTGCTCGCGAAGGCGATCGTCACCGATTCGTTCCGCGGACAGGCGCTGATGCACGCCTTCACCTACATGTCGATCGCATGGGGGCTCGCGCCGATCGTCGCGCCGGTGATCGGCGCGCACCTGCAGACGTGGTTCGGCTGGCAGGCGTGCCTCGTGTTCCTGCTCGTCTATTCGCTCGTGATGTGGGCGCTGCTGTGGCGCTACCGCGAGACGTTGCCGAAGCCCGTGCACCTGGAGCCGCGCACGCTGATGACGAATGCGGGCAAGGTGCTGTCGAGCCCCGTGTTCCAGAGCTGCTTCCTCGCGCAGGGGCTGTGCTACAGCATCCTGCTCGTGTTCAACATCGTCGGGCCGTTCATGGTGCAGACCACGCTGCACAAGCCGCCGACCTTTTTCGGCTACCTCGCGCTCGGGATCGGGATGATGTACTTCCTCGGCGGCCTGTCGAACCGCATGCACGGTCCGGGCCTGCCGAGTGCCGAGCGGCGGCTGCAGATCGGCGCGCGCGTGATGGCCGGCGCGTCGATCGCCATGCTGGTGCTCGCGCTCACGGTCGGCCTGCAGGTCTGGACGCTCGCGACGCCTGTGCTCGTGATGGGATTCTGTGCGGGCGCGATGTATCCGACGCTGATGGCGAAGGGCAATTCGCTGTTCCCGCACATCGCGGGGCTGACGAGCGCGATCCTAGGATGTGCGCTGTTGCTCGTGTCGTCGGCGATGATGGGGCTCGCGGGCTTCGTGTCCGTGCAGGTGCTGACGCCGCTCGCGGTGTTCTTCGTGATCCTCGCGCTCACCGTCGTCGCGATGGTGACGAAGCTGCTGCGCCATCTGGCGCAGATGCAGCCCGAGACTGCCGTGCGCGGCCGTGGCGAGGTCGCGTAATCGGCTGGCGCCGTCAATTGCTGCCCGCGTCGGCTGCCCGGGACCGGTAGCGCAGCAAATGATCGGTGCCCGATTCGGACAGCCATACGTCTCCCCGGCGTCCCATCATCTGGCGGACATTCGCATGCGGGCGCGGCAGCGTCAGCACGTCGAACTTCGCGGATTGCGGATCGAAGCGCACGAGCGCATTGGCGCTCCATTCGCTGAGCCAGACGATGTCCCGGTCGTCGACGAAGATCGCGTACGCATGCGGATCGTGGCCGGGCAGCGGCCATTCGCGCCATCGCTGCGTCGCCGGGTCGAACATGCCGACTTTCCCGGCATTCCACTCGCTGATCCAGACCCGCCCTTTCGAATCGGCCCACACGCGGCGTGCGCCCTGCTTCGGCGTCGGCGGGTCGATGACCTGTGCGGCGCCGGTCACGGGATCGATGCGGCCGAGATAGCTGCTGGCGAGCGACGCGAAGTACACGCTGCCGTCAGGCGTCACGCAGATGCCGTAGGCCCCCGGCCCGCGCGGCGCGTCGAAAACGCGCATCTTCGCGCTCACCGGATCGAGTTCGCCGTAGACGCCGCTTTGCCCGGTAAACCACAGATGCCCGCGCTTGTCGAAGACCGCGGTGTTCAGGTTGGCGTCCGGCCGGTCCTTCGGTAACGGGAAAACCTTGACGGCGAGCGCCTTCGGATCCACGCGCACGATCGCGTTCTGGCCGCCGTCCGTGATCCATGCCGCCCCATCCGGGCCGACGATCACGCCGTGCGGCGCCGATCCGTCGCCGAGCGGGACATGGTCGATCCTGCCGGTACGCGGGTCCAGCCGCCCGACCTCGCCCTTCGCCTGCGCGGTGTACCACACGCGGCCGTCGGGTGCCGGGGCGACGTCGTGCGGCGCGCTGCCGTCGGGGACGGCGAAGCTGTCGAACGATGGCGATTGTGCGTGGGCAATACCTGTCGTGAGCACGGTGCTCATCAACAGCGACGGAAGCGCCAGGATCAGCACGGATCCGCGCATCCTGCTCGCCGCTGTCGCCACCTTTCCTCTCGCGATCTCCAGCATGGCCGCCTCCATGTTCCGGAACGAGTTTCAACGCACACAACGTTTTCATTGTTGCACTGATCCCGGTGCCGAGACGTGGCTCGGCGGGCAGCGGTCGTTCGGGTAATGGAAAACGGAAGATGACCGGCAGCGAAGTGCATTGCGGCGGTCAGGATGTCGTCGAGCGACGACGGATGGAATGGAGTAAATCGTTTCGAACGACTCGCGATTGCCAATCGACCGCAAGCGCACCGCTGAAAAGAAAAATGCCAGCCGTGTTGAGCGGGCTGGCATTCAATATCTTTGGTGCCGACGGCGAGACTCGAACTCGCACAGCTTTCGCCACTACCCCCTCAAGATAGCGTGTCTACCAATTTCACCACGTCGGCACTGCGTGCAACCCGGGTCGCTACTGCTGCTTCCCCGTGAGTCGCCTCAAAAAAGCGAATTCTATCCTGATTTCCAGAATTGTTCAACAGGGAAACGACGGGTTTCTGGTGTTTTGTTTCGAGATTTCCTTGCCCTGTGCGCTCGTAACCTCATGCGGCATCAACCGTCGACGGGTCGCGTCATGCCGTCCGCAACGTGCGCGCCCCTTCGTCAGCGCTCGGCGGCATTCCACTCCGCCGCGCGGCTGCGCGCGCCAAGCACCGTCCCCCGCTCCGCCACCCGGGCAAACAGCGCGTCGACATCGAATCCCGTCGTATCGATCCCGATCGTATCGCGCAGGCACGCGCTCCACGCGGCCGCGTCTTCGAATATCCGCGCCTTCCCCGCGCCCGCCGCATCGCGCAGCGTCAGCGCCGTATTGAACAGCGTCGCGCGGCCGTCGGGCAGCACGCGGCAGGCGATCAGGTCGTTCACGAAGATCGAATCCGGATACGTCGACGTGAACCAGTTCGCGGCCTCGTAATCGATCCACTCGGCGCGCTTCAGCGCAAAGCGATACGTCGTCTGCCAGCCGTCCGGCGTCTCGCATTGCATGTCGAGTTCGCCGTCGACCGGCGCATCGACGACGCGGAACGCGCCGTGCGGCGTGAGTTGCCGTTCGCCCGGCGCGTAACGCAGCGGCGCCGTCAGCGTCGCCGTGCCGAAGCCGATGTCCGCAAACCACGCGTCGCCGTCGAGATCGACGCGCAGCAGCATGTGTGTCTGCGCGGTCACGTCTTCGGGCGCGCGCATCCAGCGCACGCGCGCGATCAGCGGCGTCACGCGAAAGCCGATCGCCGTGAGTGCCGTATGGAACAGCTTGTTCAGCTCGAAACAGTAGCCGCCGCGCCGCCGCTCGACGAGCTTCGCGACGACCGACGGCACGTCGAGCGCGACGCGCGCACCGGTCAGCGGGTTGAGGTTTTCGAACGGAATGGCCTGCGGGTGCAGCAGGTGGATGTGGCGCAGCACATCGAGGGTCGGCGCGACGGGGCCGTCGTAGCCGATGCGCGCGAAATAGCGGGAGAGGTCGAACGAGTCAGTCATGAGCCGTCACGGGTAGCGGGGACGCGACACGATAGCACCGGCCGAAATCCCCATGCAACGCAAGGTCATCGTAAGCGACGACCTTGCGCGTGGCGGTCATCGTCAGGGCAGCAGCTTGAGCGCCGACGCCGCGACCGACGGCACGGAGATGCCCTGGCTCGTCGCGAACTGCACGGCCTGGCTGAGCGTCGACGCGAGCGATTGCAACTGGCCGGGCGCACTTTGCGCGATGTACGACGCGGCCTGCATGTTTTGCGGATTCATGCCCGATTGCAGCAGCGACGCCGCGTTCGCGGAGCCGAGGCTGCCGAGCCCCGACTGAAGCTGCGAGTACTGCGTGAGGCCCTGGCCGAGCGACGCGAGGCCGTTGCTGAACGCCTGCTTGTCGATCGGGCCGTGCGATGCGCCGCCGTTCGCGAACGCCTGCCCCAGCGCCTGCGACACCGACTGCTGCGCGCCGCCCATTTGCGACAGCGCGGCCGGCGTCAGCGCATTGCCGCCGCCCAGCAGGCTCGCCGCCTGCTGCGCCTGGCCGGCCGCGCCGGTGAGCCCCATCGCCGACGCGAGCGACGACTGCCCCGCCAGCACCTGCTGATTCGCGCCGGCATACGCCTGCAGCAATTGCCCCATGCCGCCCTGCGCCGGCGCCGCCTGCTGCTGTCCGCCGCCGAGCAGCGACGCGCCCAGCGATTGAAGGTCGAGCTGCGCGTGTGCGGCACCGCTCAGCAGCGCGCCGCAGACGATGCCCGCCCACGCCAGGCGCTTGCCCGTCGCGCGAATCTTGTTCATGTCCTGTTCTCCGTGCCCGAAATGATGAGGCGGATATTGTCGAAGCGCGCCACACGGCGTCGCAACGATTGATACACATCGAAACGAAATCGCGTTCGGCGCCGGCTTGAAATTCCGCCGTGAAGCGGGACTGACACGCGGATTCACATGCACCCGCTGCGCGATATCAAGCGCGCGTCAGGATTCGTTCCTTTTTCGCATCAATTGCGTCGGGAGCCGCGCTTTGCGATTGACGCGGTCATTCGCGTTTCTTACGATTCGCCCCGTTTTGCTTTCAATTGCCCGCGCATGTCGCGCGGCCCGTCCATCGCTTCGTCCACAAGGATCGTCATGCCGTTCGTTTCGCCGCACCTCGCCGCGCGTCGCGTCGCGCCCGTTCACCTGTTGTGCCGCCTGCCCCTCGCCGCCGTCGCGTGCGCGGCGCTGCTGAATGCAGGCGCCGCCGTTGCGCAGGACGCGCCCGCCGGCGACCACGCCGCGCCAGCTGCCGACAGCCTGTGGACGCGCGACACGCTGCTCGGCGACATCGGCGGCCTCCGTCCGTGGCTCGGCAAATACGGCGTCACGTTCGGCCTGACCGAATCGAGCGAACTGCTCGCGAACCTGCGCGGCGGCCTCGACCGCGGTGTCGCGTATCACGGGCTGACGACGATGACGCTCGGCGTCGACACCGACAAGGCGTTCGGCTGGAAAGGCGGCAGCTTCAACGTCAGCGCGCTGCAGATTCACGGCCGCCAGTTCAGCCCGAACTATCTCGGCACGCTCAACACCGCGAGCGGGATCGAAGCCGAGAGCACGACGCGGCTTTGGGAGCTCTGGTACCAGCAATCGCTGCTCGACGACCGCGTCGATGTCAGGCTCGGCCAGCAGGCGATCGACCAGGAATTCCTGACGAGCACCTATTCCGCGGCGTTCATCAACACGATGTTCGGCTGGCCTGCGCTGCCGTCGTACGACCTGCCGAACGGCGGGCCCGCGTATCCGCTGTCCGCGCTCGGCGTGCGGGTGCGCGCGAAGCTCACGCCGTCGCTGACCGCGCTCGCCGGCGTGTTCGACGGCGATCCGCTCGGCAACAATCCGGACAACCGCGGCGGCACGAACTTCAACCTCCACAACGGCGCACTGTTCATCGGCGAGCTGCAGTACGCGATCAACCGGGAAGACAGCGCGGGCGGCACGAAGACGCCCGGCGGCCTGCCCGGCACGTACAAGCTCGGCGTCTGGTATCACAGCGGCAGTTTCGCGGACCAGCGCGACGACACGACCGGCCTGTCGCTCGCGAACCCCGATTCAAGCGGCGTCGGCCGGCCGCATCGCGGCGACTACAGCGTCTATGCGGTCGCGGACCAGATGGTGTGGCGCGCGGGCCCCGACAGCCCGCGCAGCCTCGGCGTGTTCGCGCGCGTGATGGGCGCGCCGGGGGACCGCAACCTCGTCAGCGCGGCGGCCAACGTCGGCGTCGTGCTGAAGGCGCCGTTCGCGGGCCGCGACAACGACAGCGCCGGCCTCGCACTCACGTACTTCAAGGTCGGCCGCCACGTACGCTCGCTCGACCAAGACGCGCTCGCGTTCGGCGGCGGCCCGTACGGCGTGCGCAGCAGCGAGACCGCGCTCGAGGCGATGTACACCTACCAGGTCGCGCCGTGGTGGCAGATCCAGGCCGACGCGCAGTACACGTTCAACGCCGGCGCCGGCCAGAATCCGGACAATCCGCGCGCGCCGCTGCGCAACACGTTCGTGCTCGGCGTGCGGACCAACATCACGTTCTGATCGTCATCGCAGACGCGTATCGCGCACCGCCGCGCGATCTGCCCGGGGGCGCGGCAACACATCGCGCCCGACAACGGCCGCTTACGCGGCCATCCACGCCGGCTGCCGCTTCCCGACCCAGTCGGCCGCCTGTTCGTAGCCGTGCGCGAGCTGCAGCACCGCCAGATCCGCGCGCGGCCGGCCGATCAGCTGCATCCCCATCGGCAGCCCGGCCGCGTTGAAGCCGACCGGCACGCTGATCACCGGGCAGCCCGCGAGCGTCCACGGCACGACCGTTTCCATCCAGCGGTGATAGGTGTCCATCGTGCGGCCCGCGATCTGCTGCGGCCAGCGCGCGTCGACGTCGAACGGGAACACCTGCGCGGTCGGCGCGGCGATGAAATCGTAGCGGTCGAAGAAGCCGAGCAGCGTCTGGTACCACGCGGTGCGCTCGACGCTCGCGTCGAAAACCTCCTGAGCGGACAACGCGAGCAGGCCCTCGACCTCGAAGATCGCCTCCGGCTTCAGCAGCGCACGGCGCGCCGGATCGCGATAGTGCGCGAGCAGGCCGCCGCCGGACAGCAAGTGCCGGTGCGCGAGCCAGATCCGCCAGATCCGTTCCGGCGAGAACGGCGGCAGCGCGGCATCGACGTCGCAGCCGAGCGTGCGCAGCGTCGCGAGCCCCGTCTCGCACTGCGCGAGCACGCCGGGCTCGGTCGCCAGATAGCCGTTCCAGTCGCCGACCCACGCGATGCGCTTGCCGTGCAGGTCCGCGTCGAGCGGCTGCGCGAACACGGCCGGATCCTCGGCAAGCGACAGCGGATCGTGCGGATCGTGGCCGGCCTGGATCGCCAGCAGGTTCGCGACGTCGCCAACGGTGCGCCCCATCGGCCCTTCGATCCCGAGTTGCTGGACAAACACGTCGACGCCCGGCCAGCGCGGCACGCGGCCTTGCGACGGCCTGAAGCCGTAGATGTTGCAGAACGCGGCCGGATTGCGCAGCGAGCCGCCGAAATCGCTGCCGTCCGCGACCGGCAGCATCCGCGACGCGAGCGCGGCCGCCGTGCCGCCGCTGCTGCCGCCGGCGCTCTTCGTCAGGTCGTACGGATTGCGCGTCGCGCCGTAGACTTCGTTGAACGTGTGCGAGCCGAGGCCGAATTCCGGCGTATTGGTCTTGCCGATGAAGACCGCGCCCGCGGCGCGCATCCGTGCGACGCCGACGGAATCGGCCTGCGGCACGTTCTGCCGGAAGATCGGCGAGCCGAACGTCGTCACGATGCCGTTCGTCATCGCGAGATCCTTCGGCGCCTGCGGGATCCCGTGCAGCCAGCCGCGATACTCGCCGCGCGCAAGCTCGGCATCCTTCTGCGCGGCCTCGGCGACGAGCGCATCGCGGTCGCGCAGCGCGACGATCGCATTGACCGCGCCGTTCACGCGCCCGATGTGGTCGAGGTATGCGTTCATCGTCTCGACGCACGAAACATCCTTGCGGCGAATCGCCGACGCGAGTTCGCCCGCCGACAGGCGCACGATCGGATCGACGGTGAGGGAGGCGGGAGCGAGAAGCGACGGGGCGCCGTGCGGCATGCGGGGTCTCCTGAAAATCGGACGGGATGGCGGACATTGCAGCAACCCCCGCGCGAAGCCCGTGCGGGGATGCGCCGCGCCGCCGTTGTCGCTCTACTCTACGCGACACGGCACCGCCGACCTCCGATATTTTCCGCGCGGATTCATTGCGGTTTCGACTGAATCGCAACGAAACGCCGAGGCATTCGTGTGATCGATCGTCCTGCGCGCCCGGCGACCGGGACGCGCCGGGTGAAAACGTTTATGCGCATAAACTTAAATTTCTTATATTTCTAGTAAGCGATGCGCAGCCGCGCGGACGCATTGACGACATTTTTATGCGGTCCCCCGATCTCTTTAGAACATTGCGCCCGGCCGCGCGCTACGCTGAAGGTATCTCATTCGTCGGACATCGCTCATGCTCAAGCTGCTCGTTCCGGTCGGCCACTCGCCCCGCTCGCTGCAGGCCGTTCGCCATGCGACGTTCCTGTTCCGGGAACGGTGCGCGTCGGAAATCGTCCTGATCAACGTCCAACCGCCGCTGGAATCGACCCGTCTCGAGGCCTACCATCCGCTGTCGCGGCTGCGCGAGATCGAGCAGCACTTCTCCGAAGGCGAACTGGCGAAGGCCGAACGGATCCTGAAGGACGCCGGCGTCGCCTACAGCGTCGTGATGAAGGTCGGCCCGGTCGCCGACACGATCGCCGCTGCGGCGACCGAGAACGGCTGCGACGAAATCGTCATCGTCGCGCCGCGTCACGATCCTTTCCACTCGCTGATGTCGCTGTTCCGCCGCAGCGTCCTCGACCGCCTCGTGCGGATTTCGAACATCCCCGTCACCGCCGTTCAGTAGGCCGCGTGCGCCCGGGCTGCCGGGCACAGGTGCATGTGTACCGTGCGGCTGTTGCTGTCCGGGGCCATTGCCAGTCGACCGTATCGGGCAAATAGCGGCCGGACGGAAAACTTCACGACACAGGATCGGCCGGCCGGTTCCGGGCGCTCGACGCGATCGGCACCGACCGGCGTTGCACTAGCTGCGCTTCATCTTGAGCACGCGCGAAACCTGACCGGTCGTGAACCCGCTGTTACGCACATAGGGTGCATAGTCGACCGGCACGGTCAGCGACTCGCTGACGACAAACAGTCCGACGAAGCGAAACGCGTCCGTCTCGATCTTGATGAACACCGGGATGGCGCCCTCCTGCGCCGCGAGCGTCTTTCCTGCCGCTCGCGCGGACGCGCTGCCGTCGCAGATGATGACGTCGGGTGCGTGCGGATTGAGATCCATGCGCAGGCACGCTGCTACGACCTTCCCGTTCTTCGTCGGAAGGAAAGCCTGCTTGTTGCCGCCACACACCGTGTGGATGAATTCGCGAGTGTAGTTCTTGTTGATCTCGAACATGACAAAACTCCAGGGTTGTCAAACACGATGCATTCAATGAGGATTGCTTGATATTTCATCCTCATCGACTGCCGGGAAATCCTGCGCGTCCCTTTCGGGGCGGTACCTATCGGTTGGCGACGAGCCGCGCTCGAAATGCCGGGGTCGCGTCAAGCGTTCCAGACACTGTCTTCGTTCGCGATCAATGCAGTCAGGATCCGCAATACCGTCTTGCCCTTTCGCGTAATGGAAAACTTGGGCTCGCCCGCTTCCATCCCGATCAGCTCGGCCAGCCCGGCGTCGCAAAGCGCGGTGATGTCGAGCGTTCCCATCTCGACCTCAACGGGCGCGTGATCGAGCAACATCAGCGCAGCCATCTCGTGCGCGCTCAGGCTCGGCATACTCGTCGGAAAACATGCTCCAATCAGTTCTTTCATTAGCAATCCGTATTACAAGACAAACACCGTGCATGCGAAGTGCTGCCGATTCCTGCACGCTACCTGGCGGACCATCTCGAGGACGCACGATATGTGCCGGCCCGATTACGCGCGAGCGCACAAGCCGCCACGGCGGCGCGCTGCTGCCTCGATACCGATAATCTCAGTATCGAAGTCGCGTGAATGGATGCACGGAAAAATGAGGATGACGCGCACCGCTTGCCTGCTGGCAAGACGGCGGCTCAAGGAAGAGAGACGCAGACGTCCTGCCTGTCAGGCAGTGAAACGACTCGGGGGACGAGGACATCGGAAGTTCATGTCACCAGCTCTCTGTGATTGGTTGCGTTGATATTTTAGTGAACGCCGGCGGCGTGGCAAGTAAAAAGGTTGTAAATCCGCGGCTCGCCACGCTCACCCGCGTTCAACGAGCCGCATCACGATGTCTCTCGCCGAATCGAGATGCGCGATCGTCATCGCGCGGGCGCTCCGTGCATTGCGTTCCCGGCACGCTTGCAGAATGGCCTCGTGCTCGATCTGGAACGACGGCGTATCCGCGAGCAACGTGTTCTGCAAGCGCTCGTAACGTTCGACCTGGCCACGCAGTTCCGCGATTGCCTTGAGCTGACGTTCGTTCCCGCAGCGCGAAACCAGCAGCTCATGGAATTCCCGGTTGAGCGCCCCCTGCCTCGCTGTCGTCCCCGCATCGCCAAGCAGCCGATGAACGAGTTCCGCACGCGCGAGCGTCTCGTCGTCGAGCTGCTTCACGCTCCGATGAATTGCGTCGCCTTCGAGCAGCGCCCGCAGGTCGTAGATTTCCTTCACGTCCGACGCGCTCAGCATCCGCACGACGGCTCCGCGGTTCCTGAAGAGATCCACCAGCCCCTCGCGCTCCAGCCGTTGAATCGCCTCGCGCAGCGGAATCCGGCTGATGCCGAACCGGTCGGCCAGGTCGCGCTCGACCAGCCGTTCGCCGCCCGCCAGTTCGCCGTTGACGATCATGTCCCGCAGCGATGCGGCCACCGCGTCCGCGGTGGAGTCGAATTTCGTTTCCATGGTCTGGCGTGTCGTGATTTGGAATAATGGTATACCAAACAGGCATCTGGTGCGACAATGACGCCAGCAAGTCGGTTCGACGCATGAGGTCCGGCTCCAAGGGTCCTCGGTCGACATTCAACGTTTCGTTATCGAAGGAGAGCACGATGGCATACGGTGAGCACAAGTACCGTGTTTCGGTGGAATGGACGGGCAACAAAGGGACCGGCACGTCGGGATATCGCGCTTACGGCCGCGACCACGTCATTCGCGCAGGCGCCAAGCCGGACATCCCGGGTTCGTCCGATGCCGCGTTCCTCGGCGACGCGGCGCGCTGGAATCCGGAAGATCTGCTGCTGGCCTCGACATCGGCGTGTCACAAGCTCTGGTACCTGCACCTGTGCGCCGACGCCGGTATCTGCGTCCTGTCCTACGTCGACGACGCGGAAGGAACGATGCTCGACAGCCCCGAACAAGGCAGATTCGCGGAAATCGTCCTGCGTCCGAAGGTGGTCATTCGCGCGGGCGACGATCGTGAGCGGGCCGCAACGCTGCACCACACCGCTCACGAAAAGTGCTACGTGGCGAACTCCGTCAACTTTCCGATCCGCTGCGAGCCGACGATCGAGTTTGCCAGCAGCTGACAGGCGATCGAAGCAACGCCTCCGTGCTTGTCGCCGGACGCCCAGCCCGGATCGCCGATGACGGCAGCCGGCCAAACTCGGCCTCAGCCCTCGGCAATCGCGCCGATCCGCATCCCTGCCGCACGCTCCGTCGCCGCATTCGCGACGACCGAAAAAAAACGGCCCGGACATCGTCCGGGCCGCTTCCTTCCAACGCGTCACAAGCGCAACGCTTACGCCTCGAGCGCCTCGAGCACCTTCCCTTTCGTCTCGATGCCGACGAAGTGCACGGTGACGGCCGCGATCAGCGGCACTGCGCCCAGCAGATAGAACGCGGGGCTCAGGTCGCCGCCGATGATCGCGTGCGGCACGACCATCGGCGCGACGAACGACGCGATCTTCAGCCACGCGCTGCCGAGGCCGCAACCCGATGCGCGGATGCTCGTCGGATACTGCTCCGGCGTGTACACGTAGGCCGTGATGAAACCCGACGCCATCAGCCCGAGCGACAGCGAGCAGAACGTCGCGACGACGTACACCGACGACGCGTGATAGACGCCCGCGAGCGCCATCGACAGCGCGCACAGCACGAACGACCAGACGATTACCGGCTTGCGGCCGAGCTTGTCGACGAGCAACGCGGACGCGAGCGAACCGAGCACGCCCATCACCGAGCCGATCACCGCGAGGTTCAGCGCGAGCTGCAGCGGCGCATGATAGAAGTTCTTGTAGATCGTCGGCAACCACGTCGACAGCCCGTACTGAATGAAGCCGCAGGTCGCCCATAGCGTCGCGATGGCGATCGTGCGCTTGCGATACGCGGCGCTGAACAGGTCGGACATCCGGCGCTTCGGGTGCTGGCGCACCATGTCGTCGAACTCCGCAGCCCGCGTGACCGGCGGCAGCTCGCCCTTCACGGATGCCTCGAACACGCCGACGGCGCGCCCCGCTTCCGACAGCCGACCGCGCGACGCGAGCCAGCGCGGCGATTCCGGCACGACGCGCGTGAGCACGAGCGCGAGCAGCAGCGGCAGGCCGCCGACGAAGTACATGATCTCCCAGCCGAAGCGCGGCACGAGCCACGCGCCGAGCGCCATCGACACCAGCAGGCCGATCGGGAACACGATCTCGTACAGCAGCACGAAGCGGCCGCGCCCGTGCGCGCGGGTGATTTCGTTGATGTACGTCGCGGCGACCGGCAGCTCGCCGCCGAGCCCGAGACCCTGCAGGATGCGCAGCAGCACGAACACCTCGAACGTCGGCGCGAACCCGCACGCGATACTCGTGATGCCGATCACAGCCGAGCTCCACGCGATCGCCTTCACGCGGCCATGCTTCTCCGCGAGCGCCGGAAACAGGAATGCGCCGATCAGCTGACCGATCGCGCCCGATGCGATCAGCAGGCCGACCTGGTTCGGCGACAGGCCCCACTTGTGAATCAGCAGCGGCAGTGTCGCGGCGATCGTGATCACGTCGAAGCCGTCGAAGAACGTCGCGGTGCCGATCAGCACGCGCGCGCGGATCTGCATCCCGTTGGCGGGAAGCCGCTCGAGCCGCGCGATGATCGCGCCGGGCGTCGAGGCGGCAGCTTCCATCGTGGTCCGACCGGCCACGACGTTGTCGAAAGTGCTCATGCGGGGTGTCTCCGTAGTCTCTCTGCCCGGTCAGGCCAGCGCTTTGGTCGTGTCTGCCAGGGCTTCCATGTCCACTGCCCGGCCCTGGTTCATCCACTTGCGCGCGAGCTTCAGTTCGCGTGCATTGTTGACGGCGATGACACCTCTCACATGCCCGTCGCCCACGAAAAACAGCGTTGCGCGCCGCGCGGCGAGATCGCCGCGCACGACGAGCTGCGCATCGGCCGGCAGATCGCCGAGGATCTGCAGGTTCACGTCGTACTGATCCGACCAGAACCACGGAATCTCCGCGTACGGCGCGCGCACGCCGAGCACCGCCTTCGCGGCCGCGATCGCCTGGTTCTGCGCGTTCGCCCATGATTCGAGGCGCACACGGCGCTTGAGCCAGCCGTTGTGGTGGTTCGCGACGTCGCCGCACGCGAACACCGCCGGATCGCTCGTCATCCCGAATTCGTCGACGACGATGCCGTCGTCGACCGCGAGTCCCGCGTCGGATGCGAGCGACGCATTCAGCGCAAGTCCGATCCCGGCCACCGCGAAGTCGGCGTCGATCGTCGTGCCGTCCGCGAGCGTCGCGCGCACCTTCGACGCGTCGCCGGGCTGCGCGTCGAGCGACACGAGCGATGCGCCGAGGCGCACGTCGACGCCGTTCGAACGATGCAGGTCGAGCAAGAAGCCGGACACGAGCTGCGGCACCGAACGCCCGCACAGTCGCGGCGCGCCTTCGACGACCACCGCGTCGACGCCGAGCTTGCGCGCGGTCGCCGCCACTTCGAGGCCGATCCAGCCGCCGCCGACCACCAGCACGCGCCGGCTCGCGCGCAGCTTCTCGCCGAGCGTGGCCGCCTCGTCGAGCGTGCGCAGGTAATGCAGGTTGGCAGTCCTCACGAGCGAATCCGGCAAGCGGCGCGACGTGCCGCCGGTCGCAATCACGAGGCGGTCGTATTCGACCTCGCGGCCGCTCTCGGTGCGCACGATGCGGCGCGCGCGGTCGATCGACGCCGCACGCTCCGGCTGCCACGCTTCGACGTTCAGCGATTCGAACTCCTCCGGATGCACGACACGCACGGTCTCGATGTGCGCGTCGCCCGCGAGCACTGCCTTCGACAGCGGCGGACGCTCGTACGGCAGATGCGGTTCGTCCGCGATCATCACGAGCCGGCCCGTGAACCCTTCCGCACGCAGCGTCTTGAGCACCCAGCCGGCGGCCTGGCCGCCGCCGATCACGACGACGGTGCCGATCGCGGCGGTATCCTGCACAGTGGCGTCAGTCATGTTTGCGCTCCGTCATGAACTTGCCTTCCGGCGCCTTCGCATTCTTCTGGCGGCGCGTGTTGCCGTCGAGGCCGCCGTCGACCGCCCATTCGGCGAACACGGTCGGGCCCGGCTCGAATTCGCGCGGCTGCCAGTCGGGCGTCAGCATGTCTTCGTCCGCGTAGTACTCGATCAGGCCGCCCGCCGGATTCTGGAAATACCAGAAGTACGCGGACGACACCGGATGCCGGCCCGGCCCGAGCTGGGTCTGCCAGCCGCAGCGGTCGATGTGCATCCCGCCGCCGAACACTTCGTGGATGTCGCGCACCGTGAACGCGACGTGGTTCAGGCCGCGCTTGGCCGTAGGCAGCGCGAGCAGGAACAGGTCGTGGTGGCCGCCGTGCGGCGCGCAGCGCATGAACGCGCCGCGGCCCGGATAGCGGTCCGACGTCTCGAAGCCGAGCAGCTCGTGATAGAACTCTTCCTGCGCGTCGAGCGCGTTCGTGAAGAACACGACGTGACCGACCTCGACCGGCTCCGCACGTTCATAAATCGTGCTCGGCGTGTCGACGCGCAGCGTCTCGCCCCACACGTTCGACAGCGAGCCCTTCACGTCGAGCGCGCGCTTGCGCGTCACTTCGATGCGGATCGCCATCCCGTTCGGATCGATGCAGCCGACCGCGTCGTCCTGCGTGTAGTAGCCCGGCTGACCCGCGAGCTTGCCGCGCAGCGCGTCGAGTTCCGCGGCCGTCGCGACGCCCCACGTCACTTCGCGCAGCGTCGGGCCCGTCTCGAACGCGGGCGGCAGCGCCGGATCGTCGGCCTTGACGACCAGCACGGTGCAGCCGTTCATCGTCTCGAAGCGTGCGCGCGTCTCGTCGTGCGCCACTTCCTTCAGCCCCCAGTCGGCAAAGAAACGCCGGCACGTCGCGAGGTCGTCGACACCGTACGTGATCTGCTCGATACCCAAAATGCTCATTGCGTCATTCTCCTTCGCTCAGTTCGCCCACGGCAGCGGCGCGTCGTTCAAGCCCCAGTACAGGCTCTTCTGCAGCATGTACTCGCGGATGCCGAGGCGCCCTTTCTCGCGGCCCATCCCGCTGTCCTTCCAGCCGGCGAACGGCGTCGAAATCGAAAACTGCTTGTACGTGTTGATCCACACGGTGCCCGTTTCCAGCGCGCGGCCGAGCCGCCACGCGCGCTTGTAGTCGCGGGTCCAGATGCCGGCCGCGAGGCCGAACACGCTGTCGTTCGCTTCGGCGATCAGCGACGCCTCGTCGTCGAACGGCAGCACCACGAGCACCGGGCCGAAGATCTCTTCCTGGCAGATGCGCGCGTGGTTGGTCAGGCCGTCGAGAATCGTCGGCAGGTAGAAGAAGCCTTGCTCGCGTCCTTCGCCGACCGGACGCTCGCCGCCGCACAGCACGCGGCCGCCCTCGTCACGGCCGAGCGCGACGTAGCGCTCGATCGAGTCGCGATGCTGGCCGGTGATCAGCGGGCCCATCTGCGTGCGCTCGCTCGTCGGATCGCCGACGCGCAGCTTGCGCGCGCCGTCGACGAGACGCGACACGAACGCGTCGTAGATCCCGCGCTGCACGAACAGCCGCGAACCGGCGATGCACGATTCGCCGGACGAGCTGAAGATTCCGTACAGCACGCCGTTGACCGCATGATCGAGATCGGCGTCGTCGAACACGATCGTCGGCGACTTGCCGCCGAGTTCGAGCGACAGCGGCATCAGCTTGTCCGCGGCGAGTCGCGCGATCCCGCGGCCCACTTCGGTGCCGCCCGTGAACGACACCTTCTTCACGCGCGGGTGGCGCACGAGCACGTCGCCGACCACCGAACCCTTGCCAGGGATCACCGACACGACACCGCGCGGCACGCCGGCCTGTTCACACAGACGCGCGAGCGCGAGCGATGCGAGCGGCGTCACTTCGGCCGGCTTCAGCACGACCGCATTGCCGGCCGCGAGCGCCGGGCCAAGCTTCTGCGCGTCGGACGCGATCGGCGAGTTCCACGGCGTGATCGCCGCGACGACGCCGAGCGGCTCGTGCACGCTCATCGTCAGGTAGTCGCCGCGCGACGGCGTCAGTTCCTCTTCCATCGTCTCCGCGCACGCGGCGAAGTAGCGGAACGTGTTCGCCGCGCTCGTGACGAGCGCGCGCGTCTCGTTGATCGGCTTGCCGTTGTCGCGGCGCTGCAGCTGTGCAAGCCCTTCGTGGTTCGCGTTGACCAGCTCGGCGATGCGGTACAGCACCGACGCGCGCTGGTGCGGCTTGAGGCCCGCCCAGTCGGCCTTGCGCCACGCGGCGTCGGCGGCCTCGACGGCTTCGTTCGCATCGGCCGCGTCGGCCATGTGGATTTCGGTGTTCAGCGACTGGTCGGCCGGATAGAAGTTCGGCGTCTTTGCACCGCGGCCGTTGCGCCATTCACCGCCGACGAGGATTTCGCCGTTCGGGACGAGGGAGGAATCGAATGCAGTCATGTCAGCCTCCGCAGGGCCGCCCCAAGGGGGCTGACCGCCCCCTCGGGGGGCAGCGAACGTAGTGAGCGTGGGGGTCGTTTCATGTCGGTAGCGTCCGTGGCCGGTTCAGATCACGCAGCGGGCCGCGCGGTTGCGCAGCGCGCGGATCGCGCTGAAGGCCGTCAGTGCGGAGGTCTTCGGGTTGTCGGGCAGCGGCTTGCCGCTCATCTCGAGCGACATCTCGCCGAATGCGCCGCGCGCGGTGATGCGGTGCACGTTGCGCGCGACCGCCGGATCGGCGATCAGGCGTACGCGCGTGTCGTCGAGCCCGAGACCCGCGAGCGCGACGGTCGCCGCGACGTTCGCGTTCTTCGGGTACAGGCGCGCCGCGTCGCGTGCGGTGCCTTCGAAGATCACCTTCTCTTCGGTCATCGCACGCAGGTCGCACAGCGCCTCGGCCGGCGTGCCGAGCCAGCCGAGCGGCGGCTTGCGGCCGACGTACAGCACTTCGTCGAGGCCGCCCTGCTTCGCGGCGGCCAGCGCATCGATGCCGCCGATCGCACCGGACAGCAGCGTCAGCGTCGCGTGGCCCTCGTCGGCGGCCTGCGACAGCGCGTCGAGCAGCGCGAGATCGGACAGCGCGCCAATCGACGCGACCGCGCAGTCGGTGCCGGCCTTCAAGAGCGGCACGACGTGATCGACGAGCGCGCTGTGGCCCGCGCATTCGAGCGCGAACTCGGGGCGGCAGGCCAGCGCGCCGACCGACGACACGACTTCCACCGCGCCGCCGAGCGCGCCCTGCACGGCGTCGCGCTGATGCTCGGGCACGATCACGTGCGCGACGCGCAACGACGCATCGTGCTCGACCGCGTGATACACGGCCGCGCCGATCGCGCCGAAACCGATCATCGCGACGTCGACGGGCGCCTGCCCGGGTGCGTGCACCTGGTTGGGCCGGTTAAGCATACTGGCGCTCCACGGGCGCTTCCTTCTTCACGGGCGGGCCCGCGAACGCCGACGTGAACGAGCCGACCGACAGCATGTCGACTTCGACGAGCACCGGACCCTCTTTCGCCAGCCCTTCGCGCACGATCCCTTCGGCCTGGTCGAGTGACGTGATCCGGTAGTGCGTGAGGCCGAAGCTCGCGCAGAACTGCGCGAAATCGGGCTGGTGCAATTCGACGAAGCAGCGGCGGCCGCCGTAGTGCGCGTCCTGGATGTTGCGGATCACGCCGTAGCACTGGTCGTTCATCAGCACGATCATCACGTTCGCGTTTTCCTGCACGGCGGTCACGAGTTCGCCGACGTTGACCATCAGGCCGCCATCGCCGACCAGGCAGACCGTCTTCGCCGCGGCGCCCGCGAGCGCCGCGCCGATGCCCATCTGCATCCCCTGGCCGATGCCGCCGCCGAGCGCATGCACGCCCGCGCGCGGTTCGAAGATCTGCAGCAGGCGGTTGCCCCACGTGCTGTTCGAGATCGTCACGTCGCGCACCCAGTTGTAGTCGCGACCGACCGCGGCCTGCAGCGTATCGACGAGCTGCTTGTACGGGCCGAGGCCCTTCGCGACGTCGGCGACCGCCTGCTCGCGCGCGGCGGCGAGATCGGCCGCGAACTGCGGATCGATGGCGAGGCGCCCTTCGAGGCGATCGGCCAGTTCGGCCAGCACGCGCTTCGAATCACCATGGATGAACAGGTCGTTGCGATAACCGCGGTTGTCGGCGAGCGCGTCGGCATCGACGCGGAACAGCGGTTGCGGCAGCGCGAGCTTGTACTTCAGCGTCTCGTTGCCGCGCAGGCGCGAGCCGACGACGACGAGCGCGTCGCAGGTCTTGTAGAACGCTTCCACCGCCGCATGCACGTTGAACGCGCCGAGCGTCGCCGGGTGGTCTTCAGGCAGCACGCCGCGGCCCTGCACGCTCGTCACGACGCCGAAGCCGAGCTTCACGAGGCGCTCGACTTCCGCCCGCGCGTGACGCGCGCCGCCGCCGAGCCACAGCAGCGGGCGACGCTTGTTCGCAAGCGCGTCCGCGAGCTTCGCGATGCGCGCGCTGTCGTGTTCGCGAACCGCGACGTGCGCGGGTGCGAGGTCTTCCGGCCAGTCGATTTCCGCCGCCTGGATGTCGATCGGAATCTCGACCGACACGGGGCCCGTCGGCGCGGTCTGCGCGACGCGCACCGCTTCGCGGATCGTCGGCAGCACGGTCTCGACCGTGCGCACGCGGAACGCGGCCTTCGAGATCGCATTCAGCATCGTCAGCTGGTCCGGCGCCTCGTGGATGTACGCGAGATCCTGGTCGAGGTACGGCGTCTCGATCTGGCCGGTGATGTGCAACAGCGCGGTGCCGGCGGTCAGCGCCTCGACCATCGCACCGGCTGCGTTGCCCGCCGCCGTGCCGGTGCTCGTGAATGCGACGCCGAGGCCGCCCGACACGCGAGCGAGGCCGTCGGCCATGTTGACCGCGCCCGCTTCGCCGCGCGCGCCGACGTAGCGGATGTTGCCGCGCGAGTTGATCGCGTCGAGGATCGGCATGTTGTGGATCGAGATGACCCCGAAAGCGGTCTTCACGCCGCACTGCTCGAGAAAGGCGGCAATCAGCTCGCCAACCGTGGTTTTGTTAGACATGGCGTGCAAAGCCTCCAGAAACGTCGATATGGCTGCCCGTCGTGTAGGACGACAGATGCGTTGCGAGATAAAAGAGCGCCCAGGCGGCCTCGTCAGGCCGACCGAAGCGGTTCAGCGGAATGTTCTTGTTGCGGGCGATCGCGCCCGTCCAGGCTTCCCAGCTTTCGCCGGACTGCGCCTGCGCTTCGTAGCGGCGGCGCCACTGCCCCGATTCGACGATGCCGATCAGGATCGAGTTGACGCGGATGCGCTGCGGCGCGAGTTCGGTCGCGAGCGACTTCACGAGGCTCAGCACGCCCGCGCGCGCCGACGACGTCGCGACCATGTGCGGCTCCGGCTGCAGCGCGAGCAGCGAGTTCACGCAGGTAATGCTCGGTGCATCGGCGTCGCGCAGCATCGGCAGGAACGCGCGCGTCGGGCGGATGATGCTGAAGTACTTCAGCTCGAGCTCCTCGCGCCACGCGTCGTCGGTCGTGTCGGCGAACGTCGACACGCGGCCCTGGCCTGCGTTGTTGACCAGCATGTCCGCGCGGCCGAAGCGCGCGGACACCGCCTGTGCAAAGCCGGCGACTTCGCCTTCGTCGAGCACGTTGCAGCGCGCCGCGAGCAGCTGCGCGCCCGGGTACTTCGCGTGCAGCCCGGCCTCGGCGCGCGCGAGACGCTCGCCGTCGCGGCCGCAAATCGCGACCGACGCGCCCGCCTGCAGAAACCGTTCGGCCGTTGCGAGGCCGATGCCGGACGAACCGCCCGTCACCACCGCAACCTGTCCGGTCAGATCGATCTGAATCATCGGAGTCCTAATGCCTTCAAAAACGTGTGCTCGTCATCCGAGCGATAGTTGAGCCGCCGCGACAGTTCGGCCGCCGCGCGCTGTACCTTGTCGATCAACCCGTCCGCGATCAGCAACGCGTCGATCTCCGGCCGCGGCACCGTCACCGTGATGCATGCGACGATCTTCTGCGTGTCGTTGCGCACCGGCGCGGTGACGACCGAGATCCCCCGCTCGAACGACGAGTTGCTGACGCCGTAGCCGCGCAGCGCATCCTCGCGGATCATTTCGTACAGCGCGTCGACGGTTTCCGGCGTCGCGTTCGTCATCCGGTTGAGCGTGGCTTCCGGATACAGCGCGCGCAACTCCTTCAGCGACAGGTCGCCCATCAGCACGTGGCCGTGCGTCGTCGCGTGCGCGGGCAGCCGCGTACCGACGTTCACCCGGATCGAGCTGAACACCGGCGACTGGCTCTGCGCCTTCGCGACGAACACGACGTCGCGGCCGTCGCGGATCACGATGTGCGTCGTGAACCCGGTCGCATCGCGCAGGCTCTCGATCACCGGCAGGCCGAGATCGGTCAGCTCGAGCGAGCTCAGGTATTCGAAGCCGAGCCGCAGCACCGCGATGCCGAGCTTGTAGTTGCGGTCCTTGTCCGCGCGCTCGAGGAACCCCAGCGATTCGAGCGTCTGCAGCAGGCGGAACACCGTCGTGCGCGGAATGCCGAGCCGCTTCGACAGCTCCGGCGCGCCGAGCACCGGCTCGCGCGGCGAGAATTCGGCGAGAATTCTCAAGCCCCGCTCGAGGCCCGGCACCACGTAATTCGCTTCGCCTTTCGCGCCGTCGGTTTCGTTCAGAAGCGGTTCGCTCATGCTGCCTCCCGCCGGGCCGCCCCAAGGGTGGCAGCCGCCCCCTCGGGGGGCAGCGAACGAATGTGAGCGTGGGGGCAGTTCATACGAGCCCCCGCTGCTGGTCGCACTGACGGCAGAACGTCTCGATCAGTGCCGTATAGACGGCCGGCGCCTCGACGTAGCCCGCATGCCCGGCCTGCGGAATCACCTGCAGCCCGACCTGCGCGGCCGCGGCAATCCGCTCGCACGCGGCGGGCGGCGTGATCGCGTCGTTCGCGCCGACAGCCACCGCCGTGCGGCCGCGAAAGCCTGCGAGATCCGACGCGAGATCGGCGTTCGCGAGCAGATGCGTCGCCTGCGCGTAGCCGGCCGGCACGATGCGCGCCATGTTCCAGCGCACCCATGCACGCGCGTCCTCGCTCGCAAAGCCGGACAACATGTTGGCGCTGCGCTGTTCCGCGAGCCCGGCCGGGCCGAGTTCGGCGAGCATCGCGAGCCGCGCGTTGCGGCGCGACTCGCGCGTCTCGGCCGGCGCGCTGCCGTAGCCGCCCGCGGGCGAGATCAGCAGCAGCCCGGCGATCCGCGCCGGCATCACGCGGGCGAGGCCGCCCGCGACGATCGCGCCGAGCGAATGGCCGACCAGCACGCAGCGTTCGATGCCGAGCGCCTCGAGCCACGCATTCAGCGACGCCGCGTAATCGGCGGCGGCCGGCGACGCACCGTGCACGGGCGTCGACGCGCCATAGCCGGGCGCATCCCACGCGAGCACGCGCCGCGAAGCGCCGAGCGCATCGAGCTGACGCACCCACGATGCGGCGCCCGAGCCGATCCCGTGCAGCAGCACGACGGGGTGCGCGCGGCCCGCATGCTGCGCGCCGGCCTCGCGGTAGCCGATCGTGCCCGCCGCGCCGGCCGGCGAGCGCTGCTCGGGAAACCGCTCGAGCAGCGTCGCGAAGGCGGCGACGCGGTCGCGTTCACGTTTGTCGATGACACTCATCGCTTCACCCGCTCCGTCTCAACGCTTGATCTTCGCGAGCGGCGAATCCGGCGGATACGTCGGCGTGATGGGCTTCGGCGAACCGAGCATCACGCACATCAGCGCGTCTTCCTCGCCGATGTTGATCTCCGTGCGATAGACGCCCGGCGGCACCGAGATCAGGTCGCGCTCGCCGAGGATCGCTTCCCAGGTCTCGCCGTCGCGCTCGCAGATCACCTTCATCTTGCCGCGCAGCACGAAGAAGATTTCTTCCACATCGATGTGGATGTGGCTCGGGCCGATGTTGCCGGCCGGGATCACCATCGTCGAGAACGTGAAGTTGCCGGCCGGCACCGTGTTGACGTCCTTCGCGATGCCCGTGCCGCCCGTGCCGACATAGCGCATCTGCGCGCGGCGGTACTTCGGGTCGTAGTCGGCCTGGAACTTCAGCGCGTCCCAGTCGTAGCGCCGCGTCGCGTAGCGCGCGACGCGCCCTTCCATCCAGTCGCCAAAGGTTGCGCCTTCCGGCTGGTCCCACGAATTGCGATCGAGATCGGCGTCCGCCATCGTCATCTCCTTCAGAGTGAAAATCAGTTCATTACGAAGCCGCCGTTCACCGGCAGCAGTTGACCCGTCACGAAGCGCGCGGCGTCCGACAGCAGGAACAGCACGGGGCCCGTCACGTCGTCGGGCACCTGCGCACGCGTCAGCGCGCGGCCCTGCAGGTAGAACGCGTGGCGCTCGGCCGGCACGTAGGCGGTCGCCTCGACTTCCGTCAGCCCCGGCGCGATCGCGTTGACCGTCACGCCCTGCGCGCCGAACTCGCGCGCCTGCGCATGCGTCATCGCGATTACGGCGCCCTTGCTCGCGACATACGCGAGCAGCCGCGGCGCGCCCCACAGCGCGGTATCCGATGCGAGGTTCACGATCGCGCCGCGACCCGACTGCGCGAGGTACGGCAGCACCGCATTGCTGACGAGCCAGAGGCCGCGCACGTTGACGTTCATCACCGCGTCCCAGGTCGCGACGTCGAGTTCCGTCGCCAGCTTGCCGCCCGAGTTCGTGATCGCCGCGTTGTTGATCAGGCCGTCGATGCCGCCGAGCGCCGCCGCGCCCTGCTCGACGAACGCGTGGACGCTCGCCGGATCGGCGAGGTCGAGCGCGAAGAAATGCGCGGCGTGGCCTTGTTCCGCGAGCTGCGCGGCGAGCGCACGCCCCTCGTCGGCCAGCACGTCGCCGAACGCGACCTGCGCGCCAGCCGCGACGAGCGCCTTTACGAATGCCGCGCCGAGACCGCGCGCGCCGCCCGTGACGAGCACGCGCCGGCCGGCGAGCGACACCACGGAAGCGTCAGCCATGAGCGGACTCCGACGCGGCCGCTTGCGCCGCGCGATGCGCGTCGAGCGCGGACAGATGCTCCTGCGCGCGCTGGCGCAGCATCCGGCGCACGCGCGTGATGCCGACGTCGTGCTGGTACAGGTATTCGTGGTCGCGCGCATTCGGCGCGAGGCTTTCGAGCACGTAGCGATCCTGCTCGAGCACGTCCCAGTGCAGCCCTTCGAGGCGGTTGCGGTACATGAAGCGCCACACGTCGCGCTGCCAGCCCGCGAGCTTGCGGGTGCGCCAGAAATAGACCTGGCAGTGGTCGCCGTCGACCGGGGTCGCGAAGCCGATGATCCCGAAGTTGCCGCCCGGGCCGAACTTCTGCTTGTACGGAATCGCGAGGCGCATCCACAGGCAGCCGGTTTCGCCGAGTTCGACCCAGTCGAAGTTCACGTCGCGCTGGCCGACCTTTTCGAACATCAGGCCCGTTTCCGTCTTGCGCACGCGCATGTCGGCCTGCTTGTCGCCTTCGGCCATCGAGTGCGACGTCGCGTGCAGGTACGCGCCGTGCATCGGGTCCATCACGTTGTCGATCGCGTACTGGTAATTGCACTTCCAGCTCGACACGCACAGGAAGTGCGCGTATTCGTCGGCGACCAGTTCCTCGGGCAGGTTCAGCGGCGCCGGCTCGGCATGCGCTTCGTCGCCGAACCACAGGAAGATCGCGCCGGCCTTTTCCTGGACCGGATACGACTTCACGCATTTCATCCCTTCGAGCGGACAGTTCGCGACGGCCGGCACGCGGTTGACCGTGCCGCTGCCGTCGACTTCGACGCCGTGATACCAGCAGGCGATGTTGCCGCCGAGGTTCCAGCCGAGCGACAGGCGCGCGCCGCGGTGCGGGCAGCGATCCTCGAGCGCGTGGACCTGGCCGTCCTGGTCGCGCCACAGCACGATCTGCTCGGACAGGCGCGTGAGGCCGACGGGTGCGTTCGACACCTGCCAGCTCGGCGCGACGGGATACCAGTAGTTCTTGATGCCGCGGTCGAGATAGTCGCGGACGGGGTCGGTGGAGGAAGCGTGTTGTGCAGTGGACGTCATCAATGGGCTCCGGATGCGGTTGTCGGGTCGGCGGGGCGTGCGGTCATTCCGCGAGCGCGGCCATTTCCGCGCAGAAGCGCTCGGCGGTCCACTGCGCACCGTCCGGCGCGCGGAAGCCGATGCGGTTCAGGCCCGCGACGACGTCGTCCAGCTCGGTCGCGCCGGCTTCGAACACGCGTTCGAGCGCGTCGCCGAGATCGTTCTCGTATTGCGTCGGCTCGGCCTTGCGGGTCTGCCAGATCCGGTTCTCGACCTGGCCCGGGATTTCGATCTGCCCCTTGCCCGCGACGTTGTTCGGCTGCGGCGCCACCCACGGCTTCAGGAAGGGATTGAAGTTCACGATCGCTTCTTTCATGTCATTCCACCTTGATCTGGATTTCCTCGCCGGCGAGGCGCACCGCGTACTGCTTCAGCGCACGGCCGCCCGGCCCTTTCAGGCACTGGCCCGTCTTGATGTCGAACACCGCTTCATGCAACGGGCACTCGACCGTGCCTTCGTCGATGAAACCCTGCGTCAGCAGCGCGTACGCATGCGGGCACACGTTCTCGAGCGCGTACACCTCGTCGCCGACGCGGTAGATCCCGATCTCGACGCCGTCGGTCCGCTTGAACTCGATCGGCGTGTCTTCCGACAGCGCGCCGGCGTGCCCGGCGCAAATCCATTGTTCAGACATCTCACACCCTTCCTTCTGATCGACTCTCGGTTTGTTCCATATCCGGAACATCAGTTTATGGATGGTGATTATAGGAGCGACTTTCCACGAGAAAAACAAAAAGCTGCACGTCCTAGGGAAAACACTGACCGTTCGGTTGGCAATCGTCAGCCTCTACCCTAAGGATTGTGATTTTTTCTTACCTGTCGGGCAGTTATGCGATTTTCCGGGGAGTCGTTCCCGCACGTTGCGTGCCGGACGCATACGACTTCGACCCGATAAATTTATTTTTTTCCACGCTTGCTACCGCCCTATACTTCATTCCACCAGAGGCACATCGTTCCTTATATGGAACACGAAAATGCCCAACCCGCAGTGAAGATGCGCGCAGCCGGCAGGTCGTCCATTCGCGCACCGCCACGGCACGTTTTCATTCGAGTGAGACTCAGGAAGGAGATCTAATGGTCAAGCATGCGGTAGCAGCAGCGGTCGTCGGTATCGGCGCCGTGTCGGGCGCGTGGGCGCAGAGCAGCGTGACGCTGTATGGCAGCACCGATGCGGGCATTGCCTACGTGAACAACGTCGGCGGCCACGCGAAGTGGGCGATGATCCAGGGCAATACACAGCCCGACCGCTGGGGCCTGAAGGGCAAGGAAGACCTGGGCGGCGGCCTGTCGGCGATCTTCCAGCTCGAAAACGGCTTCTATACGAACAACGGCCAGTTCGCGACCGCCAACACGATCTGGAACCGCGCCGCGTGGGTCGGGCTCAGCTCGGATCGCTACGGCACGGTGACGCTCGGCCGCCAGACGCCGCTGTCATTCGACTACCTCGACCCGCTGAGCACCGCGTACCTCGCGCAGAGCTGGTATGCGTTCCATCCGGGCAACATCGACGGCCTCGCGGCAACCGGCAACGTGCCGTACAACAACGCGGTCAAATACCGTTCGCCGACCTTCGCGGGCTTCTCCGCCGCGGCCGTGATGGCGCTCGGCAACACGACGAACTTCTCGACCGGCAAGTCGGTCGGCGTCGCGCTGAACTACGCAAACGGCCCGTTCAAGGCGTCGGCCGTCTATTCGAACGAACACGACCGCTCGGTGCTGATTAGCCAGACCGGGATCGCGAGCTTCCAGGGGCAGAACACCGCGAACGGCTATACGGCGAGCAAGGTCGAGAACATCGGCGCGGGCGCGTCGTACCAGATCGGCGACTTCCTCGTGCACGGGCTCTACACGCGCACGAAGATGCAGTCGAACGGTTTCTCGGATACGTTCCAGAGCTACGACGCGGGCGTGAACTACCGCACCAACCCGTTCAACACGATTGCGGGCGGCGCGGCGACGTCGACGCTGTCGGGCCGGCGCTGGACGCAGTTCGAGCTCGGCGACATCTATTCGCTGTCGAAGCGCACGCAGCTCTATGCGAACGTGTTGTACGAGCACGCGTCGGGCGGCGCCCATGCGTCGTTCTTCACGGCCGGCGTGTCGAGCACCGCGAACCAGATCGTCGTGCTGGCGGGGATTCATCATTCGTTCTGACGACGCGGCCGCATAGCGTGCGACACGCGCACGACGGCACAAAAAAAAGCGGCCCGCGGGCCGCTTTCTGTATCGATGGCCGCGTGAGCGGCACATCGACAGCACGTCAGAACATCGCAACCTTGTGGCGCGCGTGCGCGAACGTCGGATCGCTTTCGAGCGGACGATAGTTGAGGCGCTGCGACAGGTCGACCGCCGCACCGCACACGGCCTCGACGAGGCGCTCCTTCTCGCGGGCCTCGCCGATCTCCGAGCGCGGCACCGTCGCGGTAATCGCCGCGACGATCGACCCCGAATGATCGCGCACCGGCGCGGTCACGGCCGAGATGCCGGCTTCGAACGCGGCCTCGCTGACCGCATAGCCGAGCCGCGCGTAATGACGCACGCGCTCGTACAGTTCGTCGACCGTGCCCGGCGTACGCTCGGTGAACTGCTCGAGACGCTTTTCCGGATACAGGTGGCGCAACGCGTCGCGCGTGAGGTCGCCCATCAGCACGTGGCCGTGCACGGTCGCGTGTGCGGGCAGCCGCGTGCCGACATGCACCTTCACCGAGCCGAACATCGACGCATTGCTCTGCGCCTTCGCGACGAACACGACGTCGCGCTGGTCGCGGATCAGCAGGTGCGTCGACAAGCCGGTCGCGTCGCGAAGCCGTTCGAGCACGGGGGTGCCGAGATCGGTCAGCTCGAGCGAGTTCAGGTATTCGAAGCCGAGCCGCAGCACGCCGACGCCGAGCCGGAAATGACGGTCGCCGTTCACGCGCTCGAGGAAGCCGAGCGCTTCGAGCGTCTGCAGCAGGCGGAACGTGGTCGTGCGCGGAATGCCGATGCGCTTCGACAGTTCGGGCGCGCCGAGCACCAGCTCGCGCGCGGAGAACTCGGCCAGGATCCGCAGACCGCGCTCGAGGCCCGGCACGAGATAGGATGACGCACCGCCAGCGGCTTCGTCGTCGCCGGCGGGGACAGGTTCCGGCGCATCGCCAGCGCCTGCCGCACCGCGCGTTTGACGCGCAGGCGCAGCGGGCGGCCTGGTCGCACCGCTCATCGTTGTTTTGGCCATGGGAGCATGGACGGAAAGAATTCGATCACGAAAGACAGGCCATTGCGCGTCGTGGACGTTCACTCATGCTACCTCACCCCGCACGCCGTTTCGCGACCGCAAGCACGGTCAACCGGAAACGGCCGGGACGATCGGCGCATCGTCACGACACTTCGAATAGCCACACACAATTGAGAGGATATCAGCGATAGACAGCGATGCGCCATGAGTACCTCGCCGGACGACACGGGGAGTGCCCGCAATGAATGGAGGCCGGCATGCTGCGACGTCGTGTCGCGTGGGGTTCACCTGCAGCCGCGCCGGATCCGGGTCGAACCGCGGGCGAGCGGCGCGCCGCCGCCGGGCAACCTCACACGGTCACCGGGCCGCCGAAGGACGCGAGCGCGCGTTCGCCGGCTTCCCTGGCATCGGCCTGCCGATGGAAACCGTCATGACTGAACGCGATGACCTTCACGCCGACGCCCGCCGCGCGCTTCACGGTCAGCGCCCATTGCCATGCACCGTCTTGTTCGAAGACGTGCAGCAAGGGTTCGAGCGATTCATGCAGTCCGGTCACGCAAAGTTCTCCCGCTGCCCGCCGTTCGGAATCTACCGATCCCGCGGGCACGCGATGCCATCATTCCGGCGTCCGTGGACAGACACCGGCCCAACTATCAGTTTACCCGACAATTGTTGCAACGCACCATCGGTGGTTCTACTTGGCTATCGAATTGGTAATTTCGATGCATTGTCGCCATCGACGGCGTTTTACGCTGCCCGATCAGGCATGACGCCGCATCGCCGGCCACGTGCGACACGCGTGCGGGCACCGGGATCGGCGGAGCCCGTCACGCGTAGACGTGGCGGAACGTCAGGTTGATCCGCTCGCCCTGCACGGCCGGCGCCTTCGGCACGCGATGCTGCCATTCGGCCTGGGTCCGCCCGCGCATCACGAGCAGGCTGCCGTGCGTCAGCCGGTACGCGTGCGTGACGCCGGTCGCGCGGTGCCGCAGATCGAACACGCGCATCGCGCCGAGGCTCACCGACGCGATCACCGGCGCGTCGCCGAGCGCCGGCTCGTTGTCCGCATGCCAGCCCATGCTGTCCTGGCCGTTGCGGTAGCGGTTGAGCAGCACGCTGTTGAAGCGCACGCCGCACGTCGCCTCGGCCGCGCGCTTCAGCTCGAGCACGGCCGGCGTCCACGGCGCGGGTTCGTTGCGGATGCCCGAATACACGTACACCGCATCCGGGTCGCCCTGCCACGCGGTGAGACGCGGCAACGGGATGCGCCCGCGCGGCGTGCGGATCGCGTCCTGGCGCCACGCGACCTCGCCGGTCAGCGCGGCCTGCACGCGATCGGCCTCCGCCGGCGGCAGCCAGTCCGGAAACCAGTCCACGTCGGGTGCGGGGGTGTCATCGAAGAGATCGAACGTCGACATGTCGGGCGGAAAACGTGGAACGCGCATCGGCGGGCGATGCATGCGTGCATGGTAGCGAAGCGCGCCCGCGGCTGCCATGCTCGCTCATTCGGGGACGGTAAGCGGCGGATGGCCGACGGCAGGCGCCGGCGCGTGCATCGCCGCCCATCGCGCTATCATCGCGGCAAGTCGCACCGCGCCCGTTCCAGGGCGCCGCCTCCCTTTCGTATCCAGCCGGCCGGCGCGACCCGGCCGCATTTCTCACCGGATCCCATCATGCCCCTTTCCGATTCCGCTCTCGACCAGTTGTTCGTCACCGCGCGCACGCACAACGCGTGGCAGGACAAACCGGTCGACGACGCGCTGCTCCATCGGCTGGTCGATCTCGCGAAACTCGGCCCGACGTCCGCGAACTCGAGCCCCGCGCGCTTCGTGTTCGTCAAGTCGCCGGAAGCGAAGGCCCGCCTGAAGCCCGCGCTGGCCGAAGGAAACCGCGCGAAGACGATGGCCGCCCCGGTCACGGTGATCGTCGGCATGGACATGGCGTTCTACGAGCACCTGCCGCGGCTGTTCCCGCACGCGGACGCGCGCAGCTGGTTCGCCGGCAACGACGCGCTGATCCAGGCGACCGCGTTCCGCAACTCGTCGCTGCAGGGCGCGTACCTGATCATGGCCGCGCGCGCGCTCGGCCTCGACGCCGGCCCGATGTCCGGCTTCGACGGCGCGGCGGTCGACGCGGCGTTCTTCGCCGGCACGACGGTGAAGAGCAATTTCCTCGTGAACCTCGGCTACGGCGATCCGGCAGGCCTGTTCCCGCGCAGCCCGCGCTTCGATTTCGACGACATCGCCCGTATCGAATGACGGGCGCGCGGCGCGCGCGTCTCGTTGCGCGCGTGCCGCGGCATGCGTGTCGCGGATCGGTTCATCGGGCACCCGCGTCCGGCGATCGCCGACGGCATATCGAAAGCTTGCCCGTTGCGTGGCGGGCCCCCGCCTACCGGCCCCGCGTCAAGCGGATCAGCGTGATCTCCGACGGCACGCCGAAGCGATTCGGCGGCCCCCAATACCCGGTGCCACGGCTCGTATAGACCCACAGATCGCCGAACTTCCGCAGCCCGGCGATCACCGGCTGCTGCAGCCGCACGAACGGCGGCCAAGGCAGGAACTGCCCGCCGTGCGTATGCCCTGAAATCTGCACGGAAAAGCCGGCCTTGTTCGCCTGCTCCGCGCTCCTCGGCTGATGCGCGAGCAGGATCTTCGTCCCGACATCGCCGGGCGCGCCCGCCAGCGCCCTCGCCGGGTCGCTCCGGTGCGCGGGGTCGAATCCGCCGGCCGTGAAGTCGGTGACGCCCGCGACCACCGCGCGCGCGCCGTCGTGCTCGACCACGACGTGTTCGTTGAGCAGCACGTTCAGGCCGATCCGCCGGAACTCGGCAATCCATGCGTGTGCGCCGGCGTAATACTCGTGGTTGCCCGTCACGAGGAAACTGCCGTGCCGGGATTTCATGCGCCCGAGCGGCGCCGTATGCTCGCGCAGCCGTTCGACCGAGCCGTCGACCACGTCCCCCGTGACGGCGACGATATCGGCATCGAGCGCGTTGACGGCGCCGACGATGCGTTCGACATAGCCCCGCTTGATGGTCGGCCCGACGTGGATATCGGAGAGCTGCACGATCTTCAGGCCGTCGAGCGCGTCCGGCAGCCCCGCGACCGGAATCGACACGCGCTTGACCGATGCGGTGCGCCGCGCATTCGCGAAGCCGATGACCGTGACCAGCACCGCGCTGGCCAATACGCCGAGCGCGCTGTCCGTAGCCGCGTTGCTCCACGCGCCGGCGTGCCCGAGCTGCCGCCACACGACGACGCCGAGCAGCACGAACTCGCGCAAGAACGTCAGCGCGAGCAGCGACGAGAAGAACCCCATCACGATCGCCCCGACCCAGCCGAACAGGGTCGCGGCCCACCCTTCGTCGAAACGCCGCGAAAACATCCCGACCGGAATCAGCACACAGAAGCTTGCCAGCACGAGCACCGCGACACCGCGCGCGACCGGCGATACGAACGCGTCGGGCACGATCCGCAGCCCGACATAAAGATGGAACAGCAAGCCGATCGCAATGAACCGGACAAAGAAACTTCGCATGGAGCGCTCACCCACGTTGCGACACGACCCAGCGGAACGCGCGTCGAACAGGTTCGTTGTGCCCCGTGCCGCGCGTCCCGCACCGTACGCTCGATGGTACACATATCCCGTCCATGACGACGCCGGCAACGTGCGAACCGACGCGCTGCAGGTCGCCTGACACCGGAGAGTGCGAGCCGATCGATCGGCGCCATTGGCCTATGACGAATGCACGATTCGTGACCGTCGATCCGGATTCGTTGTCAAATGGAGCGCAAAGCAGAGCGCCAACGCGCGCCGGCCGAGCCGCCGGGTTGGCGAGGACACCGCACTGATTTAATATCGGCGGCGTATCGTGGGGCCGGCCATCCTGGCATCGCGGTCCGGCGCCGCCGTCCGACCCAACCTGTCCGTCGAGTCCGTCACGTGATGAATAAAACGACACTGTGCGCCCCCGCGCGCCTTTGCGCGACGCTTGCGCCGGCCGTCCCGCTCGCGGGCTGCGCATCACGCGGCGCGCCCACCTACGTGCTGTTCGGCGCGTATTTCCCGCTGTGGCTCGTCAGCGCAGTGATCGGCGTGGTCGGTGCGATCGTCGCGCACCGCATCTTCGTCGCGACCGGCTGGGCCGATACGGTGCCGTTCCAGCTCGCGGTCTGCACCGCGATCGGGCTCGTGGTCGCCGTGATCGTCTGGCTGACCGGCACGGGGCCGTTCGCATGAAGCTCGCCGGCCAATCCCGCCCCTCCCTGAAAGGCCGCCTGATCGCGCTCGCGATCGTCGCGCTCGGCGTCGCGGCCCTCGGCTATGCGTATTACCGGACGACCGGCTATCCGTCGACCGACGACGCGTCGATCGACGCCGATGTCGTGCATGTCGCATCGCCCGTCGGCGGACGCATCGTGAACCTCCCGGTGCACGAGAACCAGCGCGTCGCGAAAGGCGACCTGCTGTTCGAGATCGATCCCGTGCCTTACCGGCTGACGGTCGCGCAGGCGCAGGCCGACGTCGAGCTCGCGCGCGCCGCGCTGGACACGCGGCGCAAGACGCTGATCGGCGAACGCTCGAACGCGTCGGTCGCCGCCGAGCAGGTGAACCGTGCGGCGCACAACTACGACCTCGCGACGCGCACCGTGAAGCGGCTCGCGCCGCTCGCCGCGCAGGGCTACGTCAGCGCGCAGCAGTTCGACCAGGCGCAGGTCGCGGAGCGCGACGCTGCCGTCTCGCTGAAGCAGGCGCAGGAGCAGCAGCGCTCGTCCGCGCAGACGGTCGGCGACGATGCCGATGCGATCGCGACGCTGCATGCGCGCGAAGCCGCGCTCGCACGCGCGCAACATGCGCTCGACGACACCGTCGTGCGCGCACCGCACGACGGACTCGTGACAGGCTTGTCGGTGCTCGCCGGAGAAACGGTCGCGCCGAACCAGTCGATCTTCACGCTGATCGACGCGAACGAATGGTTCGCCGTCGGCAACTTCCGCGAGACGTCGCTGACGCGCATCGACGTCGGCGACTGCGCGACCGTCTATTCGATGATCGACCGCAACCGGCCGATCACCGGCAAGGTGGTCGGCATCGGCGCGGGCATCGCGGATACCGACCGCATCAATCTCCCGCGCACGCTGCCGCTCGTCCAGCGTTCGGTGAACTGGGTGCACGTCGCGCAGCGCTTCCCGGTGCGCGTGAAGCTCGACGAACCCGACGGCAAGCTCGTGCGCGTCGGCGCGAGCGCGATCGTCGAGATCCGGCATGGCACGGCCTGCCGCTGACGACGTCCGCGCGCCCGGCCCGCGCGAGATCCTGCGGCTGCTCGCGCCTTTTCCGGGCCGCGCGGCGATCGTCACGCGGGTCGCGCTGATCTGCGCGCTGACCGTGCTCGTGACGAGCGCGTACGGCACGCCCGATGCCGCGCTCTCCGCGTACGTCGTGCTCTTCCTGATCCGGCCGGACCGCGTGACGAGCATCGTGCTCGCCACGGCGTTGCTGCTGCTCATCACCATCGTGATCGGGCTCGTGCTCGGCGTCGCGATGTTCAGCATCGACTATCCGATATTGCGTGTCGCGTGCATGGCCGTGCTGTCGGTCGGGCTGCTCTATTTGACGTCCGCGAGCAAGCTGCGCCCCGTCGGCGCGATCCTCGCGATGATCGTCGGCTTCGGGCTCGACGAGCTCGGCCTCGCGCCGGTCGGCGAAGCCGCGACGCGCGCGCTGCTCTATACGTGGCTGATGATCGCGATTCCGGTCGGCATCGCGATCGTGGTCCACCTGCTGATTGCGCCGTCGCCGCGCCGCCTCGCCGGCGCCGCGCTCGCGAAGCGGCTGCGGCTCGCCGCCCGGCAACTGCGCGGCGACAGCGACAACGGTCACGACGATGCGCGCGCCGCGTTCGACGCCGCGCTGCGCGAAGGCGATGCGCAGCTGCTGACGTGGCTCAAGCTGTCGAAGCTCGAAGGCACGTCGACCGCCGCCGACGTCGCCGCGCTGCGCCAGGCGATCGCATCGAGCACCGCGATCCTCGTGTCGGTGGCGCTCGCGAGCCGCGAAGCGGACGCGCGGCTGCCCGACACGTTCGCCGCGCCGATCGCGGCAACCCTCGACGAGATGGCCTGCATGCTCGCGCAAGGCGGCTATCCGGTCGACATCGCGCTCGCGCTGCCGCCGGCCGATGCGCTGCCGCCGCTCGCACGCGTCGTCGCGGCCGATCTGCACGCGGCGATCACGCAGTTCGCGGAGGCCACCGGCCCGCAGCAGCAGCCGGCTGCCGCGCCCGAGGCTTCGCCCTCTTCGCCCGCTTCCTCCCAGGCTTCGCCCAAAGCCGCACCCGAAGCACCCGCCAAATCCGGCGGCGGCTTCTTCCTGCCGGACGCACGCACGAACCCCGACCACATCCGCTACGCGCTGAAGACCACCGTCGCCGCGATGTTCTGCTACCTGCTGTACATGCAGCTCGACTGGTCCGGCATCCATACGTGCTTCATCACCTGCTACATGGTGTCGCTCGGCACGACCGCCGAGACGGTCGAGAAGCTCACGCTGCGGATCACCGGCTGCATCGTCGGCGCGCTCGTCGGCACCGCGGCGATCGTGTTCGTGATGCCCGCGCTGTCGTCGATCGGCCAGCTGATGGCCGTCGTGTTCGTCGGCGCGTGGCTGTCGGCGTGGATCGCATTCGGGTCGCCGCGCATCGCGTATGCCGGCTTCCAGATCGCTTTCGCGCTGTTCCTGTGCGTGATCCAGGGCGCGGGGCCCGGCTTCGACCTGACGCTCGCGCGCGACCGCACGATCGGCATCCTGCTCGGCAATGTCGTCGTCTACCTCGTGTTCACGCGCATCTGGCCCGTCAGCATCGGCAAGCAGGTCGACGCCGCGCTCGCCGCACTGCTCGAACAATGGCGCCGGCTCGTGCAGATCGCCCATCCGGCCGAACGGCGCGCGAAGGCGGCGGACGCGTTCGCACGCTACGGTGCGATCGCGCAGGACCTCGGCCTGATCCATTACGAACCATCGTGGGTGCGGCCCGCGCCCGCGTGGGTCGCCGCACGCCGCCGCACGCTCGCCGAACTCGGCGCGCTCGAAGGACCGCTGTTCCTGCTCACCGAGCGCGCGCCCGGCGACGCGGCGGCCGATGCGCATCTCGCGCAAATCACGCATCTTGCGCGCGACGCCGAAACGGGCCCCGGCGTTCCGGGTGCGGGCGCGAACCACGCGGATGAAACTACCGCATTGCAGCCCACCGCTGCGGCGCCACACGCAGCCGCCGAGAACGTCGGCGCGCCGCCGGCCGCACGCCCGTCCGGGCCCGACGCTGCCGCGAACGGCACGGCCCCCGAGCGCGACGCATTGCTGAACCTGATCGACGCGCGGCTCGCTCGCATTGCCGACGCCGCCCGCGAAGCCACACCGAAGGAGTCTCTTTCCCATGCGCGTTCCTGAACCGCCGACCGCCTTGTTCGCCGCAGCCGCCGCAGCAGCAGCGGCCGTGGTGCTGGCCGGCTGCGCGACGTCGTCGCTCGACCTCGCGCCGGAAGCATCCGATCGTCCGTGGCAGCCTCAGACGACGGCCGCGGGCGAGATCGTGCCGGGCGTGCCGAAACCACAGGGCAATCCGCCCAGCCACGACTACACGCTGCCCGCCAATACGGCGCTCGCGGCGGTGCCGCCGCCCGCCGCGCTCGATGCCGCGCATGCGTACACGCTCCCCGAACTGATCGATCTTGCCGAATCGACGAACCCGCTGACCCGCATCGCGTGGAACGGTGCGCGCAACGCGGCGCTCGCGGTCGGCGTCGCGAAGACCGCATACCTGCCGCAGCTGTCCGCGACCGCGATGGGCGGCTACCAGGCCGGCCACGGCACGACGTCGACGCAGCTCGGCAACGCGTCGGCGAGCACGAGCGCGCACGGCACGGTCTCGGCGCTGGCGCTGCAGTGGCTGCTGTTCGATTTCGGTGGCCGCAAGGCGCGCGTCGAAGCGGCCGAACAGGCGTCGATCGTGTCGAACGTCGCGTTTACGGCCGTCCATCAGCAGGTGATCCACGACGTGACCATCGCGTACTACCGCTACGAGGCCGCGCGTTCGCGCGCGCAAAGTGCGCAGCAGAGCCTCGCGAACGCCGATACGATCGTCGTGGCGGCTCGCACCCGGCTCAAGCGGGGTGTCGGCACCGTCGTCGAGGTCGCGCAGGCGACGCAGAACCGCGCCCAGGCCAATCTCGCGCTCGTCGAAGCACGCGGCGCGGAAAGCGACGGCTATCTGGGGCTCGTCTCCACGCTCGGCATCTCGCCGCTGTCGAAGCCGACGATCGCGCCGCTGCCGGCGCGGCCGCTGCCGCCGGCACTCGGCGCGTCGGTGGAAGCCATCGTGGCGGACGCGATCGCGCGGCGCCCCGACCTGCAGAGCGCCTATGCGCTCGAAAAGGCCGATCGCGCGAAGGTGAAGGCTGCGGAAGCGGAATTCATGCCGAAGGTGTTCATGTCCGCGACGGCGTCCTACCTCAGCGGCGGCACGTCGATCAGCGCGCTGCCCGCGATCGGCCAGCAGGCGCCGACCGTCAACCTGAACGGCAACCGCTATGGCGGCGGCGTGTTCGTCGGCATCACGATTCCGCTTTACGACGCCGGCCTGCGCTCGGCCGTGCTGATGCAGGCGCGCAACGACGCCGAAAGCGCGGCCGAGCGGCTCACGCGCACCAAGGAGGAAGCGGTCCGGCAAGTCGTCGCCGCACAGAATGCGCTGCAGACGAGCCTCGCGTCGCACGAGGCCGCGACGGCGCTCGTCGCCGCTGCACAGACCAGCTACGACGCCGCGCTGACCGCATACCGGAACGGCGTCGGCTCGGTGACCGACGCGACGCTCGCGCAAAGCCAGTTGCTCGTCGCGAAGAACGCGGACGTCGACAGCTACTGCGGCGCATTGTCGGCCGCCGCCGCACTCGCGCTCGCGACGGGGACGATCAGTGCGGCGCAATGACCTTCGCGCGGCCTTGGCCGCGTCAAATGGGGCACGCATGAGTTGACGCGCCCGTGTGCCGCCGCCTAGAATGCCGCCCATTCATCTTTCAGGAATCAACGTGGACAGTTGCAGCACATTGCGTGCGCTTCTCGCCGCCTGAACGCCTGCCCGCCGCAGTTCTCCTGCCCCGGCTCGCGTTCCAGCGAGTCCGGCACGCCGCTCCGTTTCACACTGCGTTACGCATTCGCGCGCTACAGTACCGCGCGATGACGTCCATCGCTTCGCCGCCCGTCACGGCGCCGAAGCCATGGCCGCCCGCATGCGCCCTTGCACGGCAGGACAACTCATGACTCTCGATTTCGCCATTCGTCTTTTCACCGCGTTCGCCTGCGGCGTCGCCATCGGTCTCGAACGCCAGATGCGGCAGCGCACGGCCGGCCTGCGCACGATCACGCTGGTCGCGAGCGGCGCGTGCCTGTTCGTCACGCTCGGCGTGCTGACCGGCAACGGCGTGGCCGGCGTCACGCAGATCGCCGCCTACGTCGTATCCGGCGTCGGCTTTCTCGGCGGCGGCGTGATCATGCGCGACAAAGGCTCGATCCAGGGCATCAACACGGCGGCCACGCTGTGGTGCGCAGCCGCGGTCGGCGTGCTCGCCGGCTCCGGGCATTTCGTGCCGGCGATCGCGGGGACGGCGGTCGTGCTGCTCACCAACACGCTGCTGCGCGGCGTGAGCCAGGCGATCAACGCGACGCCCGTGTCGAACGCAGACCTCGTCCGCGAATACCAGATCACGGTGATCTGTCTCGCGTCGGACGAAGTGCATATCCGCACGCTGCTGTCGAATTCGATGTACGCGAAACCGCTGTCGTTCCAGAGCCTGACGAGCGAGGACGTGCCCGACCAGCCGAACCGGCTGAAGGTCACTGCGACGCTGAAGCTGCATCCGAAGGATCAGCCGAAGCTCGAGCAGATCGCGAGCCGGATCAGCATGGAGAAAAGCATTTCGAGCGTCAGCTGGACGGCGAAGGAAGCGGAACCGCTGATGGAGTGAGCGGTTCCCCGCAGCGCAGCAACGGCGCCCGCCGCCGCGCCGCCCCGCCGTTCACGGCGTATCGATGAGCCCGGCCGAAATCGCCTTGACGACTGCCTGCACCTTGTTGGTCGCGCCGAGCTTCTCGAGGATGTTGTTCACGTGGAAGTTCACGGTCCGCTCGGAGATGCTGAGGATCTGGCCGATCTCGCAAGCCGTCTTGCCCTCGGCGGTCCAGCACAGCACCTCGCGCTCGCGCGCGGTCAGCGACACGCTCGCCTCCGGCGCCAGCTTCGGCACCATGAAGCGGCTCATCAGCGAATGCGACAGGTTCGCAAGCCAGTTCGTCTGCAGCGTCAGCATGTTGATTTCGGCGGGCGTGAGGCGGTCCGCGTGACGCGCGATGCTCAACAGGCCGAACGCGCCGCGCGCCGCCCAGCTCGACTGCGCAACGCCGACCGACAGCCCGTGATCGCGCGCATCTTCCCACAGCGGGCATGGCGGGATCTTGTCGACGTCCGGCCAGACGATCATGTTGGTGCTGAGCGCGCCGTCGCGGACGGTCGAATCGATCTCGATGTAGTTCTGCGCCTGGTAATGCGCCATCCAGCCGTCCGGATAGGTATCGAAGATCGCGACCGCCGGCTTCGACACCGGTAGCGGCACGCGGATTCCATAACAGCAGTATTCGAAGCCGAGGCGCTTCGAATAGGCTGCGATCCGCTGGAAGAGCTGCTGCTCGTCCTCCGCGGCGCTGAATTGATGGTAGGCGTCCTGCCAGCGCAGTTCCATTCGTTCTCCGACAACGTCACGCTGTCATACTTGTCAGGTTTCAGCACCAGTCCGGGCTGATACATTCCGCGCATGACCTCACCCTTGCTGCATCCCTTCCGCGGCCCGTCTCCGGACGGCTACGTGCGCCTGTCCGAAAGTGCATTGGCCGAGCTTGCGCTCGACCATGTCACGAGCGGCCTCGACGCGTCGCTGCTGGCGGAACTGCACGACAGCTCGACCGACGCGCGCCTGGCCGGCTATACCGAATGGCATCGCCCTGCCCGTACCGGCGTCGCTTACGTGACGGTCGGCTGGGACTGGTACCTCGAACGCGCGTCCGGCGCACTCGTGATCGCGTTCGGCGACGTCCGCAGCAACGTGATGGCCGTCGACGCCGCCGGCGCCGATATCGGCATGACCCGCACCGTCACCGCGCTCGCGGCCCGCCTCGCCAGGCTCGACTGGCCCGCCGCCGTGGCAGCCGCCGTGCTCGCGCACAACGACGCCCATCATGCCGGGCCGACGCTCCAGTGACAACCGGCCGCGCATTCATCCGATATTAGCGCCGCGCTGGCGCTCTTTATAAGCAAAACCCGGCCGGTTTTCAATCCCGCTGAGCAAGGAACCGTTACCAGCTCCGGATCGGCCATTTCAACCCGCCACCCTGTAAGAGTTACCAGTTACGACCTCCTCGGGACGCACGCTGTAATGCACGCATGCCAAGCACGGATCCGAGGACACCATGCGGACCTTCGTTCACGAGGAAGGGCGGTTGCCACACGAACTTGCAGCGGATCTCGGGCGCTACCGGCACCGGGTTTTCGTCGAACAACTCGGTTGGGCGCTTCCGTCGGCGAACGAATGTGACGAGCGCGACCAGTTCGACCGGGACGACACCGTTTATGTATTCGCACGCAACGGCCGCGGCGAGATGTGCGGATGCGCGCGTCTGCTGCCGACGACCCGGCCTTACCTGTTGAAGACGCTGTTCGCGGACCTGATCGCCGAGGACATGCCGCTGCCGCAATCGGCCGCGGTATGGGAACTGTCGCGATTCGCGGCGACGGGTGACGTTGCGGACAGTGACGTATGGGCGGTGCGGCCGATGCTGGCGGCGGTGGTCGAACACGCAGCGCAGCTCGGCGCGCGACAGCTGATCGGCGTGACGTTCACGAGCATGGAACGCCTGTTCCGCCGTATCGGCGTGCATGCGCACCGCGCAGGTCCGCCGAAGGTGGTCGACGGCCGCATGGTGGTCGCGTGCTGGATTGACATTGACTCGCAAACGTTTGCTGCACTCGGAATCGATCCGGAATCGAGTGCCCGGCAAGCCATCGCCGCCTGAGCGCACAGTCTCTCGGGCGGCATCGTACTAGAAGGAGAATCAACGTGGACCATTCACGGGTCTTTCACGCGATGTTGCCCGGACTGACGGCCGCCGACAGCAGCACACGCATCGCCGTCGCCTATCCGTCGTTTCCGGAACCGCTGCCGCTGGTCCGGCTCGATCGTCGCGGGCTCGTGTTCCGGGCTTCCGGGCCGGTACCGCTCGTCTGCGGGCTGCCCCGCGCGGCGACGCTGCTCGCCGGGGACGAACCGCTCTGTTCGCTGCGCCTCGTGATTCGCGAGATCGCCGCGGCCGGCAACGGCCGCCACGACCTGACGATGCAGCCTTCGTGCGCCGCGAGCGACGAACTGCTGTGGCACGCGCTGCGCGACCGCGAGCCGTACCGGAATATCCGGCAGCCGCTTGCGCCTGTCGCCGACGGGGCTGCCGATCTCGACCGTGCGCCGCATGCATCCGCCACGCTGCCGGCGGGCGGCGCGGATGGCACGCTGCGCCCGTCGCGCAGCGCGGCATTCCGGCTGCCGTGCCACAGCGACGCACTGTTTTTTGTGGACTGGCTCGAGTATCACTTCGACGAGTTGCGCGTGCTCGCGCAGCGGCATGCGCCGCAACTGCAGCTGAACCAGCTCGAGCGGCAGCTCGCGGACGACGAAGTCGGCGTGCGCTTCGTCTACGACGTCGACGGCCATGCGACCCGGCACGAACTCAACGACTGCGCGCGCGAGGCGTGCGCGTGGATCGAGACGGAAATGCGCGACAAGTACGCGTTGCCGATCGCGCAGGAACGGTTCGGCGACCATCGGACGCGCGGCGCACAACTGCGGGCGCGAAACAGTGCGTGAACGATCTGGAGCGGTCAGGCAGGCGGATGCCTGAGCGCCGGCATGACGCCTGTGTCGCAGGAATGCAACAGGGGGTTGCACTCTCTAGGGTTTTCCCTTAAATTTACGTCTGTCTCCTCCATGTCTCCAAACATGGATTCGGCCCGCTCAAGCAGCGGGCTTTTTTATTGCCTTCGCCACCAGGCACACGAACAGTTCGCGGTCGAATCGGCTATCTGCCGTCGGCTCCCGGTCCGGGCGTATCGGCCGCAGACATGCCGGCGGTCATGCGATCCAGTTGCCGAACGATTTCCACGCGCAGGTCGGCCGGCATCTCCTGACTGCCGAGCAGCTCGGAAATCCACAAGCCGTCGGCTGCGAGCCGGCAGATCATCAGCATCGCGGCCTGCTCGAGCGGCACCGGGTCCGGGCGACTCCATTCGCGTATCGGTACCGCCCAGCGTTCGCGCGTCTCCGGTTCGGTCACCATCGACGCCACCAGTACGCGCAGCACGTCGGTACTGGCCGCCGGGTTCGCCTTGTCGAGCGTCGTATGCACATACGCGCGCGCCGCCGCCCCCGCCGGCTGCGGATCCGCGGCGATGCGCGCTTCCATCTGCCGGCCGAATCGCTCCACCGTCTGCTCGAACAGCGCGTCGAGCAAACCTTGCTTGTTCGCGAAGTGATACTGCAGCGCCCCCTTCGTGACGCCGGCACGCTCGGCTACCGCGTCGAGCGTCAGCGCCTGCACGCCGTAATGCGTGGCAATGTCTGAAGCCGCAACCAGCAGCTGTGCCCGCACCTGCTCCGGCGCCTTCTTGCGCCGCACGCCGGCGCCAGCCGCCGCCGGTGTCGAGGATTGTTCGGCCGCATGCGCGTCGGCGGTTCCGGCCGGTGCGCGTGTCGTGGAGACATCGTTCGGCGCTTGGTCGAGGCGTTTTTTCATAGCGCGGATCTTAGCATCCGCGGTCCTCAATAAAAACATTCCATCCGGATGGTATTATCCGCCGGATGAACAAGCCTACCCCATCCCCCTGGTCCGCGCTCGATGCCGCCATCGCCCGCGGACGCGACGCGCTCGCGCGCCTTCAGCAACCCGACGGCAGCTGGTGTTTCGAACTCGAATCCGACGCGACGATCACCGCGGAATACATCCTGATGATGCATTTCATGGACAAGATCGACGACGCGCGCCAGGAGAAGATGGCCCGCTACCTGCGCGCGATCCAGCGGCTCGACACGCACGGCGCGTGGGACCTGTACGTCGACGGCCAGCCGGACGTGTCCTGCAGCGTGAAGGCGTATTTCGCACTCAAGGCGGCCGGCGACGCCGAGCATGCGCCGCACATGGTGCGTGCCCGGGAAGCGATTCTGAAGCTCGGCGGCGCGGCCCGGTCCAACGTGTTCACGCGCATCCTGCTCGCGACGTTCGGCCAGGTGCCGTGGCGGGCGGCGCCGTTCATGCCCGTCGAGTTCGTCCTGTTCCCGAAGTGGGTGCCGATCTCGATGTACAAGGTCGCCTACTGGGCCCGCACGACGATGGTGCCGCTGCTCGTGCTGTGTTCGCTGAAGGCGCGCGCCCGCAATCCGCGCAACGTGTCGATCGGCGAACTGTTCGTCACGCCGCCTGACGAGGAACGCCAGTACTTCCCGCCCGCACGCGGCATGCGCCGGCTCTTTCTGGCGCTCGACCGCACGGTGCGCCATATCGAACCGCTGCTGCCGAAGCGTCTGCGGCAGCGCGCGATCCGGCACGCCGAAGCGTGGTGCGCCGAGCGCATGAACGGCGAAGACGGGCTGGGCGGCATCTTTCCGCCGATCGTCTACAGCTATCAGATGATGGCCGTGCTCGGCTATCCGGACGATCATCCGCTGCGGCGCGACTGTGAAGACGCGCTGGAAAAGCTGCTGGTCACGCGGGCGGACGGCAGCGTGTATTGCCAGCCCTGCCTGTCGCCGGTGTGGGATACGGCGTGGAGCACGATGGCGCTCGAACAGGCGCGCGGCGTGACCGCGCCGGAACCGGCCGCAGACGCGGAAGCCGAGCGCAAACTCGGCGAAATCAACGAACGCATCGCCCGCGCGTACGACTGGCTGGCGACGCGCCAGGTGAATGACCTGCGCGGCGACTGGATCGAAAACGCGCACCCCGATACGCAACCGGGCGGATGGGCATTCCAGTATGCGAATCCGTACTACCCGGACATCGACGACAGCGCGGTCGTCACCGCAATGCTCGATCGCCGCGGCCGCATGCACCGGCACGCGGACGGCACCCATCCGTACGCGCAACGCGTGTCGCGCGCACTCGACTGGATGCGTGGTCTGCAATCGCGCAACGGCGGCTTTGCCGCGTTCGATGCCGATTGCGACCGCCTCTACCTCAACGCGATTCCGTTCGCCGATCACGGCGCGTTGCTCGATCCGCCGACCGAGGACGTGTCCGGCCGTGTGCTGCTGTGCTTCGGCGTCACGAAGCGCGCGGAAGACCGGGCCTCGCTCGCGCGCTGCATCGACTACGTGAAGCGTATGCAGCAAGCCGACGGCAGCTGGTGGGGCCGCTGGGGCACCAACTACCTCTACGGCACCTGGAGCGTGCTTGCCGGCCTCGCGCTCGCCGGCGAAGACAAGTCGCAGCCCCACATCGCCCGCGCGCTCGAATGGCTCCGCGCGCAGCAGCATGCGGACGGCGGCTGGGGCGAGACGAACGACAGCTATCCCGATCCGCAACTCGCCGGGACCAACTATGGCGAGAGCACGTCGAACTGCACCGCGTGGGCACTGCTCGCGCAGATGGCGTTCGGCGACTGCCAATCCGATTCCGTGCGGCGCGGGATCGCATACCTGCTGTCAGTTCAGCAGGACGACGGATTCTGGTGGCACCGCTCGCATAATGCGCCGGGTTTTCCGCGCATTTTTTATCTCAAGTATCACGGCTACACCGCGTACTTCCCGCTGTGGGCGCTGGCACGGTATCACCGTCTTGCAGGCGCGCAACTGGCAACCGGCGGGCGCGATCCGGGTACGGTGGAAACGGCGGACGCGGCACTCGCTTGAGCAACGGAACGCCGTCGTGATTCGGAACGGGGCGTGGATAGCGCGCTGTTCCGATGTGCCGGGCGCCGAAGCGACGCCGGCATGTGCAACCGTGATCCTCGGCGACACGAAGGATTGGACAGCGCACGCGCCCACAATTCGCGCAGTATGATTGCGCTTCCAACCCCTGCCCCGTTCCGATCCATGCAAGCCAAACTGCGAATTGCCCGCCCGGTCAGCGATCTCGCGCACACCGAGCGCATGTATTGCGATGCATTTGGTCTTACCGTGCTGGCACGGTTCAGCGACCACGATGGATTTGCCGGCATCGTGCTCGGGCACGAAGGCAAGGACTACCACTTCGAGTTCACGCACTGCCGGACGCATCCGATTGCGCCGGCTACGACGCCCGAGGACCTGGTCGTTTTCTACCTGCCCGATCACGAAATGTGGGAAGACGCGTGCGCCCGCGCGACAGCGCATGGCTTCGTTCGCGTGACGTCATTCAATCCGTATTGGGAAGCGTCGGGCCGGACGTTCACGGATGCCGACGGCTACCGGATCGTCCTGCAAAACGCCGCGTGGTCTCGATGAAGGATGGGCGGTGAAAACTTCCACAGCCCAATGGTATTGACGGCGTTCAGTCCGATGCGTGCTGCCGCGCAATTTCCGCGCAAGGTGACATCGGATATCCATCTCGATTGTTGCGCGCACGACTAGCTGGCCGACCCGGCAGTGCACGGGGCTGCGAGCCTGCGTCCGGCGACACACCCGCCGGACAATCGCGGGGCCGCCGAACCAGACACGGGGCGAGCGCGAACGGACACGCGCGCAGAACAAAAGCCGGACGCGCCGGTGCACTACGGTCGGGTGACGACTGGAAACACCGCGCCCGCGAACCAGCACACTGACGACGGCATCTCGAAGGGCGCTACTCGTTTTCCTCGAAGTAATGCCCGAACTTCGTCTGCTTGGTGCGGATATAGCGTTCGTTTTCCTCGCGCACCGGCACTGCCAGCGCCACCCGTTCGCAAACGGGGATGCCGTGCTTCACCAGCGTGTCGAATTTCTTCGGATTGTTGCTCATCAGGCGCACCGACGTCACGCCGAGGATGCGCAGGATCGCGGCCGCGGAATCGTATTCGCGGGCATCGTCGGGCAGGCCGAGGTCGAGATTCGCCTCGACGGTATCCCGCCCCTGCTCCTGTAGCGCATACGCGCGAATCTTGTTGCTCAGGCCGATGCCGCGACCTTCGTGACCGCGCAGGTACAGCAGCACCCCGCGGTCTTCAGCGGCAATGTAGCGCAGCGCGAGATCCAGCTGCTCGCCGCAGTCGCAGCGATATGAGCCGAACACGTCGCCCGTCAGGCATTCGGAATGCAGCCGCGTCAGCACGGACTGCTCGCCGGAAACGTCGCCCATGACGAGCGCGAGATGTTCGGCATCGCTGCCCGACACACGAAATGCATATGACGTGAACGTGCCGTAGCGCGTGGGCAGCGAGGCGGTGGCCACGAGCGTCACGCACTCGGCCTGGCCGTTGCCCGAGGTGGGCGATTGGGGACGCGAAGACATCATGAAATCAATCGAACGATCAGGAATGTAGGAATTTTCTGGATGGCACGTGACGGAAGTTTACCGCTAATCTGGAATTAGTACGCGGCTGCCACCGAGGCCCGTTTATACTCGATCCATCGGGTGACGCGCATCACGCCCAGCCTTCCCTGGATTGCCCTGCACACGGAGAAAGCGAATGAGCACGACTGTCGCGCAGATTCTCAAAGCCAAGCCGGACTCCGGCCGCACCATCTACACCGTCAGGAAGACCGATCTCGTCTACGACGCCATCAAGCTGATGGCCGAAAAGGGCATCGGCGCACTGCTGGTCGTCGAGGGCGACGACATCGCCGGCATCGTCACCGAACGCGATTACGCGCGCAAGGTCGTGCTGCAGGACCGCTCGTCGAAAGCCACGCGTGTCGAGGAGATCATGACCTCCAAGGTCCGCTACGTCGAACCGACGCAGTCGAGCGAAGAATGCATGGCGCTGATGACCGAGCACCGGATGCGCCACCTGCCCGTCCTCGACGACGGCAAGCTGATCGGCCTCGTCTCGATCGGTGACCTCGTCAAAAGCGTGATTGCCGACCAGCAATTCACGATCAGCCAGCTCGAGCACTATATTCACGGGATCCCCGCCGTCACGTCCGCCTGACCGCGCCCCAGCAAAAAAGGCCCAAACGCGCGAGCGTCTGGGCTGAAAGCCGCCGGAATGCGGCGACGGAGGTTCTGCGCCTGTTTGCGGGCGGTGCACATATCGCGCGCCGCCCGTCGGTGTTGGTGCGTGCGGGCAGACCCGGAATATCAGTTGCCGAAGTAGACCGAATTGACGGGATTCGGCGCTTCCGTCATGCGGCGGCCGCCCGACTGTGCCGCGCCGGTGGCTGCGGCACCGTAGCCGCTCGTATCTGCGCGCGTCAGCACTTGCTGGCTCGGCTGGATGCGTTGTTCGGCAGCCTGGATGTTGGCCGGATATTCCGCGCCGTCGCTAGCCTGCGGCTTGTAGCCATTCTGTTCGAGCTGCACGAGATCCGCCTTGACCTGGTCGCGGGTAAGCCCCTGATCCGACTGCGCAAACGACGCGATCGGGGTGGCTAGGACGGTTGCGGCAATCGCTGCGTAGATGATCGACTTCATGATTTACCTCCGATATATGTTCTGCGATGTTCTGACTTCACGTCGCTTCCGGCAGGTCTGTCTGAAGCGATTGAAACCAGTCTAGTCTCCGCATCACCAAGGGGAAACCCTTAGTTTGAACATACTGCGTTGCGTTTTTGGCAACTATCATGAGGGGCTGTGCGGCAGTGGCGCCGCCACTTAAACCATTTCGACAACAATCCCTGACGAATGGCTGACACACGGATCAGCGGCGCCGGGTGATTCGTTGTAGAATCGTAAAGTTTTATCGTCTGACGATCCCTTTCACACCATGCGCGCATTCATGCTTCCCGTCGTTTCGCCTTCCGGCCCGGCCGGCATGCGCGCGCTCGCCGGTCAACCGGCGCACCCCCTCGCTCGACGCACGGTCCTGGCTCCGCTCACCCCTGCCCGGCGCTTGATCTGACGGCCCAGTCTCCACCCGGAGCCCGTCAGACAGGCTCCGGGCGATCCACGTAGGTTTGCCACGCCTGTCCCTGCCGATCATTTGGAGAATTGCCATGAAACAACGTCTGTGCCAGTTGACCGAACTCGACGTCGCACGACTCGAAAAGCACGCCGAGCACAACCCACGCTTCCAGGCGATGCTCGATACCCTGCTGGAGCGGGCCGACATCGTCCAGTCCGACGCCATCAAGGCAAACGTCGTGACGATGAACTCGCAGATCACGCTGCTCGACGAAGCGAACAACGAACAGACCACCTGGACGATTGTTTATCCGGACGACGCCAATCTCGAGCACGGGCGCCTGAATGTCTTCTCGCCGGTCGGCATGGCGCTGCTGGGCACGCAGCGCGGCCAGCTGGTGAAGGTGATGCAGCCGAGCGGCGCCGAGAAGCTGATGAAGGTCGCCGCGATCGTGTTCCAGCCCGAGGCCAACGGCGAATACACGCGCTGACATCGCCGCCGCGCGGCAGCCTGCCGCCAGCGCCGCATCGCGCCACACAAGAGGCCAGCGAGGCATCCGGACCGGATGCCTCGCTTTTTTTTGTGTCCGGACAACGCCTGGCGCGCGTTCGCCGGCTTCTCCGCCACCTTCGCATCGCATGGGCGAAAAAAAAGGCGCCCGAAGGCGCCTTTTTCAGAGCTGGTTACCCAGCAGTCACGCTTAGAAGCGGTGACGCAGACCAACCGTTGCTGCGGTTTGGTTGATCGACGAGCTCGGCAGCGTGGTTGCGTCGCCGTTGTAGATCGACGCCGTCGTGTTCTTCGACGAACGCTGGTACACAGCTTGTGCGTACACGTCGGTGCGCTTCGACAGCGCGTAGTCAGCCTGCAGGCCGAATTGGTTCCAGTGCGCGCTTTCCGAACCCAGCTTCGCGTTCGTGTACGTGTAAGCAGCGCCCAGGCCCAGAGCCGGCGTCAGGTTGTACTTTGCGTTGACTTCGTAGTTGTCAGCACGGACCGACGTACCCAGCGCGACGCTGTTGTCCAGACGCGATTGCGTCCATGCTGCGCCGACTTGTGCCGGGCCGAATGCGTACGCTGCAGCTGCGCCGTACGTACGGACGCGGCCTTGTGCCGAGATACCGCTGTCGATCGCGCCGCCAGCAGTCTGGTTCGGGTTGTTCGCTTGCGAGTATGCGCCAGCCAGCTTCAGGCCTTGGAACTGGTACGACACGCCGCCGCTGTATGCACGGTTGTTACCGAAGTTCGTGTTGTTCGAGAACGAGTACGTGCCGCCGAATTGCAGGCCAGCGTAGTTCGCGCTCGTGAACTTGACGGTGTTGTTCGGCGAGTAGCCGCCGTTCGTGCTCAGGTTGTCGTTGTTCAGCGGGTGAGCGAAGTACGTGCCGCCCCACGAGCCCGTTGCCGTCAGCGGAGCCAGGTAGTCTTGAACGGAGTCATACTGCTTGCCCAGCGTGACCGTGCCGTATTGGCTCGACAGGCCGACGAAAGCCTGACGGTTGAACATGCCGTTGTTGTTCGACAGCTTGCCGTTACCGATGTTGAAGCCGCTTTCCAACGTGAAGATTGCCTTCAGGCCGCCACCCAGGTCTTCCGAACCACGCAGGCCGAAGCGGCTTTGGTCGATGCCGCTGCCCATTGCCCAACGCGACTTGCCGTTCACCAGCTGGCCGTTGGCGTTGACGCCCGTAGCGACGTTGCTTTGGTAGGTGATGCCTGCGTCCAGCACGCCGTACAGCGTGACGCTGCTTTGCGCGTGAGCGACGGTTGCGAACGATGCTGCAGCTGCTGCAACGATCAGAGTCTTGTTCATTCGTGGAGCTCCCTTCTAAAAAGAGGCAGGTCTCGCGACCTTGTTCATAAACGGTCTGCAACCGCCCGGAAAGGCCATCGGTCCTGCTGGCTGCGTCCGGATAGTTGCCCGTTTGGGAACCGTGAGTTTAGGGGTGTACCCTAGGGGAGCGATCCGCAAATAAAGAAATAAGCTTTTCCAGAACTAGAAATAATAGAAATGGGGACGCCTTATAAGTATTTGTTTTGACGTTTGTTTTTGGCTTCTTGACGGCCGCTTTTTGGCCACCTTCATCCCATCATTCTTACATGTCATCGTCTTGACGGTTGCATAGAAACAACAAGCGAAATCCTGCAACCCCCTCGAAATCGGCATTTTTTACCTGTTTTCGTCTCAAATATTGGGCTTTGCGCTTCCACAACGGATGCTGCAGGCGCGAAACATCCGAGGAATGGCCGGAAATCGACGGAGTCCGGCTGTCGCACACCGGACGCCCGTGCGGACCGGCACCGCGGCCTGCACCGCAGCGGCCGTGACACGCCGTTACAGCCCTAACGGCGTGCGTAACCCGGCCTGTCGCCGGGCACGCTAAGGTACGAGAAACACGACAACACAACAGGACACGCCATGAATCGACGCTCGTTGTTGCGCGCCCTCGGACTGACCGCTGCGTTCGTCAGCACCGCGACCTGGTTGCGCGCCGCCTCGGCACAGCCTGCGCCCCCTGTATACAGACCGTCCGGCCCATACCGCAATCCAGGCGGTCCGCCATATGACGATCGTCCGCGCGTCGCCCCGCCGCCGATGCGGTACGAACGGCGCCCGCCGCCGCCGCGGCCGGGCGGCTATGTCTGGACCGACGGCTACTGGGGATGGAAGCGCGGACAATATGTATGGATCCCCGGTCGCTGGGTCTCGCGTCACCCCGGCCATCGCTGGGTTCCCGGTTACTGGCGGCGCCAGGGACAGTTCTGGGTGTACGTCAACGGGTATTGGCGCTGAGCGTGGCGCGGGGGCCGGGCCGGCGGTCGCGTCGGCCCGACGGCGACCGTGTCTGTCTGCATGTCCATTCGACCGAGCACCCGGGCGATCGCGGCCAGGCAATCGTCGACATTTTCCGCGTGAAGGACGGCAGGATCGTCGAGCACTGGGACGTGATCCAGCCCGTACCGGAGCAGGCCGCGAACGCGAACACGATGTTCTGATACTGCGCGTTCGGCATCCCCTTCCACAGGCGCACGCGCACCCGCGCTCCGGCGCGTATCGGATGCACGACACGACCGGACGGCCGGCGCGGCCCCTCATCCGGCACCGTCCCGACGATCCGCACGCGCGCTGGACCCAGAGCCAGTGATCCGGCAGTTGCCCGCCGCCTCCAACGTCGCGCGCGGAAGTGTTCGAGATCGTCGAAGTTTCCTACAATCGAACCCGCCGCCAAGATCGCCTGCGCGGCTTGGTCCCGCGCAGGCCGCAAGGCAGGGCCGGGCCGGCCCCGGCCCGCCGCTCCGTGCACACCGGAGGAACAGCCACGCTGAACGCAGGCGGCCGTCGTTCGTGAAGATGGTGTTACCGATGAACCCCGCCAACATTTCCCTGAGCAGCGCCGGCGACCTGGTCGCCAGTCTCGGCAGTACGCGGTTTCCCGCCCGGCTGTGGGAGTGGCTGCGCGAGACGGTCGATCCGCATTCGTATTACAGCGTTGCCACCCGTTACCGGCGCGACGCACCGTCCGGCTCGGTCGACGGCGTCGACGTGCTGTTCTTCGCTGGCGGCGACGATCCCGACGGCACACGCCACGCGCTCGACCTGTACATGCGCGGCGACTGGCGCTCCGATGCGATCCTGCCCCATGTCGAACGCCTGACCGATTCGCAACTGGTGTTCTCGTGCAACCAGGACATCGACACGGCCACCGAGTACGGCCGCTGCTTCGTGCTCGGCGACCTCGGCGAAGACTGCACGCTGCTCGGCAGCGAGCACGACTATGTCTATGCGTTCTCGCTGTTTCGCCGACGCGGCCAGGCTTCGTTTACGCTCGCCGAACTGAGCCTGCTGCGGCAGTTCGGCGATTTCCTGTTGCCGCTGCTGGTCCAGCATGCGCGGCTCGCCAGCGTGACGCCGCGCTCCGACGACGAAGCGCTGCTGCAGCGCTTCGAACAGCGCCTGTCGGCGAGCGGCGCGGCGCTGTCGCAGCGCGAGCGGCTCGTGTGCCGCGCGGTGCTGCAGGGCCAGCCGGTCCCGCGGATCGCCGACACGCTCGAAGTCAAGCCGTCCAGCGTGCGCACCTACCTCGATCGCGCGCTCGCGAAGCTCGGCGTCGCGAACCGGGCCGGACTGTTCGCCTGGTGCGTGGCCGACGGCGACGCGTTTGCGCGCGTCGTCAATCGCGAATGAACGCCAGGGCCGATGCGGGATGGCGTCGGCCCGCCTTCTGCCTTCTGCCTTCTGCCTTCTGCCTTCTGCCTTCTGCCTTCTGCCTTCTGCCTTCTGCCTTCTGCCTTCCCCCCAACGCGCCATCCACTTTGTCGCGCCTTGTCCTCAAATCGACGACAGACAGTCCACCGCCCCGGCCCTAGTATCTGAGTCACCCGACGATCTGAACACGTCGTACACAACGGAGACATAGATGCCGATCACCGGATCGATGCGAGCCCACGCGGCCGCAGACGCCAGCTCCGGCCGCCGGCCGACGTGCCGCGACCGGCAAACCATGCCGCCCGCCCGTGACCGGTCAGGCCACTGCGATCTCGCGACGCCCACGCCGCCCCGAACGTAACGCGCCGCCCCCCGACGGCCAGCGCGGTCAACCCGCCGCGCAACGCATTCCCACCCCTCCCGGACCCACGCGACCGGACGAGCCCGACGGGCCGCCCGCTGGATGCGTGCGCCCGGCAAATCGACCTCAAACCGGAGGAGACACCATGCAATACGCCGATACCGTCTATCTGAACGGAATCCTCTACACCGGCGATGCGCAGCGCCGCTTTGCGCAGGCGCTCGCGACCCGCGACGGCAAGATCCTGGCGATCGGCCGCGACGACGACATCCGCCCGCTGGCCGGCCCGGCCACGCGTGTCGTGGATCTCGCCGGCAGGCTGATGCTGCCCGGCTTCATCGACGGCCACGTGCATCCGCTCGAAGGCCATCAGATCCTCGGCGACTTCGACCTGTCCGGCATCAACGAGCCCGACGCGATCCTGCAGCGCATCCGCGCATGCGCCGACGCGACGCCGAACGAGCCGTGGGTGTATCTCGGCGGCGCCAATCTCGCTGCGTTCGGCGCCTATCCCACCCGCGAACTGCTCGACCGCATCGTGCCGGACCGTCCGCTCCTCGTGGTCGGCTTCGACGTGCACAGCGGCTGCCTCAACACGAAAGGCCTCGAAGCCGCGGGCATCATGGCGGCGACGCGCGATCCGACCGGCGGCGTGCACGAGCGCGACGCGTCCGGCGCGCCCACCGGCGTCGTGCACGAGGCGGCGTTCTATCGCATCTGCCCGATCATTCCGCAACTGAGCCCGGCCGGCTATCCGAAATCGCTCGCGAAGGCGCATGCGATGGCGCACGGCTTCGGCATCACCGGCTGGTTCGATGCACGCGTCGAGGAAGCCGAACTCAAGGCCTACGCCGCCGCCCAGCGCGCCGGCACGCTGAAGGCGTACATGAGCGCGGGCCTGTATGCGAACCCGCGCCGCGACCCGCGCGAGCAGATCGACCGTTTCGTCGCATGGCGACGCGAATACGCGTGTGACAACCTGCGCCTGCACACGGTGAAGATCTTCGTCGACGGCGTGCCCGAATCGAAGACGGCCGCGCTGCTCGAACCGTACGCGGGCACCGACGACTGCGGCCTCACGCTGTGGAGCCAGGACGCGCTCAACGAGATCTGCCTGCTCGCCGATACGGCCGGCTTCGATCTGCACTTCCACACGCTTGCCGACCGCGCGGTACGCATGACGCTCGACGCGCTCGAATACGTGCAGCGCCGCAACGGCGTGCGCGACCGGCGTGCGCAGCTCGCGCATCTGCAGATCGTCGATCCGGCCGACATGGGCCGCTTCAACCAGCTGGGCGCGATCGCGAGCATGCAGGCGCTGTGGACCGCCGCCCGCCCCGAACAGCAGCAGCTCTATTGCGACCTGCTCGGACCGGAGCGCACCGCGCGCAACTATCCGTTCCGCAGCCTGCGCAATGCCGGCGCGATGCTGGCGGCCGGCTCCGACTGGTCGGTGAGCACGATGAATCCGCTGCCGATCATCCAGACCGGCGTCACGCACGCGCTGATCGACCAGCCCGGCTGCCCGCCGTGGAACCCGCACGAACGGCTCGACCTGCTCACGATGCTCGAGGCGTATACGGTGAACGCCGCGTATGCACTGCGCTTCGACGATTACACGGGTTCGCTCGAAGCCGGCAAGGATGCGAGCTTCGCGATCCTCGATCGCAACCCGTTCCGGCATCCGGTCGAAACATTTGCGCAGGCGCGCGTGATCGAGACGTGCTTCCGCGGCGAAGTGGTCTTTGCCGCGCCGGGCTGGAAGGACTGATCGAGCGGGCCTGCGGCGCGAGGCCGGGCGGCGGCCCGCGCCCGGCTATGCGCGGCATGCCGGATGAGCTGCCGCGCACGTCGCCACGCGGGCCACGCGCGCACGCACGCACGCTTCGGCAGGCATGTCGCGCGCACATGAGCTCAGATCATGTCCAGCTTCAACACGTCACACCGCCCCGCGCGCGACACGCCCGCTCACGTCGGCGGCCATGTCGCACGCACGTGACGTCAGACCACATCCAGCTCCAGTACCTGCCCGGTCGTCATGACATCGGCGAACGTATCGTCGAGCGCGGCCAGCGTCGCGCGATGCAGCACGTCGTGCGGCACGACGCTGCCGTCCGCGGTATCGAGGTCGCGCGTCGCGCACGCGTCGTCCACGACGATGACCGCGTAGCCGAGCGGCACCGCGTCGCGTGCCGCTCCGGCCACGCATGCGTGCGTCATCAGCCCCGTCACGATCAGCGTATCGATCCCGGCCGCCTTCAGCCGTGCGTCGATGTCGGTCGTCGGAAACACGCTGACGGACGTCTTCTTCACGACCGCATGGTGCGATGCCGGCTGCAGGTCGGCGTGGAACCGGAAGCCGTCGCCCGCTTCGTCAAACAACCCGCCGCCTGCCGCTCCGACATGCTGGATGTGGAACACGGGGATGCCCGCGCGATCCGCGAGCGCGATCACGCGCTGCGCATTGGCCAGCGCGTGCGGGCCGTCCGGGATCGGCAATCTGCCGCCGAAGTATTCGTTCTGGAAGTCGATCACGAAGAGCGCCGTGCGGGCGGCCTCGATCGATTTCGGCGCAGTCGCGCCGGCCATCGTGCGGATGGTGGGATGGTGCATGCGAGCTCTCTCGATGTTGGAATCGAACAGGACGGCGCCGCCGGACATCCGCCGGCGCACGCCGTTCGCAGCGATTGCTGCGAGGCGCCAGTGTCGTGCGATGCGGCAATGCGCGACAGCGCCCTGCGGGACAACATCAGAAAGGATCGGGCCAATTGAACGCGACGTGTCCATCAACGGAAAGGACGGCACGCACCCCGTACCACCCATCGACGGATCGGACGCCGACCGCAAACCCGCGCCGGGCGACCACCGATCCGCCGGAAATCAGCCTCGCTATTCGGCACTCACGATCGTATCGCCGCGAAACCGCCGGCGCTCGATGACGGCGGGCGCGCCTTCATGCATGAACACGCTCGCCGCCAGCCCGAATAACGCCGCGAACAACACGTACCACGCGGGCGCGACCGGCGAGCCGCTCGCCTGCGTCAGCCACGTGACGATGAACGGCGCGAAGCCGCCGAACAGCATCACCGCGACGTTGTACGCGAGCGCGACGCCGGTCGAACGCACGCGCGTCGTGAACTGCTCCGCGAGCGTCGTGGGTGCCGGGCCGTAGATGACGCCGATGTTCACGCAGATGACGAGCTGCATGACCAGCAGGCGACCGATGCTCGGCGCCGCGGCGAGCCACGAGAACAGCGGATAGGTCACCGTCAGCAGCGCCAGCATGCCGGCAAGCAGGACCGGCCGCCGCCCGATGCGATCGGATACCGACGCGGCAACCGGAATCGTCACGGTCAGCAGGGCCACCGCCAGCATCTGCACCTTGAAGACCTGGTCGAGCGGCAATCCGAACGTCTTGTGCGCAAACGTCGGCAAGTTCACGAGCATCACGTAGAACACGGCCGTCCCCGTCACGGTCTGGCCGATCGACACCAGTACGCCGCGCAGGTTGTCGCGCAGCACGCCGGACACGCTGGTCACCGCCTGCCCGGCCGCCTTGCTCGCATCGAGGAACGCTTCGGTCTCCTCCATATGACGGCGGATCCACAACCCGACCGGCCCGATCAGCAGGCCGATCGCGAACGGCACGCGCCAGCCCCAGCTGTCGAGCGCGTCGGCCGACAGGTTGCGGGTCGCCCACGCCCCCATCGCCGCGCCGGCAAACACCGCGAGACATTGGCCGATCAGCTGCCACGATCCATACAGGCCGCGCCGGTGCGCAGGGGCGCTCTCGACGAGGAACGCGGTGGAGCTCGCATATTCGCCGCCGGTCGCGAACCCCTGCAGCATCCGCGCGACGACGATCAGCACCGGCGCGGCCGGGCCGATCGTCGCGTAGGTCGGCGCGAACGCGATCAGCGCGATCGCCAGCGTCATCAGGAAGATGATCAGCTGCATCGCCGCCTTGCGGCCCTTGCGGTCCGCATAGAGCCCGAGCAGCACGCCGCCGACCGGGCGCATGAAGAATCCGACGCCGAACGTCGCGAGCGACATCATCAGCGACGCGTACTGGCTTTCGGCGGGAAAGAACAGGCGCGCAATGATTCCGGAAAAGAATCCGTAGACGATGAAGTCGTACCACTCGAGCGTATTGCCGACGACGGCGGCAACTACCTGCCGATGCCGCGGATTCCGATGCGAATCAGTGCGCATGTCTGCCCTCCTTCGATGCTGTCCAATGGAACCGGCACGGGCCGCCCGCGCCCGATACCGCACCGCGATATGCGCGCGCGTGCGGTGGGCATGCCCACCTGCCGGCGCACGCCCGGCGTCGACCGATAATAGGCATGCCGAAAAGCCGCATCAATTAATCCGAAAGGCAAAGCGTTAGCCGCAGACTAAATGTCCCGCCGTTGCGCGAAACCGTTGCGATCGGCCCAAATGCGACGTCGCCTGGGCCGTCGAGCACCGCGTCGTCACCAGGCCCGTTACGCAGTGCGCGGGGTCGTGCAATGCCCGCATTGTGTGTCGCCGCGGTTCCGGGGCAGAATTTCCGGTCGACATCCTCCCGGCGCTCCGACCATGCGCAATCGCATCAACGAAGAGATCACCTTCCGCAAGCTCGAAGTGCTCCTCGCCTTCATGGAAACGGGCAGCCTCGCGAAGGCCGCCGACGCGCTGAACGTCAGCACGGTCAGCGTGCACCGTGCGCTGCACACGCTCGAAGAAGGCATGCATTGCGCGCTGTTCCGCCACGAAGGGCGCAACCTGATTCCGACGGAAGCCGCCCAGGTGCTCGCCGAAGTCGCGGGCGAAGTGATCAAGACGATGACCGACGGCATTCGCGCGACGCGCGAGGCCGCCGGCTACGGCGCCGGACAGTTGAAGATCGGCTCGCTCTATTCGCTGACGATCCGCACCGTGCCGGAAGTCGTGATCGCACTGAAGGAACGGCGGCCCGAGCTGCAGGCGGAACTCGTGCTCGGCTCGAACGCGGACCTGCTGGACAAGCTCAGGCAAGGTGCGATCGATGCGGCGCTGATGGCCGTGCCCGGGCAGGACGCCGAGGTCGAATCGATCGAGCTGTTCGACGATGACATGTTTTTCGCCGCGCCGGTCGATTCGCCGTATGCGCAGCTCGACAGGATCGATCTGGCCGCGTGCCGCGACGCGCCGTTCGTGTCGCTCAGCGAAGGCTTCGCGACCCACCAGGGTTTCGTCGAAGCGTTTCGCGTCGCCGACTTCACGCCGAACGTCGTGATGCGCGTCGGCGACATCTTCTCGCTGATCAACCTGGTCGGCGGCGGCGTCGGCTATACGCTGCTGCCGGGTCGCGTGCGCGACCTGTTCGCGCACAAGATCGCGCTGGTGCCGCTTGCCGGGCAGCCGATGCGGCAGACCATCGGCCTGAGCTTCCTGCATCGCCGCGAGCGCGACCCGAATCTGCTCGCGCTCGCGACCGTCTGCCGGATGACGGTCAAGGGCCGTCAGGCGGCGTGACGGGCGGCGTCGCGCCGACGCCGGTTGCAGGTGATCGCGGGTACCGTCGTGCGCATGGATTCAACGAAGGCGTGCCGCTCCCCCTCGCAACGAAGATCACTGATCCTGCTCCGGCGGCTCGCTGTACGCGCTGAGCTTCTCCAGGATCGGACCGATGGCGACGAGCCGCTGGCGCTCGTCGTCATTCAGGCAAGCGCCGATCGCCCGCTCGAGCCATTCGTCGCGCCGTTGCCGACTGAGCTGCAGGCTTGCCCTGCCCGCGGCAGAAAGCTGAACCCGGACCTTGCGCCGATCGATCGTGTCGCGCGTGCGCGTCACCAGTCCGTCCGCTTCCAGATCCCGCAACAACGCGGCCAGATTCGACGACCTCAGACTCTCGGCGGCGCCGATTGCGGACGGCGTCGCCTCCGCGCCCAGCCGGTCGACCGCGCTCAGCACCAGCATGCGCGTCCATGTATCGGGCGTGTTGCGCGCCTCCTGACGCAGGCGTCTGCCCAACCGGCTCAACCGCATGCGAAACAACGAGATATCCACGTCGGCCTCGAATTTATCTACATAATCATAGCTATGTGATGATAGCATCGTCATCACGCGTCGCAATGCTTGCCTCCCCTTTTTGTCCACCTCCGAGAGGATTCTTCCCATGCAAGGAACCAGCCCGATTTTCGACCGCATCCTGCTCACGAACGACGACGGGTTCGATGCGCCCGGCCTGCAGGTGCTCGAACAAGTCGCGATCACGCTGGCGCGCGAAGTCTGGATCGTCGCGCCGATGGAGGACCAGAGCGGCACCTCGCATTCGATCAGCCTGCACGAGCCGCTCCGGATCCATCGCAAAGGGGAAAGACGCTTCGCGGTTCGCGGTACGCCGGGCGATTGCGTGGCCGTCGCCATCGGCCGCCTGATGGCGGATCACCCGCCCGAGCTGGTGCTGTCAGGGGTGAATCGCGGCGCGAATCTCGGCACGGAGACGGTGTTTTCCGGCACCGTCGGCGCTGCGATGACCAGCATGCTCATTGGCGTCCCTGCGATCGCGCTGAGCCAGGCGTTCACGGACCGCAACGCGGTGCCTTGGAACACGGCCCTGGAGCACGCGCCGGCTGTCATCCGCCGGCTCGTCGCACAGGGCTGGGACAGCGATGCGTGCCTCAACGTGAATTTCCCCCCCATCCCGGCGAAGGATGTCGGGCCGCTCAAAGTGACAAGCCAAGGTGCCGGGTTGCTGCGGGGCGTCGAAGTGGTCTCGCTCAGCGATCCGCGCAACATCGACTATCACTGGCTGAAGTTGAGCCGCGGCCCGACTGACGACGCGCCCGACTCGGAGACGGTGGCGCTCGGTTCCGGCCATATCACCGTGACCCCGTTGAAGTTCGAGCGAACGCACGAGGCCGCCCTCGCACGGTTGCGCGCCGACCTGGGTTGAGTCGCTGGGTTGAGCCGCTGGGTTGAGCCGCTGGGTTGAACCGCTGGGTCGAGTCGCTGGGTCGAGTCGCTGGGTCGAGTCGCCGGGTCGAGTCTGCTACGGCCGGCCGATTCCGGACAAATAAAGCCCTCCGATGGAGGGCCTTCAGCGCACATGCTTCAGCGCACCCGCGACGGTGCGACTTCGGCGCATATCCACGCTGCCGCGGATCATGCGCCGGCTTCATGTCACCGCACCTGCGTCGCGTCCTGCCGCGCGAACGGCGCATCCGTGCCCGCACCCGACGGCCAGCCGCCGGCGAGCGCCTTGTACAGCGCGACCGTCGCGGTCGCGCTGCGCATCCGGCCGTCGGCCGCCGCGTCCTGCGCCTGCAGCAGCGTGCGCTCCACGTCGAGCACCTCGTAGTAGTCGATCGCCCCTGCCGCGAAACGCGCATGCGCGAGCTGCGCGGCGCGCGCGCTGTCGTCCGCGGCGCGCACGAGGTGGGTCGTCTCGTCACGGGTGCGCGCGACGCGCAGCAGCGCGTTCTCGGTTTCCTCCAGCGCGCCGAGCACGGTCTGACGGTACTGCGCGAGCTGGCCGGCCGCCTCCGCGTCGCTCGCGGCGATTCGCGCGCGCACGCGGCCGACGTCGAGGAACGACCAATCGATGCCGAGCGCGATCAGGTTCGTGTCGCTGCCCGCGCGGAAGAACCCGTAGCTGCTCGTCGCGCTGCCGAGCAGCCCCGACAGCGTGAAGCGCGGGAACAGGTCGGCCGTCGCGACGCCGACCCGCGCGGTCGCCGCATGCAGCCGCGCCTCGGCGGCCGCGACGTCCGGACGCCGGCGCAGCAGATCGCCCGGCGTGCCGGGATCGACGTCGGCGGCCAGCGCGGGCAGCGGCGCGGGTGCGTCGAGCATCCCGATCAGCGCATCCGGCCGCTGGCCCGTCAGCACCGCGAGCCGGTGCTCGTCGACGCCGATCGCGGCCTGGTAGACGGCGATCCGCGACGTCGTCGATTCGAACTGCGCCCGCGCACGCGCCGCATCGAGTTCGGAGCCGCGCCCCGCGCCGACGCGCGCATTGATCAGCGCGAGCGTCTGCTGCTGGTTGCCGGCATTCTCGCGCGCGATCCGCAGCCGCTCCTGCGACCCGCGCAGATCGACGTACGTGCTCGCGACCTCGCCCGCGATCGCGACACGCACCGCACGAACGTCCGCGGCGCTCGCGGCCGTTTCCGCGCGCTGCGACTCGATCGAGCGCCGCACGCGGCCGAACAGGTCGAGCTCCCATGCCGCATTGATCCCGACGCTGGAAATCGGCGTGTCGCGCTGGCTGCGCGGCGCGCCGAACGCCTGGTCCTTGCTCATCAGCTGATGGCCGATCTGGCCGCTCGCGGTGATCGTCGGATAGCGGTCGAAAGTCGCCTGCGACAGCAGCGCGTTCGACGCGTCGTAGCGCGACACGGCAACCTGCAGATCCTGGTTCGCCGCGAGCGCCGCGTCGATCAGGCGCGTCAGCACCGGATCGCCGAAACCGCGCCAGAACGCGGTATCGGCATCGACCGATGCGTCGGGCGGCGACGCGTCCTGCTGCGTCGCCGGATGCGTGTCGCGCGCGAACCGCGCGGAAGTGGCCGTTTCGGGCCGCTTGAAATCGGGGCCGACCGCACAAGCGGCGAGCGTCACCGACATCGCGAGCGCGGAAAGACGGAAAGCTGCGCTCATTGACGTTCTCCTTCGAGGGTGCCGTGCTGTTCGCCCCACACGGCCGGCGTGCCGCCCGCGAGCCTGCGGATCGCCACGTAGAACACCGGCGTCAGGAACAGGCCGAACAGCGTGACGCCGAGCATGCCGGCAAACACGGTGACGCCTGTCGCCGCGCGCACCTCGCTGCCCGCGCCGCTGCCGATCAGCAGCGGCACCGAGCCCGCGATGAACGCCACCGACGTCATCACGATCGGACGCAGCCGCAGCCGGCACGCTTCGAGCGCGGCCTCGACGGTCCCCGTTCCCTGGATCTCGAGTTCGCGCGCGAACTCGACGATCAGGATCGCGTTCTTGCACGCAAGGCCCATCAGCACGACGAGACCGACCTGCACGAACACGTTGTTGTCGCCGCCCGACAGCCACACGCCGAACAGCGCCGCGGCCATGCACACCGGCACGATCAGGATCACCGCGAGCGGCAGCGTCCAGCTCTCGTACAGCGCCGCGAGCACCAGGAACACGAGCATCACCGCGAGCGGGAACACGACGATCGCCGCGTTGCTCTGCGTGACCTGCTGGTAGCTGAGGTCGGTCCATTCGAGCGTGATGCCGGGCGGCAGCACGTCCTTCGCGATCTGCTCGAGCTTCGCGATCGCCTGCGCGGACGACATCACCTTCGGGTCCGCGTCGCCGATCAGGTCTGCGGCCGGAAAGCCGTTGTAGCGGACGACCGGGTCCGGCCCGTAGGTCGGCTCGACCGTCACCATCGAGCCGATCGGCACCATCTCGCCTTTCGCGTTGCGCGTGCGCAGGTTCGCGATGTCCGCCGCGGTCTGCCGATGGCCGGCGTCGGCCTGCGCCATCACGCGGTAGACGCGCCCGAACAGGTTGAAGTCGTTCACGTACGTCGAGCCCAGGTAGACCTGCAGCGTGTTGAACAGGTCGGTCAGCGCAACGCCCTGCGCCTTCGCCTTCAGCCGGTCGACCTTCACCTCGAGCTGCGGGATGTTCGCCTGGTACGAGCTGACCGGATAGCGCATGCCCGGCGTCTTCGCGACCGCGGCCTGGAATGCGGCCAGCGCGTTCTGCAGCGCGCCGTAGCCGAGGCCCGCGCGATCCTCCAGGTACAGCGCGTAGCCGGACCCGTTGCCGAGCCCCTGGATCGGCGGCGGCATCATCGCGTATGCGATGCCGCCACCGATGCCCGCGAAGCGCGCGTTCAGCTCGGCGTTGATCTGCGCGGCGCTGCGATGCCGCTGGTCGAACGGTTTCAGGATGATGTACGAGGTCGTGATGTTCGGCGTGTTCACGCCCTGCAACGCGTTCAGCCCCGCGAAACCCGGCACCATCTCCACACCGTCGGTGCTGCGCGCGATCTTCGTCATCTGCTCGGCCACCGCGTTCGTGCGCGACAGCGACGCGCCTTCCGGCAGTTTCGCGCCCGCGAACAGGTACAGCTTGTCCTGGATCGGAATGAAGCCGCCCGGCACCGTGTTGAACAGCAGTGCGGTCGCCCCGAGCAGCACGGCATAGACGACGAACACCCCGCCACGCCGCTTCAGCGTGCGGCCGACGACGCCGTGATAGCAGTCCGAACTGCGGTCGAAGAAGCGGTTGAACGGACGGAACAGCCAGCCGAACCCACGATCGAGCGCGCGCGTGAGCGCGTCCTTCGGCGCGCCGTGCGGCCGCAGCAGCTTCGCGGCAAGCGCGGGCGACAGCGTCAGCGAGTTGATCGCCGAGATCACCGTCGAGATCGCGATCGTCACCGCGAACTGCCGGTAGAACTGGCCGGTGACGCCCGACATGAACGCCATCGGCACGAACACCGCGCACAGCACCAGCGCGATCGCGACGATCGGGCCGGACACTTCGCGCATCGCCTGGTGCGCGGCGTCGCGCGGGCTCAGCCCCTGTGCGATGTTGCGCTCGACGTTCTCGACGACGACGATCGCATCGTCGACGACGATCCCGATCGCGAGCACGAGCCCGAACAGCGTCAGCGTGTTGATCGAGTAGCCGAGCAGCAGCAGCCACGCGAACGTGCCGACCACCGACACGGGCACCGCGACGAGCGGAATGATCGACGCGCGCCAGGTCTGCAGGAACAGGATCACGACGAACACGACCAGCACGACCGCCTCGATCAGCGTGTGCTGCACCGCGCGGATCGACTCGCGCACGAACACCGTCGGGTCCCACACGGGCCGGTACGCGATGCCGGGCGGGAAGCGCTTCGACAGCTCGTCGAGCTTCGCGTACACGGACTTCGCGACGTCGAGCGCGTTCGCGCCGGGCGACAGGAAGATGCCGACCACGGCCGAATGCTTGTCGTTGAAGAACGACTTCAGCGTATAGTCGCCCGCGCCGAGTTCGAGCCGGGCGACGTCGGACAGCTTGACGACCTGGCCGTCGTCGCCGCTGCGCAGCACGATGTCGCCGAACTCCTGCACCGTGCGCAGTCGGCCGCGCACGTTGATCGACACGAGGAAATCGGCGGCCTTCGGCGACGGTTCCGCGCCGAGCTGGCCCGCAGACACCTGCACGTTCTGCTCGCGCACCGCCGCGATCACGTCGCTCGCGGTCAGCCCGCGCGACGCAAGCCGGTTCGGGTCGAGCCAGATGCGCATCGCGTAGTCGCCGGAACCGTACACGCCGACGTCGCCGATGCCGGTGATCCGCGACAGCTCGTCCTTCACGTTCAGCGTCAGGTAATTGCGCAGGTACAGCGAATCGCGGCTGTCGTCCGGCGAGTACAGGCTCACGTACATCAGCGGCGTCGGCGACTGTTTCTGCGTCGTCACGCCGTACTGGCGCACTTCGTCGGGCAGGCGCGACAGCGCCTGGCTCACACGGTTCTGCACGCGCACCGCGGCCGTGTCCGGGTCGACGCCCGGCACGAACGTGACGACCACCTGCAGGCTGCCGTCCGATCCCGCGACCGACTTCATGTACATGATCCCTTCGACGCCGTTGATCGCCTCCTCGAGCGGCTCCGCAACCGACTCGGCGATGGCCTTCGGGTTCGCGCCGGGATAGGTCGCGCGCACGACGACGCTCGGCGGCACCACTTCCGGATACTCGCCCGCGGGCAACATCGGAATCGCGATCAGCCCGAGCGCGAAGATGACGATCGACAGCACGACCGCGAAGATCGGCCGGTCGATGAAGAAACGGGAGAAATCCATCACGTGCCTCCCGTCATTGCGCTGCCGCAGCGCCAGCCTCGGCGGATGCGGGCTGCGTTGCGGCGACCGGTTGCGCGGCGAACGCCTTCGGCTTCACCGGCGCGCCCGGATAGTAGACGCGCTGCACGCCTTCGACGATCACGCGGTCGCCGGCCTGCAGCCCCTTCTCGACGATCCGCTCGCCGTCCAGCTCGCGGCCGATCGTCACGTCGCGGCGCAGCGCCTTGTCGCCAGCGCCGACCACGTATACGTACTTGCGGTCCTGGTCGGTCAGCACGGCCTTGTCGTCGACCAGCAGCGCATCCTGGTCACGGCTGCTGACGAGCTGCACGCGCGCATAGAGCCCCGGCGTGAACGTGTGATCCGCGTTGGACAGCCGCACGCGCGCGCGGATCGTGCCCGTCGCCGGATCGAGCCGGTTGTCGAGGAAATCGACCGTGCCCGCGTGCGGGAAGCCCGTCTCGTTCGCGAGGCCGACGCGCACCGGATCGGCGCCGATCGCGCGATGCGCGGGATCGGCGCGCCGTGCGTTGTAGCGCAGGTAGCTCTGCTCGTCGCAATCGAAATACACGTAGACCGGATCCTGTGAAACGACCGTCGTCAGCAGCGTGTCGTCGGCGCGCGCGAGATTGCCGACCGTCGCGAGCGCGCGGCCGACGCGGCCCGCGATCGGCGCGCGCACTTCGGTGAAGCCGAGGTTGAGCTGCGCGTCGGCGACGGCGGCTTCCGCCGCCTGCAGGTCGGCGCGCGCCTGCGCATCGGTCGCGCGCGCATTGTCGAGTTCTTCCTGCGACGTCGCATGCGCGTCGATCAGCGTCTGCACGCGCTTGAACTGCACCTGCGCGAGACTGGCCGCCGCGCGCACCCGCTGACGCTGCGCGGTCGCACGATCGAGCGCGATCCGGTAAGGACGCGGATCGATCATGAACAGCACCGCGCCTTGCGGCACGAGATCGCCCTCCTTGTATGCGACGCGTTCCAGATAGCCGCTCACGCGCGGCCGCAACTCGACTGCGTCGACGGCCTCGACGCGGCCGTTGAACTCGTCGGCGAGCCGCACCGTGCGCGGCGCGACCGTCGTGACGCCGACTTCGGGAGGAGATTGGGCCGGCGGATCGCCGTTGCCGTCATGGCAGCCGGACAGCGCAAGCAGCAGCGCGCAGACGGCACCTGGAAACAACGCCTTGCGGACAGGGAAAGAAAGCATGGAGCCTCGCGGTACGTTAAACTGCCGCGTAGCTTAAAAGTTGAAGTTAACTTTAAGTCAAGAATTCCCGGAGGCTTTCATGGGTATCACCGAAGACACGAAATTGCCGCTGCTGTCGATCCGCGAAGTGGCCGCGCGCAGCGGCGTGCCGGCCTCGACGCTGCGCTTCTACGAATCGCGCGGGATGATCCGCTCGCAGCGCAACGGCTCGAGCCATCGCCGCTATCCGCGCTCCGTGCTGCGGCTCGTCGCGTTCATCGTGTTCGCGCAGAAGATCGGCTATTCGCTCGACGAGATCGCCGAGCAGCTCGTGAGCCTGCCGGCCGACACGCTGCCGACCAACAAGGACTGGCAGCGGCTGTCACGAGGATGGAAGAAGCGCGTCGCGGACCGCATCGAGGAACTGCAGCGGCTCTACATCAATCTCGACGAATGCATCGGCTGCGGCTGCCTGTCGCTGAAGCGCTGCAAGCTGACGAACCCCGAGGATCGGGCCGGCCGGCGCGGGCCGGGCGCGCGGCGGTGGATGGGGGATCCGCCGCCGGTTTGACGATCGTGCGGGCGCACACGTTACGGAATCCTGCTCATTGAAACGGACGCCGGGGCATCTCGTGATGCTTCGGCGAACGACTGCCCGCGGCTGGCGGCCGACGCCTGCTCCGCCCTCGTCGCTCACCGCCCCAGCAGATTGATCGCCGTGTTGAGCACGGCTGCCTTGAACTGCTCCGGCCGCGCAGGCAGCGACGTGAATTCGTGCATCAGGTGGCTGTACGCCACCGTCGTGCCGATCGCGTTCTCGAGCATGAAGAACATCACGTCGGGATCCGTCATTGCAATCACGCCGGCTTCGGCGGCATCGGCCAGCAGCGGCACCATGACCGCATGGTACGGGCGCACCAGCCGTTCGAGCAGGCGGTTAAGCCGCTCACCCTCCTCCGTCGTCGCGGTGGAAAAGAACATGCCGATGTCCGGCTCGGCGAACACCATGTCGATGCCCAGCTCCAGCGCGCGCTCGACCCGCGCGCGGCGTGACAGCGACGACGTTCGCAACGCGCCCAGCGCGTCGAACAGCGGCGCCGCGAGTTCCGCGATCTGTTCGACGACCGCGAGCCACAGCGTTTCCTTGGTCCCGAAATGGTGCGCGATGAGCGCCGCATCCACGTCCAGTTCGCGCGCGATCTCGCGCACGCTCGTCGCGTCGTAGCCACGTTTCGCAAACATTCGGCGCGCCGCCCGCAAAATCACGTCCGGACCGACGGATGCGCCCGGCAACGGCCGTCCGCGCGCGCGCCGCTTCGACGGCGACCGCTCAGAAACATCACTCACGTCTTCCTGCTCCCTTCCTGTATTTACCTGCCTCGACCGCACGTCCGACCCGAATTCCGGAACCGGACGGTCTCCCCCTTCGATTGACACGTCAAGCATCGACGCGCTAGGATCATACCTTATTCATCGCGTGATGATTTAACCATGTCCGAACCTGTACGCATTGTCATCGTCGGCGGCGGCATCGCCGGTTTGCAGTTCGCAACCCGCCTCGGCCGCGTGCAACCGCGGATCAGGCTGTCGTAGCGCCGCGTTGCGCCGCATCGCGTATCGATTCGAAAGGACAGACATCATGGATGACAGCTCAGCCCCCTGGCTTCGAACCGTCGCGGCGATCGGCAGCGTCGGCATGCCGCCGGTCACGACGTCGGCGGCTCGGCGACGCGGCATGACGCGCGACAAGCTGCCGGCGTGGAACCCGTCGAGCCGGCCGACGATCGGCGTGCTCGAACGGCCGGCGCCCGATAGCGTGATGATTTCGTGGTGCGACGCGTGCACCGGGCGCTACGGCTACCAGAAATGGCGGCTGTTCGTCACGCGCCGCCGCGGCGCGTGCGCGCTGTCCGGACGGCCGATCGAGATCGGCGACAGCGTGTATTCCCCGCAACTGCTCGGGTCGACGCCCGGGAATGCGGGCGCGATGATCCTGGCGGACTGCCTCGACGCGGCCGAGGCGGCCTGATCGCGCCACACCGCCGTTGCAGGGGGCTCGCCGCAAGCTTGCAACCGGCCGACACCACCTCCCCTCGCCCCCAGCCGGGAATTCATCAGGCATTCACCAGAACTTGCGTTCATTCCGTTCGCGCAGCGGGAATAAATCGACGGCCCCATCGGTATATCCGGCTGAAGGCGCCGGTTTCTTCCCGGACGTACCGGCCGTCCGCCATTCTCGATCGCTCGCGAGGCTCTCATGTCTTCACAGAATCCATCCAGTCCGTCACGTCGGAGGGCCCTGCAGTGCATGGCCTTCGGCGGACTCGGGACACTCTTCACGCTGTCGGGCGGCGTCCTCACGCCGTTCGACCTGGCGTTGGCGCAGGAAGGCAGCGCGTCGCCGGCCAACCTCGGCAAGCCGTTGTTCCTGCAGATCAGTGACTCGCACATCGGCTTCAACAAGGAAGCCAACCCGGACGTCGCAAGCACGCTCAAGCGGACGATCGAACTCGTCAACGGAATGCCCGTGAAGCCCGCGCTCGCGATTCATACCGGCGACATCACCCACCTGTCGAAACCGGCGGAATTCGATCTCGCGTCGCAGATCCTGTCTGGCCTGGCCATTCCCGAACTTCATACGGTTCCGGGCGAGCACGACGTCACCGACGGCAACGGCGCCGAGTATTTCAGCCGCTTCGGCAAGGCGTCGGACAACCGCGGCTATTACAGCTTCGATCATGACGGCGTGCACTTCGTCGGGCTCGTCAACGTGATGCACTTCAAGCCGAACGGGCTCGGCAGCTTCGGCGCCGATCAGATCGCGTGGCTCGAACAGGATCTCAAGGGCCGCTCGTCGAGCACGCCGATCGTCGTGTTCTCGCACATGCCGATGTGGACAATCTACGAGCCGTGGGGATGGGGAACAGGCGATGCGCCGCAGGTAATCGACAACCTGAAGCGCTTCGGTTCGGTCACCGTGCTGAACGGGCACATCCATCAGATCGTCTCGAAAGTGGAAGGCAACATCACGTTCCACACCGCGCGTTCGACCGCATACCCGCAGCCCACCGCCGGGAACGGCCCCGGCCCGCTGCCGCTCACGGTGCCGCGCGACCAGCTCGCGAAGATGCTCGGGGTGACCACCGTCGAGTTCGCCGGCCATCCGGTGGCGTCGGCGCTTCGCGACACGACGATCGCCTAGGCGCAAGGAGTGCATCATCGTGAACAAAAAATCGCTATTCCGTTCGGTCATCGCCGTCGCGTTCTGCTTCGCGGCATCCGGGGCCACCGTCCCGGCATTCGCGCAGAACACGGACGACACGGTCGTCACGATCAAGAATTTCATGTTTTCGCCGATGGCCACCACGATCAAGGCCGGCACGACGCTCACATGGAAGAATCTCGACGCGGAGCCGCACACCATCGTCAACGACGCCGGCATCTTCCATTCGAAGGCGCTCGACCAGGACGAGACGTACTCGTTCAAGTTCGACAAGCCGGGGGTCTACAAGGTGTTCTGCGGGATCCACCCGTTCATGAAGGAGACGATCACGGTTGAGTGACGCAGGCCCTCGCCGTCCATGCCGTCCGGCGGCGCACTCCTCATCGGGATGCGTCGCCGGACGGCGTGTCGGCTGTGCCCGCCGCCCGCCGCGCAAGTACATCGCGTGCGACGCGATCCTCCCAGGTACCTCTACGACCCGGCCCGCGTGCGCAGGCGTTCGACGAATCCGCCCAGTTCGCGGCCGTCCGCGTCCGTGACGACCCAGTAGTTCATGTGCGCGGCCACCCAGTGGGCAAGGTGGTAGCCGTGCTGCACATAGATGCGCGTCGGCTCTGCCGCGCTGTCCGCGGGCCACACGTACACGTTGATCGGATGCAGCTTGTAGCGGTACACGAGCACCGCGATCGCGTGGCCGTTCATGTAGTCGAGCCGCCCGCCGACAAGCGGATAGCCGTCGCTCGCGAGATCCAGCACCGGCGGCGCAAAATCGATTTTCCCGTCGAACCATGGCTTCACCGTGTGCCGGTCGGTCGACACGACATCGGTCAGGTGGCTCGCCTGAAGCGAACGCACATGACTGTCGACGAGTTCCGACCTGAGCCGCACATCGGCGCCAGGCGCGGACAGGTAAAACGCCCCGCTCCACACCAGCGCGAACGCACTGACGGCCAGTGCACCGGCCGGGGCCCAGACCGGCACGCCGATCGTCTTGCGCGGCGCAAGCCAGCCTGAAATGCGCTGCAGGACGGTCTTGTGCACGCGCAGATCGGCGACGATCCGCGCGCGCAGCGCGTCAGGCGCGCGGAATCGGAGGCCGCACGCCTTCATCAGCGCGCCGACCCGCTGCTGCGCTTCGAACGCCTGCCGGCATGTGCTGCAGCGAGCCAGATGGCGCTCGAACGCCGCGCTCTCGGTCAGACTCAGCGCGTTGTCGAGATACCCGGACAGCATGTCAACTGCCTGTTGATGATCCATCACGCCTCCTGGCCCACGCTCGTCAGAATCGCGGCAAGCTGCTGGCGACCGCGCCCCAGACGGGACATCACGGTTCCGATCGGCACGCCGACGACGCTCGCGATTTCCTTGTACGACAACCCTTCGATTTCTCTCAGCACGATGACCTCGCGGTGTTCGACGCTCAGGCGTGCAAGCGCACTGATCACCCGCTGACGATCCTGATCGCGCATCAGCAACATTTCCGGGCTGCCTGCGCATTCGTCGCTGATGTCCATCTCGCCATCGTCGTCGGGCGACAGGGATTCGGCCGTGTGCCGCCGGTTCTGCCGATACCACGTACAGAACACGTTGCGAACGATGCGCAGCAGCCACGCACGCGCGTCGTCGCCGTCGAACCGGTCGATGAACCGGAATGCCCGGATATACGCGTCCTGAACGATGTCCTGCGCGTCCTGGTCGTTGCGGGCCAGCCATCGCGCGACGTTGTACGCGGAATTCATGTGAGGCAGCAGCAGCACCTCGAAGCGCCTGGCTGAAGATTGCTCGTCCATTCCGAACCCGGATCGTCACTTGATCGAAACTGCACCCGCACAAGTGATAACCGCCGGACCACGGTTTCTATTCCCGATCGCCGCACGCATTCGACGAATGCTCGCAGCACGCTGCATGTGTGGAATAAACGCGCGTCACGCGAAGTTGAAACGGATGTAGTACCCATCGTTCGTTTTTCGAAGGAGCGTGACATGAGCAAGCATCTGATGATCGGCCTTTCCATTGCCGTCCTTTCCGCGACCGGATTCGCAACGCACGCATCGGCGCAAGTCAGGACGCGCGCCGAAGTCCGTCAGGCGTTGATCGATGCACAACAACACGGAATGCAATTCGTGACCGATACGTCCTATCCCGATGTGAGCCCGCTATTCCAGCAGCAGGCGGAGCGCATGGGCGATCAGCCGGACCAGAGCGGATCAGGCAGCCAGTCGGCCGGTTCGTCGGATGCAGGCAAGCGTGAAACCGAGCCGGCGATGCCGGGCACGGCGCCGTGCGCAGGTCCCGTGAGCTTTTGCACGCCGTATTTCGGCAGTTGACTCGGCGGGTTGATTCGGCACCGTCGTGCCGACTCACGCAACGTTCCAGGAGCATCATCATGAAATATCATTTCGCACTTCTTATTTTTGTCGCGCTGCTCGCGGGCCGCGCAGCCATGGCCCAGTCGCCCGCGCCACTCACCCGTGCGCAAGTGATGGAAGAACTGTATCGGCTGGAAGCCGCCGGGTACAATCCTTCCGCCGGCGACGAGGGCAACTATCCCGCCGACATTCAGGCCGCGGAAGCCAAGGTTGCCGCGCAGCAGGCAGCGCAAGCGGCGGCGGCGGCCGCCGCCCCGCAGTCAGGCATGTCCACGCAAACCCGCCAGTAGGCGCGGTACCCGAACAGGGCAGCGGCGACGGCTCTGTCACAAACGTCGCGACGCGCGGATGTGCCGCCCCGGCTGTCCGCGCGCCTGCCTCGGGATTCGCTCGATCCGTCCGCGTGCGAGGCTGTCAACACACTCCAAAGTGCGCACCCACGCACATCACGCCGGCTCGTCCCGTCTGAAGACACGCAAATCCGCGTACTCTGGCCTCCCGGTACGCGAACAACGAGCTTCGCTTCGGTCCGGATTTCCTGATGCAGATCCGCAGCTACTGGGGTTACTCAGTACGCAATTTCTCGACAGTTCGCAATAAGCAGATATCTCCGCGCCGCGCCGGTCACTAACATCCATCGAACGATACCCGCCCTCGTAGCGGGCCGGGCAACAGAGTCGATCGAGTGGCGCGAGCGTTCATGGAACGAAACACCCGTGTGGAGCAAACGAAGCCGCGGCAGCGGAGCCTGTACATCGCGCTGATCTCCACCGCGGCGGCGTTGATGCTCACCTACGGCGTCGCAAGGCACCTGTCCTGGGCCGCCTCGGCGCTTCCGGACCAACAGCACTTCTCGGTCTACGTCGACCGGAGCAACGCACCTTGGGAACGCCCCGTGATCGCGATTCGCGAAGGTGTGCCTGCGCATCTCGACGTGCATTCGCGCGAGGCCGGCGTCCTGATGGTCCATGAAATCCCCGGCGCCTTCGCAGCCTGCTCGTCCGGCGGCGAGCAATCACTTGACATCTTCCCGGTCGGCATCACCGGGCGCTTTTCTCTCCATTTTCATAACGGAAGGGGCGACCAGATCGAGGTCGCCACGATCGAGATATACCCCCGCTGACCGGGGGAAATCTGCAGTCATCGAACGAGTAACCAGCGTTCTGCCACGAAAACCAGATGGAGCGACGACTCCCGGGAGACATTCATGCGACGTTACAAGGCGCTAACCACGGCCCTGTTGGTGGTTTCAGTCATTGCCGCTTGCCTTGCCGCTTGCAGTGGCCATGGCGGAGACAACATCACCGCCTCGACACTTGCGGCAGACGACCTGCCGGAAACGGGGCTTCAAGGGCAAGTACCCATTGCCGACCAGAACAGCGGCCGTTCGATGGAGGGCTATCGCAAAGGCGTGACGCTCGTCGGCCAGTCAACGCTGATGGATCGAGGCGGCAACATGCAAATGGCGTGGTACAAAAACTGCGCGTACCTCGACAACGGCTCGGCGGGGAACCACCCGCTCGAGGGGTTGGCGGTGGTCGATGTCAGCGATCCGGCGAAGCCCTCCCTGGTCAGGATCGTGTCGAGCCCGACCGGGCGCAACAGCTGGGAAGGACTCGAAGCGGGTTCGGCCACCGGTGTCATGGTGGCCTTCGCGACCTCGCGCACGAATCCTTTGTATACGAGCCTTTTCGGTGCAGACAATCCGAGCATCGATGGCATCGCCGCCGACGCGCTGGACGTCTATGACCTCTCGCAAGACTGTCGCAATCCCGTTCGCGTCGCCACGCTGAACACGCGAGATCTTTTCCCCGGCGGCATCCACGGCTTGAAAATCTCTCCGGATGGCAAGACCGCCTATATTTCGACGATCAAGGCGTTTTCCGCGCCGGCATCACAGGCCACGCTCGCTGCCGTCGATATCTCGGTGCCCGCCGCCCCGAAGGTCATCGCAACCTGGAACTGGAGCGACGATCCGGAGAACACCGGCGCCGAAGCCTGGCACGACGGCGACATCAGCGCAGATGGCAATACGCTTTACTGGGGAACCGTCGCGAGCTTCTCGACAGAGACGGTCAAGCACACAGGCGTCCGCACCTTCGACGTCACGTCGATCCAGAACCGCTCTGCCAATGCTTCGTTCAAGCTGCTCGGGAAAGTCGACTGGACGGACTGCGGAGACTCGCAGGGACACACGGTTCAATTCGCGATCGTCAACGGCACACCGTACATCTTCGCAGGGGCCGAGTGCGCGGGCGTGCAATACCACGTCATTCCCGTAAGCGATCCCGCGCACATGAAAGTGGCCGCGACCTATACAACCGAGGCCAGCGATCCGAAAAACGCGGCTGCGGTGGCGAACGACAACGTAACGTACTGGGGCCACTACACCGGCGTCGACAACGTAGCGAATGCCACCGCATTGTTCGTCACATGGTATGGCTCCGGCTTGCGCCTGCTCGACATTCGGGATCCGTTGCACATCAAGGAATTTGCCTACTACAACCCGCCGGCGCATCCCAACAACGTATTCTGCGGCTTGATGTGCGCAACCAAGAACGAGTATCTGATGAGCGACGTTCATTACGACACGCGCTCGGGAAACATCTGGTTCGCGGGAGTGAATGGCGGGTTTTACGCAGCACACGTCACCGCCTCGGCCGGTCCGAACGGACTGACTGTCCACTGATCCGGCCGTGGCAATGCAGATCCTCGATCGAACGCGGAGCCTTTTGCGCGGATATGCGAAAGGCTTCCTCGCCATTCCTTGCGGCATCCCGGCTGCCGCGCACGCGCACGCATTCGGCGCAACCTACACCCTTCCGCTGCCTCTCTGGTTGTATTTGTACGGATGCGTCGCCGCACTGGTCGCGTCATTTGCCATTGCGATTGGCATCGGACGCGATGGGCTCTGGTTCGGCTCGCTGCTCCGGTTGAAGCCGGACAACGCCAAACGCAGGAATCGCCGGCGCAGCATGCCAAGACATCGGATACTCCCGGTTGTCTGGGTTGCCGCCCTGCTTCTGAGCATCGTGTGCGGTCTTGCCGGGTCGCAGGTTGCCAGCGCGAACCTCAGCATGACGTTGTTCTGGATCATCTTTGTTCTGGGCTTTCAGTATCTTTGCGCATTCGTCGGCAATCTCTATCGCAGCGTCAATCCGTGGCGGACGGCCGCACGAATGACGGGAATCACGGAGATGAAAGCGCATGCGCTGCGTCCGGTTGATTCTCGCGGATACTATGTCGCGTTCGTCTTCATGTACGGCCTGATTGGCATCGAGTTGTTCGGGACTGGAAGCCCGCGAGAACTCGGCATCGCATTGCTTGCCTACACCGCCATCAATTTGCTCGGGGCAGCCGTTCTTGGCTCGAGGAACTGGTTCGGATGCTTTGAACTGTTCGAGGTGGTATTCAACATCGTCGGCTCACTCTCGCTTCTGCGGCCGTCGAAACGACGAATGAAGATCGTCGGTCCGATCATGGTTCCGCGCGCGGAGGGTGGCGTCTTGCGCGTCCCGCCTGCCGGGCTCGTGCTCTGCATCCTCTTTCTGCTGTCTTCAACGGCGTTCGACGGTTTTCGTGATACGCGCGTGTTTGTCGATTTTTACTGGGTCGGCATCTATCGGCTGCTGACACCTTTTGTCGGCTCGGACATCACGAAGTCCTTTCCTCTTCTGCAGGCGGGATACCATGCATTTCAGTACGCAGCCTTGTTCCTGTCGCCACTGCCGTTCGCGTTCGTGCTTTGGCTCGCCTGCCTATGCGGAAAGGCAGCGCTGAGGACGGAGATTTCGTCCGCCCTGCTCGTTCGCGCGTTCTCTCCGGCGATCATCCCGGTGGCGGTCGGCTATAACGTCGCACATTACTTCACGCTGGTAGCGTCACAAGGGCCCGATGTCGTCCGGCTCGCCTCGGATCCTTTCGGGAAAGGATGGAATCTATTCTGGACTGCAGATCACCATCTTCCCGCGCTCATTCTGCCTGCAAATTTCGTCTGGCATGTTCAAGTCGCGGCGATATTGATCGGCCATGTGGCCGGCATCATTTCAGCGCACCGGATCGCGTTGCAGATCTTTGGTACGGGAAGAATGGCGGCCCTCAGTCAATTTCCGACTCTCGTCGTCATGCTGCTCTACACGACGACCGGACTCTGGATTCTATCCGCACCATTCGCAGGTGGTGGCATGGCCATTGTTCGATAAAGAGCGGGTTGCTTCGCCCTGTTGCCGATTGCGCGCTTGTCCGATCCACACGGGCTCGGCTGGAATCCGTTGCCGACATCGGCCATCTGGAACTGACGCATTCAATCAACTGCCACTGCTTGTTCCGACAATTGCATTGACGATCAGTAGCCTATGGATTCTCTCGCTTCCTCTCGCGTCATGATCGCGGCACCTGGCTTGAGCTCGGAGGGAGATATCCCCCACCGCTTGCGGAACGTTGCCGAGAAATGGCTGGCCGTCGAAAAACCGCAGGTGAGCGCCGCTTCCGTGATATCGCACTGCCCACTTACGATCAGGGTGCGCGCCGCTTGCAAGCGGCTTTCGATGATGTACTGATGCGGCGTCACCCCGTTGACCTTCTTGAAGCTTCTGATGAACGAATACAGATCGCCAGGATAGTCCACTGCATCGGCAACCATCGAGAGCGTCAAATCGTCCTGGAAGTTATCCTGGATGTACTCGATGGCCTTTTGCATCATTGGCGCATGGGCGTACTCTCGAGCCCGCGGCCTCGATTCCAGGTACGCCACGCGACGAAGGGCGGCCGCGCCCAGCGCTTCCGCGTACATCGGCCCCAGTGGCATCCCCGCCAATGCGTCTTCATGGATGCTTTTGACGATCTGCATGAGCAGATCGTCACTCACGTCGAAGCGCGGCGCGGTCGAGATGCGTTGCTGCTCGTTCATCGGCAGACCCGATCGCGCCAACCATGACGGCTCGAAGTGAACCGTGATCCATTCGGTTTCCTTCGACCATCTGCTGGAAAACGAAAATCCGGCCGGCACGTACATCAACGGCGTCCGAAGACGCTTCGAGGCCCACCCGTTGCCGTCCGTTCGAAGCTCCAGCGTTGTCGGTACCCTCAGGTACATGGCGAACATCGCGCCGGTCGTCTCCAGATCGACGATTTCCGAGGCGCCCGCGAGGTAGTGGTCGATCGTGACAGCGGAGAACGACGGTGCGATGGATCGTCTTTTCCACTTCGAAGGCGGCTGCCAGTTCACCCGGGTACCGTCGGGAGCAATCGTGCAGACATCGCTCATGGCCGTCCGGCCTGCCACGCGCCCCGCTTTCATCTGATTCAATGGCGTTTCCATGAGAGTGACCTGCTACCTGCCGCGATGGTGTTTCGTGGATCAACCGACTGTAGATGCCCATTCTTACTTGAGTCTTACCCGTTTGTCGATCTGCGCCCAAGCCGAGATTTGTATCGCTGAATGGTCCGGGATCAGCCCCCTGAAACGCCGGACCCGGTAGGTCCACAGCTATCACCCCCATTGCAAACAGTGTCTTCGTGCATATCGTCAAAATCCGATATAAGATTCGTCCATCGACGATGCTGATTTGCCTGAAGAATCTCCCCTCAAATGCCGACCGACCTCGATATCGACGCGATCCTCAAGGCGCTTGCGAACCCTGTCCGCCGGGACATCCTCGAGTGGCTGCGCACGCCCGGCGCGCATTTCCCGGAACAGACGCTGTCGTTCGACCACGGCGTCTGCGCGGGCCAGATCGACGCGCGCTGCGGGCTGTCGCAGTCCACAGTATCCGCGCATCTTGCGACGCTGCAGCGCGCGGGCCTCGTGACGTCGACCCGGGTCGGCCAGTGGGCGTTCTTCAAGCGCAACGAAGCCGTCATCGACGCATTTCTCGACGCGCTGCGCCGCGAACTCTAACCCGGCTGACTGGCCAGCGGGACTTCACCCCGCCAATCCTGAAGAGGTATTTAGTATGCCTACGCTGTTCGACCCCGTTGTTCTCGGCGACCTGACCCTGCCGAACCGCATCGTGATGGCGCCGCTCACCCGCTCCCGTGCGGGCGACACGCGCATCCCCAACGAGCTGATGGCCCGCTACTACGCGGAACGCGCATCGGCCGGCCTGATCATCAGCGAAGCGACTGCGGTGACGCCGCACGGCGTCGGCTATGCCGGCACGCCGGGCATCTGGTCCGACGAGCAGGTCGAAGGCTGGAAGCGCGTCACGCGTGCAGTGCATGACGCGGGCGGCCGCATCGTGCTGCAGCTCTGGCACGTCGGCCGGATCTCCGATCCGATCTTCCTCGACGGCGAGCTGCCGGTCGCGCCGAGCGCGATCGCCGCAAGCGGCCACGTGAGCCTCGTGCGTCCGCAGCGTCCGTACGTGACGCCGCGTGCGCTCGACCTCGACGAGATCCCGGGGATCGTCGCCGCGTACCGCAAGGGCGCGGAAAACGCGAAGGCGGCAGGGTTCGACGGCGTCGAGATCCACGGCGCGAACGGCTACCTGCTCGACCAGTTCCTGCAGGACAGCACCAACCACCGCACCGATGCGTACGGCGGCCCGGTGGAGAACCGTGCGCGCCTGCTGCTCGAAGTGGTCGACGCGGCGATCGACGTCTGGGGCGCGGGGCGCGTCGGCGTGCATCTCGCGCCGCGCGGCGACTCACACACGATGGGTGACTCGGATCCGGCCGCGACGTTCGGCTATGTCGCGCGCGAGCTCGGCCGCCGCAAGATCGCATTCATCTTCACGCGCGAGTCGTACTCGGGCGATCACCTGAGCCCGCAACTGAAGAAGGCGTTCGGCGGCCCGCTGATCGCGAACGAGCAATTCTCGCTCGACGGCGCGCAGCAGGTGCTCGAAAGCGGCGAAGCCGATGCGATCGCGTGGGGCAAGCTGTTCATCGCGAACCCCGACCTGCCGCGCCGTTTCGAAATCGACGCGCCGCTCAACGCTCCTGTGCCTGAAACCTTCTATGCGGAAGGCGAAACGGGCTATACCGACTACCCCGCGCTCAGCGACGCGGCCTGACGGCCGTCCGGCGCGTGTTCATGCGCGCAAGCCGCGCCGCATGAACACGCGCTGCGTTTCATCGAGGCCGCGCGCGACGTGATGCGCGCGGATCTCGCGCAGCGCGTCGTCAAGCGTCGCATCATCGATATCGTCGAAACCGAGGCGCCGGTAATACGGCGCATTCCACGGCGGTGCGCGGAACGTCGACAGCACGATCTCGTCGACCCCGTCCGCCGCCGCGCGTGCGGCCACCGTTTCGACGAGGCACGCGCCGATCCGCTGTCCCGCGTGCGACGGCGCGACATCCAGTTCCTCGAGATACAGCCGCCGCGCGTCGAGCAGCCGGTAGAACGCGAAGCCGACGCACGTGCCGTGCGCGTCGAGCGCGACATAGGCATGACCCGCATCGATGCGCACGCGCACGGCCGCCGCGTCGGTCGGCTCGCCGTCGGCGATATCCGGCATGCCGATCGCGCGAAAGCGCTCGGCGGCGGCGACTTCCACGGCGGCCATCGCGGCGGCGTCGTGCGGGGTGGCCAGGCGGATCGTGACAGGAGCGGTCATGGCGTCGGGGGTAGGCGGCTGGAACGGCCGTCACTATAATCGAAACTTCATACGTTTCGAACGCTTGCCGGCGAGGTCCGCGTGATGGTGTCCGCGTTCACCGGCAGGTCGCAGGACGATTTCCATGCGGATGGCCGGCGCGATTCCGGCCCGGCCGCCTGATCGCCTGCCAAGCCCCTCCGGAGCCAGAGATCCATGAGCGCCTCAAGCCTCGTCGCATTCGCGATCGCCCTGTTCGTGTTGGCCGGCACGCCCGGCCCGAGCGTTGCCGCGCTCGTCGCGCGCGTGCTCACGAACGGCTTCCGCGACGTGCTGCCGTTCCTCGTCGCGATGTGGCTCGGCGAAGCCGTCTGGCTGACCTGCGCGGTGGGCGGCCTCGCCGTCGTTGCGCACACGTTCGCGGCCGGTTTCTACGTGCTGAAGCTCGCCGGCGTCGGTTATCTGCTCTTCCTCGCATGGAAGATGTGGACCGCGCCGACCGACCCGGCAATGGACGACATCCCCCGCGGCCGATCGGCCGCGCGCATGTTCGCCGCCGGCCTGCTGGTGACGCTTGGAAATCCGAAAATCGTTCTCTTCTACCTGGCGCTGCTGCCGACCATCATCGACCTGTCGCACGTCAGCGTGACCGGCTGGGCCGAGCTCGTCGCGACGATGCTTGCAGTGCTGATCATCTCGGATTGCGCATGGGCGTTCGTCGCCACGCGCGTCCGCAAGTTCATCATGACGCGGCGCGCGATGAAGATCGCGAACCGCACGAGCGCGGCTGCAATGGCCGGCGCGGCCGTCGCGATCGCGACGCGCTGAGCAAGCGTCGCGTCCGCGCAGCGGGGGCCGGCCGCTATGCGCCCTTCGCCAGCGCGCGCAGGTTCTGCGCGGGATCGCTCAGCACGTCCGGCGCGAGCACTGCGCGCCGCTCGATCAACGTGCGGATGCTCCGCATGTCCTGCCCGCGATTGAGCGTCACCCCGGCCGTCACCACACCGTCGCGCAACCCGAACAGCGCGCATGCGGATGCCGACAGGTCGCCGCGCACGATCCATTCGTCCGCGGACATGTCCCCGGCGAACTGCACGTTCACGCCGCACTGGTCGCTCCAGAACCACGGCACGTACGCCGTATCTTCGTCCACGTCGATCATCGCGGCAGCGGCCCGCGCCGCCTGCCGGTTCGCGTTGTCCCAGCTCTCGCGGCGCACGTGTGCGCCGGTTTGCACATCCGGTTCGGCCGCGTTGTCGCCGGCGGCGTAGATGTCCGGATGCGAGGTCCGGCACGCACGGTCGACCAGGATCGCGCCGTCCGTGCGCAAGCCGGCATCCCGCGCGAGCGCATCGTCAGGTTCGACACCGATGCCGTAGACGATCGCATCGCCGCGCAGCACAGCTCCGTCGGCCAGCGTCAGCACGAAGGTATTGCCGTCACGCGACGCGTCGACGAGCCGCCGCCCCGTCAGCACGTCGACGCCGCGCGCATGATGCAGCGCGCGCAGATGCGCGCGAACCGGCGGCGGTGCGCAACGCGCCATCACGTCGTGCGCCTGCTCGATCACGGTCACGCGCGCGCCGAGTTCGACCGCGCTCGACGCCAGCTCCATGCCGATCACGCCGCCGCCGACGATCAGCACGTGCGCCCCCGCCCGCAACGCACGGCCGAGCGCATGTGCATCGTCGAGCGTGCGCAGCGTATGCACGCCGTCACCGAGACGATCGAGCATCGGCAACCGGCGTACGCGCGCGCCGGTCGCGAGCAGCAGCTTGCCGAAACCGAGCGACGTGCCGTCGGCTAGCGTCAGCCGGTGCCGCGCCGGATCGATCGCCGCGACACGCGTGCCGAGCCGCAGCTCGATCCGCTGCGCGTCGTAGAACGCTGCGGGAAACAGCGGCGCACGCACGTCGTCGGGTTTCAGCAGCACGTCCTTCGACAGCGGCGGACGCTCATACGGCAAATGCGGCTCATCGCCGATCAACACGATGCGACCGTCGAAGCCGCGACGCCGCAACTCGGCGGCCGCGGTCGCGCCGGCCTGTCCGGCGCCCACGATCACGCAATCGCCGTTCTTGCGCGCGTCATCCATGCAGGCCTCCCGCGACATGACGGATCCCTCGGATGCCAAGCCCCGCGTCGGCCTGGATCATCACGCCGGACAGCGTCCGGTTGTTCGCACGCGACGCGAGCAGCACGAACGGCCCGGTGAAATCGGCCGGCGCCGGGAAGAACTGCAGCGGCAGGATGCTCGCGATCGCCTCGGGCGTGCGCGAATCCATGATGCGCTGCTGCGACTGGCCGAGCGCCTCCGGGCCGCGCAGGTCGCTCGCCATGCCGCACGGCGCGACGCCGTTCACGCGCACGCGCGGCGCGAGTTCGTACGCGAGCTCGCGGATCAGGCCGGCCGCCGCATGCTTGCTCGCCGTGTACAGCGGACCGCCGCCGCCCGGATAGAACGCCGCGTTCGACAGCGTGAAGATCATGCTGCCCTGCGACGCGACGAGCGCGTCGGCCGCCGCCTTCGCGCCGAGCAGATAGCCCTTCACGTTGACCGCGAACAGCTCGTCGAAACCTGCGTCGAGCCGCTCGGGCGGCAGGTCGAGCAGGCTCGCGCCGTGATCCCACAATGCCGCGTTGCCGACAAACGTATCGAGCTTGCCGAAGCGCGCGACGGTCGACTCGACCGCCCGCCGGTTGTCGTCATAGGCGCGCACGTCGCCTTGCACGACCTCGACGTCCGACCCGAATCGCGTTCGCAACGCATCGACCTTCTCCGCCGAGCGCTCGAGCACGCCGACGTGCGCGCCCTCCGCGAGAAAACGTTCGACGAGCGCGAGCCCGAGGCCCGACCCGCCGCCGGTAATCAGTGCGACTTCTCCCTGGAGCCAGGTCATGCCACCTCCGGTTCGTCAACGTAAAGCGCGCCCGCGTCGACGACGACCGGGAACGTCCGCAGCGCTTCCGTCGCGGGCTGGCACAGCGCAGCGCCGGTCTTCAGGCAAAAGCGCGCGGCATGCAGCGGGCATTCGACGGTCGCGTCGTCCTCGACGTAGCCGTCCGACATCGACGCGTTGCCGTGGCTGCATCGGTCCGACATCGCATAGAACGCGCCCTGCACATGAAACACCGCGATCGCGCCGTGCGCGCCGGCCACCTTGGTCGCCTCGCCGTCGGCAAGCGCATCGACGGGGCCTACGAGAATTCGAGCCATGATCAGAAAAGCACACTCAGGTTATGGGAAGACAGCACCGCCTGGTCGAGGACGATCTCGCGGCGGCACACTTGCCAGCCGGCGGCGTTGTCCGCACGCCGCACGCGGTCGCGCCGCGCGCCGACGTAGAACGTCTCGTCGCGCTCCTTCTGCGAGCGGTACAGCAGATAGTTGACCTGCACGTCATATTCGCCCGGCGCATCGGCGGGCTCGATCCGCACGTTCGTGACCAGGTGCCGCGTACGCGACGGCGGTTCCTCGGCCCACGCCATGCCCGTCTCGAGCCGCGCGATCCGGCGTTCGAGCTGCGCCTTCGTGTCGTTGAAGATCCACGTCGTCGGCGGCTGCACGCCCTTGCGGCGGTCGCGCGTTTGCGCATTGACGGTCGTGCGCATCGTGTAGTGAACGTCGTCGCTCAGCAGTGCGAGCCAGTCGCGGAAGCACCACGCGTCGAGGCATTCGGCCTCTCGGTACAGGAATTGCGTGATGTCGTGATGCAGCACGAGCGTCACCGGCTCGCGTTCGATCGTTGCCATGTCGTTCATTTCACGAGCTCCTGTTCGTATTCGCGGGTGCGCCGCTCGACCTCGTCCCAGGTCTCCGACAGCAGCAGGTCGGCCCAGCGGCGGTACATCCCGCGCGCGGCCGTCTCCGAGAAGATGTAGTTCGTGATGCCGGGAATCCCGTCGCCGCGCACGCGCTCGCCGCCGAGTCCCATTTCCACGCAGAGCTGCGTCTTGCGCGCACGGCTGCCGCGCAGCACCTTCTGTACCTCGACCCAGTTCTCCGAATCGTCCTGCTCGAGGAAGCCGGCCGGCCCGAACGCGCGCGTCGCGCTGCGCTCGAACGCGGCCTTCACGTCGTCGGACGCGTCCTTGTCCGCGATGCAGAACGCCCACACCTCGACCTGGTTCGGGCCGCGCGGATGCCACACGCGCAGCGTCGCGGTGCCGTTCAGCCAGGACATCGTCGGGAACAGGTTGTTGTGGCCCGCGAGCCGCCGTGCGCGCACCTCGCCGAGGCGTGCCTTCGCTTCGTCGTACGTATCGCGGAAGTATTGCGACACTTCGCCGTCGACCCACACGTTCGCGTCCGGCTGCTCGGTGAAGAAGAAGCCGCTGCCGTGCCCGCCCTGGCCGTACTGCAGCGCGTCCTTCGCGGTCTCCCACACGGGGCGCGCGGTCTGTCCCGCGCCGAGCGCCTTGTCGCCGCCGCCGGCCTTCGCACCGAGCACCTCGACCGCCGATGCGTGCGAAAACAGCGCGTGATACTGGTCGCTCGCGAATTGCTCGGCCGGGAATTTCCAGTTGCAGTCGATCACCCACTTGTGCACGCCGCCGATGATCTCGGTGCCGCCCGCGCGGCGATCGAGCACGCCGTCCAGATACCACGCGATGTCGCCCATGTATGTGTCGAGATCGGGCGCGTCCGCGTCCCAGTTGCCGAACACGAGCCCCTTGTAGATCGCGACGCGCGTCACTTCCTGCAGCCCCAGATGCTGCTTGCAGAGCCCATGCGGAAACGCGCGTTCCTCGAGCGGCACGTCGATCAGCGCGCCGTCGGTGCCGTACGACCAGCCGTGATACGGGCACGTGAACGAGCGCGTGTTGCCGGAATCGGCGAAGCTCACGCGCATCGAGCGATGCCGGCATTGATTGAGGAACGCCTTCACCGAGCCGTCCTTCTGTCGCACGACGACGACCGGATCCTCGCCCATGTACGTGTTGAAGAAATCGCCGGCGTTCGGGATCTGGCTGACGTGCGCGAGGAATAGCCAGCAGCGGCCGAAAATGCGTTCGAGCTCCAGCGCGTAGATCGCCGGGTCGGTATAGATCGACGACGTCACGCGGCCGTTCTTCGCGTCGACGAGCGCGTCGATATCAAGCTTCTCTGTCATTTGCGTCTCCTCCGTGGCACCATCCGTTCCATACGGACAGGCTCGCGACGATGATCGTCGGCCGAGCATCCGTTGTGAAATAGTTTGTTTGTTTGCCGTTAGACGTTTTGACGATGACAGCCGAATGGAACTCCGACACCTGCGCTATTTCGTGGCCGTCGCCGACGAGCTGAACTTCACGCGCGCCGCGCAGCGGCTGCACACCGCGCAGCCGTCGCTGAGCCAGCAGATCCGCGATCTCGAAGACGAGATCGGCACGCAGCTGCTCGAACGCTCGAAGCGCAAGGTGGACCTGACGGAAGCGGGCCGCGTGTTTCTCGCGGAAGCGCGGCTCGTGCTCGCGCAAGCGGATCGCGCGGTCGAACGCGCACGGCAGGCGGGCCGCCAGCAGGCGCTGACGGTGAAGATCGGATTCGTGCCCGCGGCGGAGGTCGCGATCTTTCCGGCGATCCTGCCGAAGCTGCGCATGCAGTTTCCCGGCGTGCACGTCGAATTGCGCAGCCTGCCGACGATGGAACAGGAGGACGCGCTGCTGCGCGGCGACATCGACATCGCGTTCATGCGCCGGCCCGTGCACGCGCCGGAACTGCATGCGGAAGTCGTGCTCACCGAACCGCTCGTCGTGCTGATGCCCGCCGGCCACCCGCTCGCCGCGCATGCGCAGGTCGAAGCGGCGATGCTCGACGGCCAGCCGTTCATCCAGACCAACCCGGCGTACGCGGGCCAGCTTTACGACATCGTCGGGCGGTATTTCGCCGAGCATCGGATCGAGCCCGACGTCGTGCAGGTCGCGACGAACATCCTGCTGAACCTGAACCTCGTCGGCATGGGGCTCGGCGTCGCGTTGCTGCCCGCGTATGTCGAGGCGCTTGCGGGCGAATCGATGTGCTGCCGCCCGCTTGCGCCGCCCACGCCCGACATCGACCTGCTGATGGTCACGCGCACCGAGCCGCATTCACCGGAGCTCGACGCGCTGATCGACCTGATGCGCCGTGCGCCGTTCCGGCGTCACGGCTGAACGCAGCATGCAGACGTGCGAACGCCGCGCCACATGCTGCACGCTGCAGCACGCGGCGCGGCCCGACGGTCATGCGTGACCGTCACGCCTGATGCAGGCCGTCAGGCGCCGAGGAACTCGAGCACCATCCGGTTGAACTTCTCCGCATGCTCCCACTGCGCCCAGTGGCCGCAGCGGCTGAACACGTGCAGCTCGGCGTTCTGCATCCCCCACACCAGACGCAGGCCGATATCGAGCGGCACGAAGCGGTCGTCGCGGCCCCAGATCACGAGCGTCGGCGCGGCGATCTCGCCGAGGCGCGGGCCGTAGTCGGTGAACTGCTTCGGATTCGCGGCGAGGCTCTTCACGAAATTCTCGAGATGGTCGCGGTGCGCGAGGATGTTCGCGAGGCGTGCCTGCATCAGCTCGTCGGTCAGGCTGCTCGTGTCGTACACGAAGATGTTCAGCATCTGCTTCAGGTTGTCGAGCGTCGGCTCGCGATACACCTTCTGCAGCAGCTTGATGCCTTCGGTCGGCATCGGCACGAACTGGCTCGGGCCGCCGGTTCCGCCGCCCATCAGCACGAGCTTGCCGACCTGTTGCGGATACAGCAGCGCGAATGCAACTGCGCTATGGCCGCCCATCGAGTTGCCGACGATGTGCACGCGTTCGATGTCGAGCGCATCGAGCAGCGCCTTCAGCGCGCGCGCGTTCAGCTCGGAGCGCGAGCCCGTGTTCACGATCGTGTCGCTCTTGCTCCAGCCCGGGCAGTCGAGCAGCACGACGCGAAAGCCGGCATCGACGAACGCGCCGACGTTGCGGTGGAAATTCGCCCAGCCGCTCGCGCCGGGCCCGGAGCCGTGCAGCATCACGACTGTTTCGCGGCCCTGCCCCGCGTCGTTGTAGTGCAGCTTCAGGTCGTGCTCGCCGACCTTCACCTGCACGAACCGGCTCGTGCCTTCTTCCGTCAATGTGTGTCCTTGCTGCGTCATGTTGAACCTCGTTCGTTCATGCATCGATCACGCGAATGCACGCTTGCGCATCCGCCACTGAAAAACGCGAAGCGGCGCGCTGCGGCCGCCTCGTCCCCTGAAAGACAACCCCTACTCGGCCGCCAGCACGGGCGCGCCCGCACGATCGCGCGCGACCACCGCCAGCGCGGACAGCGCCGCGACCACGACGAGCGGAATGCTCGACGCCATCAGCATCGTCGTGCTCTCGCCGAGCGCGAGCAGCTGCCCCGCGACGAACGGCCCGAGGATCGAACCGAGCCGCCCGACCGCGACGGCCGCGCCGACGCCCGTGCCACGCATGCGCGTCGGATAGATCGCGCTTGCCATCGCATACAGCACCGACTGCCCGCCGACCAGGAACATCCCGCACAGCAGTGCGCCGCCGGCGAGCCACGCGGCGTCCCGCGCGCCGGTCAGCAGCGCGAGCGCGCACGCGATGCCGACATACATGCCGACCACCGTGCGGCGCCGGCCGATGCGGTCCATCAGGCTCGCGATGCCGATCGCGCCGAGCCCGCCGCCGACGTTGAACATCATCTGCACGAAGCTCGATTGCGCATGCGTGAGGCCGTGCGTCATCACCATCGACGGCAGCCAGTTCATCAGGAAATACAGCACGACGAGCGTGCCGAGATAGCTCACCCACAGCGCGGCCGTCGTCGCTGCGCGGCCTTCGCCCCACAACGCGTGCGCAACGCTCGCGTCGGACGGCTGCGCCGCCGCCGTGCGCGTCGCGGCGAACTGCGCCGACTCGTTCAGCCACCACGCAAGCAGCGGCAATACCAGCAGCGGGCCGATTCCGCCGACGTAGAACACGTGCCGCCAGCCGGCCGGATCGGTGCTGACAACGCCGATTGCGGCGCCGAGCGCCGCGCCGAACGGCATGCCGCAGTACATCGCGCCGACCGCCGTGCTGCGCTGTTGCGGCGGCGCTGCTTCCGAGCACAGCGCGATCAGGTTCGGCATTGCCGCGCCGAGCCCGAGGCCGGTCAGGAAGCGCGCGGCGAGCAGGCTCTCGAAGTTCCACACATGGGTGGTCGCCAGCGAGAACACGCCGAACAGCGCGACCGACAGCATCAGCACACGCTTGCGGCCGAGACGGTCGGCAAGCCGCCCGCCGAGCGCCGCGCCCGGCAGCAGGCCGAGCGCGCCGATCCCGAACGCCCAGCCCATCTGTGCGGCGCCGAGCGCGAATTCGTGCGCCATCCGTGGCGCGGCGATGCCGGCCGATTGCAGGTCCAGCCCTTCCAGCAATGCGACGAGCAGGCATAAGCCGATCGTGCGTGCGCCGCCAGCGCGGCCGTGTTCCGACGTGTTCATGAAAAGTCTCCAATGTGAAGTGCATCGCTCTTTGCGGCGATGTCGATGAATGTGCGGCGGATTCAGAAAACAAGCCGAAGGGCCCCGCCGCCGCGGCCCCTCGCGGCATCAGCCGTGCGCGCGCTTCAGGTCGAGCGCGACGTCGACGATCATGTCCTCCTGCCCGCCGACCATCCGGCGCTTGCCGAGCTCGACGAGGATGTCGACCGTCTTCAGCCCGTACTTCTTCGCGGCCGCCTCCGAATGGCGCAGGAAGCTCGAATACACGCCCGCATAGCCGAGCGCGAGCGTCTCGCGGTCCACGCGCACCGGACGGTCCTGCAGCGGGCGCACGATGTCGTCGGCCGCGTCCATCAGCGTGTAGAGATCCGTACCGTGGTGCCAGCCCATGCGCTCAGCCGCCGCGATGAACACTTCGAGCGGCGCGTTGCCGGCGCCGGCGCCCATGCCCGCGAGACTCGCGTCGACGCGGTCGCAGCCTTCCTCGACGGCGACGATCGAGTTCGCGACGCCGAGGCTCAGGTTGTGGTGCGCATGGATGCCCGTCTGCGTGTCCGGCTTCAGCACGGCCTTGATCGCGCGAAAGCGATCGCGCACGTCGCTCATGTTGAGCGCGCCGCCCGAATCGACGACGTAGATGCAGGTCGCGCCGTAGCTTTCCATCTTCTTCGCCTCGACGGCCAGGTTCTCCGGCGTCGTCATGTGGCTCATCATCAGGAAGCCGACCGTGTCCATGCCGAGTTCACGCGCGTATTCGATGTGCTGCTTCGAGATGTCCGCTTCCGTGCAATGCGTGGCGACACGCACGACGCGCGCGCCGGCGTCGCAGGCGGCCTTCAGGTCGTGGATCGTGCCGATGCCCGGTAGCAGCAGCGTCGCGATCTTCGCGTGCTCGACGACGTCGGCCACCGCCTCGATCCATTCGAGATCGCTGTGCGCGCCGAAGCCGTAGTTGAAGCTCGACCCTTGCAGGCCGTCGCCGTGCGCGACCTCGATGCTGTCGACTTTCGCGCGGTCGAGCGCACGCGCGATCGCCTGCACGTTGTCGATCGAGTACTGATGCCGGATCGCATGGCTGCCGTCGCGCAGCGTGACGTCGGAGATGTAGAGTTTCTTGCTCATCGGGAAGCTTCCTTACGCGCTCACGCGTTGCAGCGACTGCGCCATGCGCTCGGCGGTCGCGAGCGCGGCGGACGTCATGATGTCGAGGTTGCCCGCATACGCAGGCAGGTAATGCGCGGCGCCCTCGACCTCGATGAAGATCGACGTCTTCAGCCCGCTCACGCGGCCGAGACCCGGGATGTTCAGCGGCGCGGAGACGGGAATCTCGTCGAACTGCACGGACTGCTTCAGCCGATAGCCGGGCACGTAGGCCTGCACCGCGCGCGCCATCTCTTCGACGGAGGCAGCGATCTTCGCGCGATCGGCCGGCTCGGACAGCACGTACACGGTGTCGCGCATCATCACCGGCGGCTCGGCCGGGTTCAGGATGATGATCGCCTTGCCGTGCGCGGCGCCGCCGACCGCCTCGATCGCCTTCGACGTCGTTTCGGTGAATTCGTCGATGTTCGCGCGCGTGCCGGGCCCGGCCGACTTGCTGCTGATCGACGCGACGATCTCCGCGTAGTGGGCCTTCGCGACGCGCGACACGGCCGCGACCATCGGAATCGTCGCCTGCCCGCCGCAGGTGACCATGTTCACGTTCGGTGCGTCGAGATGTGCGTCGAGGTTGACGACCGGCACGCAGTACGGGCCGATCGCCGCGGGTGTCAGGTCGATGCAGCGGATGCCGGGCTTCAACGTCCGTAGGTACGCGTCGTTCTTCACGTGCGCGCCGGCCGACGTCGCATCGAACACGAAGTCGATGTCGTCGAACACCGGGAGCCGCGCGAGGCCTTCGACGCCTTCGTGCGTCGTCGCGACGCCGAGGCGCGCCGCGCGCGCGAGGCCGTCCGACGCCGGATCGATGCCGACCATCGCGGCCACGTCGAGATGCTTCGCATGCCGCATGATCTTGATCATCAGGTCGGTGCCGATGTTGCCCGAGCCGATGATTGCGGCCTTCAGTTTCTGAACGCTCATGGAAATCCTCAATCGATGAAGGTGGCGCGCACGCTGCCGAGGCCGGCGATCTGCGCGGTGAACGTGCCGGGCTGCGTGACCGCGACCATCGGACCGAGCGCGCCGGTCAGGATCACGTCGCCCGCGCGCAGCGGCGTGCCGTGCCGCACCATCCGGTCGGCGAGCCACGCGGCCGCGTTCAGCGGATTGCCGAGGCACGCGGCGCCGCTGCCGCGCGACAGCACTTCGCCGTTCGACGCGAGCGTCATCTCGCAGCCCGCGAGATCGACGTCCTTCAGCGGCACGGGCCGGCTGCCGAGCACGAACAGCGCGCTCGACGCGTTGTCCGCGACGGTGTCGACGAAGCGGATGTTCCAGTCCTTGATGCGGCTGTCGACAACTTCGATCGCCGCGAGCGCATACGCGGTTGCGCGCTGCAGGTCGGCGAACGTGTGCTTCTCGTGCACGAGATCGTGTTCGAGCACGAGTGCGATCTCGGCTTCGACCTTCGGCTGGATCAGCTGCGACAGGCGCATCGGTTCGGCATCGCCATAGGCCATCGATGCGAACAGCGTGCCGAAATCGGGCTGGTCGACGCCGAGCTGCTGCTGCACCGCGAGCGAGGTCAGGCCGATCTTGCGGCCGACCACCCGCTCGCGCCGCAGCGCGGTGTTCGCCTGCTGGATCGCGTATGCGTCGTCGGCGTTCTGCTCGCCGATCTGCGCGCGCAGCGGATCGATCGGGGTCCGTTCGCGTTCGGCGTCGCGCAGGCGCTCGGCCAGCGCGTCGATCTGTGGTTGGGTCAGCATGTCGTCACTCCTTGTCTGAGGATTGCGGCGCGGATTCGCCCGCGGACCAGCCGTGCATCGCGGCGAAGCCCGCGATCCATTCCGGAATCGGGCGGTAGAAATCCCGCACCGCGTGATAGGGGCCCGCGGCCGCCAGCGCGGCGAACGCGGCGACCCACGCGCGGATCTCGTGCGCGGACTTGCCGCCGTCGCGCGTGATCGCGTCGTTGGTCATCCCGTCGACCGCCTTCAGCTCGCCGCGCGCGAGCACGTCGAGAAACGCCTGGTCCCATTCGGGATTGAGCGCGTGCAGCGGGCTGTCGCCGGCCGCGAACGCGCGCGCGGCGGCAACCGTGCGCGCCTGGCGCGCGGCGCGCGCGTCGGCGTCCGGGTTGCGGCCGGCGATCAGCCGCTCGGCCATCTCGGGGCTCGCGGTCGCGAGTTCCGGCACCGGCGGCTCGTGCGAGATGCCGCCCGAGCCGACCACGAGCACGCGCTTGCCGGTGCGGGCGATGAAACGGCCGATCGCGTCGCCGAGCAGCCGTGCGCGGCGCAGCGTCGCCATCGGCGCCGCGACCGAGTTCACGAACACGGGAATCACCGGGTAGCGGTCGAGGCCGCCCGTCAGCACTTCGAGCGCCTGCGCGAAACCGTGATCGATCTGCATCCGGTACGACACCGACACGTCGACATCGCTGTCGAGCACGGCCTCGGCCAGCGCGCGGGCGAGCACGGACGGCACGTTCAGCGGGCCCGCGAGGCTCCGGTAGTCGCCCACCGATTCAGCAGCGATGCCGATGCAGAACGGCGGCATCAGGTCGTAGAAGAAACCGTTGTAATGATCGGGCGCGAACAGCACGATGCATTCGGGGTCGAACGCTTCGACGCGCGCGCGGGCCGCGGCCTGCACGCGTTCGACTTCGGCGACCACGTCCGGCGCCGGATCGAAATAGCCATGCAGCGGCGTATGGGACAGGCATTCGAGCTGGATCGGCATGTCACGCTCCCGCCGGCTGCGCGGCCGCCGCATGCGCGAGCGCCTCGGCCTGCGCCGACCGCACGGCCGGCGCGCTGTCCGACAACTGCAGCAGCGACGCCAGTTCGACGATCGCATCCGACACTTCCTGCGGCGCGCATACGCCCGCGACGAAACGGTCCGGACGCAGCAGCACGACCGACTGCGGAATCCGGCTGAACCAGTCCTTCAGGCGGCCCGTCGCATCGCCGATCGCGATCACGCCGTCGGGCACGTCCGCCGCATAGTCGAGCTGCACGTCCGGCTTCGCGAGCACGAAGCACGCGCCGAGCCGTTCCCACACCGCGCGCGCCGCGTCGGTGAGGCCGAAGGTCGGGTCGCTGCCCCAGCCGATCACCGCGAAGCGGTTGCCGATCGCGTCGTCGAGCCGGACCGTACGGCCGTCGGCCATGCGCACGCGCGGCTGGATGAACATCCGGCCGACCGGCGACTGGCCGAACGCGTCGCGGCCGTAGACGAGCTGCCCGAACCACGAACCGCGCTTCTGGCTCATCAGGCCGAGCAACCGCCCCGGCGCGGTGCCGCCTGCGCGTTCGAGCAGCCGCGCGAGCACGCCGCCGTCGCGCCTGCTGCGTTGCGGCAGCATCACGACGCCGGCCTCGTAGCGCGGCATCGGCTTGAAACGCATCTCGACGAAGTAGCGCTTCGCGGCCGGCACCGCGCCGAGCGCACGCACGAAGCCGTCGCGCACCAAGCGGCCGAACCGTGTCGTCGGCGCGAAGAGGTCGCCGGCCACTTCCGACAGGTGAATCATCGAACGCGCATGGTCGCGCCGTTCGAGCGTATAGCTCGCGAGCAGCTCGGGCCGTGCAAGCCCCTTCGCGACCATCGCGAGCTTCCAGCCGAGATTGCTCGCGTCGCGAATCCCGCTGTTGTAGCCCTGCCCCTGCCAGACCGGCATGATGTGCGCGGCGTCGCCCGCGAGCAGTACGCGGCCGATGTCGAAGCGACGCGCGAGCCGCGCGTTGTGCGTGTACACGCGCTTGCGGATGTAGTCGACCTTGTCCGGATCGGCGACCACCTTGCGGATCAGCGCCGCGAGGTTTTCCGGGCGCGACAGTTGCTCCTCGGTCTCGCCGGGCATCACCATGAACTCGAAGCGGCGGATCCCGTGCGGCAGCGCGGCCGACACGTACGGCCGTTCCGCGTCGCAGTGCAGGTACACGTGCGGCGAGCCGAGCGGGTCGTTGCGCACGTCGACGACGATCCACTGGTTCGGCTTCGTGCGGCCTTCGAACGGCACGTCCAGCGCGCGGCGCACGAAGCTGTTGCCGCCGTCCGCGCCGACCAGGTACGCGGCGCGTACGGTCTTCTTCGCACCGTGCGCGTCGACGATGCCGATCGTCACGCCGTCGCGGTCCTGCGCGAACGTGTCGACGCTGTGCCCGAACAGCACGTCGACGTGCGCGAAGCGCTTCAGGCCGTCGTACAGCACGCGGTCCGCGAGCGGCTGGATGAATGCGTTGCGGCGCGACCAGCCGAACTCGTCGGTGCGCGGCTCGATCGACGCGAAGCAATGCCCGCTGCCGGTGACGAAGCGCATCCAGTGATCGGGGGTCGTGTGCGGCAGCAGCGCGTCGGCGAGGCCGACGGTCTGGAACACGCGCAGCGCCTCGTCGTCGAGGCCGATCGCGCGCGGGTAGTCGATGATCTGCTCGAGTTTCTCGATGATGACCGTGCCGACGCCTTGCTGGCCCAGCAGGTTCGCGATCATCAGGCCGACCGGGCCGGCGCCGATGATCGCGACGTCGGTCGCGATGACGTGGGGGCTGGCCGACGCGGGCGCAGCCTCGTGTTGGGCGGGCATCTCTGTCTCCTGTTTCTGTCCGGCGCGGCATGCGGCCGCCGCGCGTCTCCACCTTCCGGCCGGCTCGGGCAAATCAGGCTCTGCTACGATGAACGGGTCTTCGCCGACGCCATCCACCGGGCCTTCCTCGCTGCCCGGGCATCCGGTTTCGAACAAAGTCTAAGGAGCGCAATCGCGCGCCTCAACAATTTGAGCGGAACGTGCATCTGATGCACATCGTTGATTCATAAGGACTTTATTGTGTCGAAATACACCAGCGTGCGCGGGCTCGCACGCGGCTTGCAGGTGCTGCGCACGCTCAATGCGATGGAGAACGGCAGGGCGACGAGCCAGCAGATCAGCGAGGCCACCGGGCTGCACCGGACCACCGTGCGGCGGCTGCTGGAGACGCTCGTCGACGAGGGCTGCGTGCGGCGCAGCCCGTCCGACGACAGCTTCCGGCTGACGCTCGGCGTGCGCGCGCTGAGCGAAGGCTTTACGGATGACGAATGGATTTCGACGGTCGCGCCGCCGGTGATGGCGCAGCTCACGCAGCGCGTCGTGTGGCCGTCGGACCTGACGACGCCCGACGGCGACGCGATGATCATCCGCGAGACCACGCACCGTTTCAGCCCGCTGTCGTTTCACCGGTCGATGGTCGGACGCCGGCTGCCGATGCTGCTGACCGCAGCCGGTCGCGCGTACTTCGCGGCCTGCCCCGATGCGGAACGCGACGACATCCTCGCGCTGCTGCGCGTGAATGCCGACGACGACGAACAGCGCCGCCTCGCGCTCGACGACACCTATGTCGCGAACCTGATCCGTCAGACGCGTGCGGACGGCTTCGGGCTCAATGCGAGCGACTGGGGCGCGCAGAAGAAGATCGGCGCGGTCGCGGTGGCGATCGCCGCGCACGGCCATGTGCTCGGCAGCCTGAACGTGATCTACCTGTCGAAGGCGATCACGTCGGCCGAAGCGATCCGGCGCTTCGTGCCCGAACTGCAGCGGGCCGCGCAGGAGATCGTCGCGGGGCTCGAAGGCGGAGCCAGGCCGGTGTGACGGCCGCCGGTCGTGACACCGGAAAGGGATTCCTCGCGGCCAGCGCCCCGCCCGCCGCGTCGCTTCCCATTCCCAATGTTGGGTCCGCTGTTCCTATACTTTCTCTTACCGCAGCGCCCAGCGCCGTGAGCGGCGACGTTGTCGGCATTCGGATCGCACCCCGATAAAGAAACGCACGACGCAGCACATCGGTCCGTGCAGCCATTTCGCTGCCGCGCGACAGAATCCGGAGGGACAGATGGGACACTCTGTATCCGACTCGTCCGAGGCCGAGCGGCTCGGCATGCCCGGCCCTCACAAGCCGGCCCTCCCGGGGCTCGCGCTTGCCGCGCTCGGCGTCGTCTACGGCGACATCGGCACGAGCCCGCTCTACACGCTGTCGACCGTGTTCGATCCGGTCAACGGGCTGGCGCTCAACGCATTCAATCTCGTCGGGATCGTGTCGCTGATCTTCTGGTCGCTGATGGTGGTCGTCTCGCTGAAGTACGTGGCACTGATCCTGCGCGCGAACAACCATGGCGAAGGCGGCATCATGGCGCTGCTCGCACTGGCCGCGTCGTCGGTCGCGACGCGCCCGCGGCTGCGCCGCACGCTGCTCGTCGTCGGCGTGATGGGTGCCTCGCTCTTTTTCGGCGACAGCGTGATCACGCCGGCAATCTCGGTACTGAGCGCCGTCGAAGGCCTCGAGGTCGTGGCGCCGGTGCTGAAAACCTATGTGATTCCGGTCACACTGGCGGCCCTCATCGCACTCTTCATCATGCAGAAGCATGGCACGAGCGGAATTGGCGCCGTGTTCGGACCGGTGATGGTGGCATGGTTCGTCGTGATCGGCATCGCGGGCCTCGCCAATATCGCCGACGCGCCGGCCATCCTCGCCGCGCTCGATCCGCTGCGCGGCCTCGGCTTCTGCCTGCATCACCGCTGGCTCGCGTTCGTCGCGCTCGGCGCCGTCGTGCTGTCGCTGACGGGAGCCGAAGCCCTGTATGCGGACATGGGCCATTTCGGCAAACGGCCGATTCGCGCCACATGGTTCGGCGTCGTGTTCCCCGCACTCGCGCTCAACTACCTCGGCCAGGGCGCGCTTCTGCTCGCCCACCCCGGCGCGCTGAAGAACCCGTTCTATCTGCTCTTTCCGCAATGGGCGCTTCTCCCGATGATTGCGCTTGCAACCGTCTCGACGGTCATCGCGTCGCAGGCCGTGATCTCCGGCACCTACTCGATGACGAAACAGGCGATGCAGCTCGGCTTCCTGCCGCGGATGAACATCGTCTACACGTCGGGGAAGGAAATGGGCCAGATCTATGTACCCGGCATCAACTGGACACTGCTCGTTGCGGTGGTCGCGGCGGTGCTCGGCTTCGGCTCGTCCACCGCGCTCGGCTCCGCCTACGGCATCGCCGTCACCGGCACGATGCTGATCACGACGTTCCTCACGTTCTTCGTGGTCCGCTACGCATGGCATTACAACTGGGTGCTCTGCGTGTTCGCGACCGCGTTCTTCTTCGTGATCGACGCGATGTTCTTTTCTGCGAACCTGCTGAAGATCGTCGAGGGCGGCTGGTTCCCGCTCGCGATCGGCACGGTGGTGTTCACGATCATGGCGACCTGGGGCCGCGGTTGGGAAATGCTGCTTGCGGAAGCACGCGTGCGCGCCGGCACGACGCCGCTCAAGCCTTACCTCGCATCGCTGCTTGCGCGCTCGCCGGCTCGCGTGAGCGGCACCGCGATTTTCCTGACGCCGACCCCCGAGGCCGTGCCGCATGCGCTGGTCAACAACCTGATGCATAACCGGGTGCTGCATGAACGCGTGATGTTCGTGACGGTGATCACCGCGGATGTGCCGTGGGTGCCCGACAGCGAGCGCGTGCGCGCGCAGTTGCTCTGCCCCGGCTGTCATCAGATGACAATCACGTACGGATTCAAGGACGAAGTCGATCTGCCGAAGACGCTCAGCGACTACAAGGCGGCGGGGCTCACGTTCGAGCCGGCGGAGGCATCGTGGTTCCTGAGCCGCGCGTCGGTCGTGCCGACGCCAGGCCACGGGATGGCGCTATGGCGCGAACGCCTGTTCGCGGTGATGCTGCACAACGTCGGCAATATCGCCGCCTTCTTCAAGCTGCCGGCCAATCGCGTGATCGAGGTCGGCGCGCGGGTCGAGATCTAGCACCGCGCGCACACCGGCATACGGATGACGGGCGAGACGGCTGTTCCGGTCAGAAACGCACGACCGTCTTGCGTTCGACGCTGAAACCCTCGCGCATGATGCTCGTCGAGTCGGCGAAGTAGCGGCTGGTTTCCGACAGCAGGTCCGCGTTGCCTCGCCGGCAAAACACGACGCCCGAGCCTTCTTCGGTAAGCAGTTCGTCGACCAGCGATTGCGGCTGCCCGATGTCGCACAGATGGACGTTCTGCACGCCGTGCGTCAGCGCGACGAGCGCTTCGCGGACATAGCGCGCGGCGTCGGCCAGCGGATGCTCGGCCAGCCATCGCTCCAGTTCCGTGATGCCGTAAAGGCCCGCGAGGTCGCCCAGTTCGTGCAGGACCGCGTGCTCGACCATCATGACCAGCGTCACCGCCCCCGCGCGCTGCGCGACGAGGCTGCCGAGACGCTGCGGACACAGCAACCGGTCCTCGCCGGCAACATCCGGTGCAAGGGGCATCACGACGGGCACCAGCCCGCTTTGCCGGAACGCGTCGAACACGGCTGCGTCGAATTGCTCGATCGGACTCGTGTGCGCGTCGTCGGACTCGGCGCCGGCGGTCATCAGGCCGCCGTCCTGCCCCGTGACACCGAGGGTCTTGACGCCGTGGCTGCCGATCAGCCGGACCAGTTCGAGGTTGACCTCGGCCATGGCGGCCCGGGCCCCGTGAACGGCGAGCGCTTCGGCCATGCCGGGATGCGAGGCCTTCCGGAGTTGCGGTAGCCCGCCGTGCACGACGACGGGACGGATGCCGGTCAGCGCAAGCAGTGCCACGTCCTGCGAGAAGGACATGCGGGAGCGCGGGGTAAAGACGGCCGGGCCGGCATAGACGATGACGACGGTTTGCTCGTGCAGTGCCTGCATGAACGGAAGCGAGCGGGCCAGTCCGGCCGCCTGCCGTGGTGAAAACGGCTTGTTTTCAGGGTCTGGGGACATGAGTGGAACTCGATGAATGGAAGGTGCGGCTGCCTGTGGCCGTGCGGCGCAAGTTCAACGCGCGCGCTGCATCAGCCTGCGAATGTCGTCGGGCGTCTGCGCGGCGCGCGAGGCCATTCTGAAGCTGCGGTCGCCGAAGAGCCGGGCGGCATCGGCCAGTAATTCAAGGTGCTCCCGGTTGTCTTCTTCGGGGATGACCAGCACGATGAACTCGCCCACGGGCTTTCTGTCGGGCGCATTGAACACAAACGGATACAGCGCGCGGATGAACAGACCGACCGCGGACCGGATCCCGCCGACGCGCGCATGCGGAATCGCCACGCCCTGGCCGAGGCCCGTCGAACCCAGCCGTTCCCGCTCCGTCAGCCGGGACTTGATCCGCTCGGCGGAATACCCGTGGCGGTTCTGGATGTGCAGCGCGGCATGCTCGAACAACTGGTTCGGGCTCTCGATCGGCACATCGAGCAGGATGTTCTCCCGAGGACAGATGCGGGCCAGGCCGGTTGTTGCCGGTGCCCCTTCGTATCGGCGGGGAAGACTGAACTGGCCGCCGCTGGCGGCCTCGGGTATTCGCATGCGGATCTCTCCGTTGATCGGCTATCGACAGAGGAAATCCTAGACAAAAGCACGTAAAGACGGCGTCATATATCGATGTGGCGCGCATTAAAGTTGTGTAATGAAGCTACACGACCAGACACCCTTGCGTCGCCGCGACGGTCACCGTCGCCTCCATTCCCGCCGTAAACCGCAAATAGTCGGCCTCCATCCCGTCGGAAAAAATCACGCCGTTCTCCGGCATCCGCGAACGCAACCGCAGCGGCTCTCCTGCGTCCACGTAACCGAATACCAGCCCGGCCTTCGACGCCCGGCTCGGAAACGGCTCGCGCACCGCGAAGGTCAGTCGACGGCTGTCCCACGGTTGCGGGCGGTACTCGACATCGCCGGCCGCGTCCTGCATCGCGTGCGCGACGCCGAGCGACCCCGTCACGACGCTCTTCAGCCATGCGGTCGAACCGAGCCCCGTCGACACGATGACGCCCGACGACGATTGCGACTCGCGCCGCTCGCCCAGCTCGATCTCGTAAAGCGCCGACGCATGCGTGCGCGGGCCGATGAACAGGTCGTTGACGGCACGCAGCACCTGCCCGTCCGACAGCCGCGCTTCCGCCATCGTGACCGCCTTCGTCGGACGGCGGCCGCGCGCGACATCGGCGAGCACCGTCCCGAGCGCCGACGGCTCGAACGGCAGCAGCAGGCCGTCCCATCGCCCCGGTTCCGGATTCACGCCGATCAGCGGCTGTCCGTCCAGGTACTTCATCGCGTTCGCGACCAGACCGTCCTGCCCGAGCGACACGACGATATCGTCGGCCGCGAAGACGAAGTTCGGCAGATAGCTGCGATCGACGATCTGGTAGCGCCCCCAGCCTTCGAGCACGCGCACGGTCAGTGCCATGCTGCTTGCGTACGCGGCATGCTCGGCGACGTAATCGGAGAAATCCGCGCCGAGGTGCTCGATGTAGAACTTCGCCTGCGCGAGCGTGTGATGCCGCGCAACCAGTTCGTCGAGCCGCGTGCGACGCGTCACCAGCACGACCTTGCGAGCGCCGGTGCTCATGACGTCGCCCGCGCGCCGGCGCCCAACAGGCCCTGCAGCAGTTCGGGCGACACGTTGAGCTGCCCGATGCGCTCCGCCCGCTCGGCGATGCCGCCAAACGCCTGCGCGATCAGCTGGCCCGGCTGCATGCCGGCCGCCGCGAGCGCGTTGACGATGCGCGGATCGGCCTTCTCCAGCGCCTGCATGACGGCCCCCACCCGGTGCGCTTCGGCCTCCGCCAGCGTCCGGCTGTTGTGCGCCTGTCCCGCGACGAACGCCTTGCGCTTGTCCTCGAGCGCGATGTCGGCCGCCATCTGCTCGTCGCGCAGCGCGTTTTCCCGGCGCATCAGCGTGGCCTTCGCGTCCATCTGCGTCTCACGGATCTGCCGCTTCTTCCGCTCGACCGCGATGTCGGTGTCCAGTTCGTTCTGCCGGATCGCGCGCTCGTTCTCGACAGCCGACATGCGCCGCAGATAGATCGCGTCGTCGGCCGCCTTCAGGTTGGATTCGCGCGCTTCGGCTTCGAGCGCGCGGGCAATGTCCGGCGTGGGCTTCACCGCCATCACGGAGGCGCCGAGTATCTCCAGGCCCAGCGCGCCGATTTCGGGCTGGCTCGCGAGCCCCGTCTGCACCGTGTGCGCGATGGCCGCCGACGCGCGCAGCGCTTCCTTCAGGCCCAGCGCCTGCACGGCCTGCTGCACGATCACCTCGACCTGCATCGCGACGCGATCGCCGAGCCGCTTCGGATCCTCCGACACGTACGACCTGCCGTCCTTTCCCAGCGAAAAATCCATCATCGCCGCCGTGCGCCGCGGGTCGCTGATACGGTAGGTCACCTGCCCCTGCACCGTCACGCTCTGGAAATCCGCGGTGACGAGCTCGAGGATGAACGGCCGGTCCTGGCTCGCCACCGGCACGGACACCAGCGTCGTCGCCGGCGCGTAGTAGAAGAACGACAGCCCCGCGCCCTCCCGCACCACCTTGCCCGCGCGGAACTGCATCAGGTGAACGGTCGGCTGCGACTTGATGAATCGAATCCCGAACATGGTGGGCTCCTCTTTGAGTTGTATAGTACAACTTGTATGAGTTGCACAATACAACCTAGAATGAGGGCCGTCAAGTTCTTGCCGGTTCGCCATGACCCAGAAGAAACCCCCGTCCGGACGACGCACCGGGCAAGGGCTCGCGTTTGCGCAGCCCTACACGACCGTCGATGTCGTGATCTTCACGGTGCTCGACAACACGCTGCAGGTCCTGCTCGTGCAGCGGCCGGCCGATGCCGGCGAGCCGTTTCCCGGGCAATGGGCGCTGCCGGGCGGCTTCGTCGACGTGGCCGTCGACGCGACGCTCGAGGATTGCGCGCGCCGCAAGCTGTTCGAGAAAACCGGCGTGAAGAGTCCGTATCTGGAACAGCTCGGCAGCTGGGGCAGCGCGACGCGCGACCCGCGCGGCTGGTCGGCCACGCACGTGTGGTTCGCGCTGATCCCGGCCCGGGACGTGACGCTCGCGAAGGGGGCGAATGCCGCCGAGGTCGGATGGTTCGCGGTCGATACGGTGACGCAGACGCACGCACTCGCGTTCGATCACGACGACATCTTCCAGGCGGCGGTCGAACGGCTGCGCAGCAAGGTCGAGTACACGTCCCTGCCCGCTTTCCTGCTGCCGGAGCCTTTTACGCTGCCGCAGCTGCAGCGCATGTACGAGGTCGTGCTCGGCCGGCCGGTGGACAAAAGCGGGTTCCGCACGCGGATGCTCGCGGCGGGATTCCTGAAGGAAGACGGTCATGTCGCCGGGGAATCGAACCGGCCGGCGCTCGGGTATCGCCTCGTGGATCGCGGTACGGTCGTGGTGTTTCCGCGAACGTTCAGTCCGCGTGGTGGTGACTGACGCGTTGGGACGGACTGCCTTTCGATGTGTCGCGGATCGCGACCATTCCTTGTGATCCGCTCGACGTCGAAACAGGCCGCACACGTCCGGCCGACACTCGTCGTGCGCGCACGGGGCATCGCTACCCGTTCCGCGCCACCAGTTCGCGCACGAGCGCCCAATCGTCGTCATCGCAGAAGTCGAGCAGCACGATCCCGCACGGCTCGCGATGCGTACGCAGCCGTTGCGCGAGCCGCGCATGAATCCCTTTGACTCTGCCGTCGCCGCGCGCAACGACTGACGGATTCGCGCCCATCCCGGTGCCGCTGCAGAAATTGATCGCCCAGCGCCCGCTGTCGGCAGACGGCATGTGCGTGAGCAGCGCATCGATCGCCTGCCATTTGTGTTCGATCGACGCCGCGACCGGCACCCGGTATTCATCCTGGATCAGGAACGCCGAATCGGGATGATCGATCATGAAGGTCTGGTTGTCCGGCCACGCGGTCATGTCGATGCCGAGCGGACGGCTGCTGCGGAAGCGCCGCAGCAGCACCACCGAGCCGCGTACGTCGCCCAGCGCGGGAATGGCGCCGCCCGAATGCCAGCGCAACGCCGGATGACGCGCCCGATGCGCATCGAACGTCGCATCGAAACCGCGCCGGCACGCCTGTGCGGGCCATTCGTCCTTCACGGACATCACGATGCACTCGCGCGGATGCGCGGCCAGAAAGCGCGCGCAGCTCGCGAGCACGTCGTCGAACGTCATGCCGAGCGCGATCCCGCCGTGATGAATCTCGAACGTATCGCGCACGTGCCGGCAGCGAATGTCGAGCATCCGCACGCCGTGCATCAGTTGCGCATCGAGCGGCGCATGCTGCGTACGAACGAGCGCATCGTCGACGGTATACGCACAGGTGTCATGACTGCCCGGTACGGTCAGCCTATGCAGCGGTTGCCCGTCGTCGAGCGCCGACATCCAGTCGGCGAGCGGCAGGCGTGAATCGTGGCGTGGAAGGATCATGAGCCGATGACAAACCAACAGAAGAAACCATGGGTGACCGCGTCCGATGTCGCGGTGCGGGCCGGCGTGTCGCGCTCGGCAGTGTCGCGGGCGTTCTCGCCGACTGCCAGCATCGCACCCGAAACGCGCGAGCGCGTGATGGCCGCGGCGCGCGCGCTTGGCTACCAGGTCAACCTGATCGCGCGCGACATGATCACGCAGCGCAGCAGCATGATCGGCGTCGTCACCGCCGGATTCGAGAATCCGTTCCGCGCAAGGCTGCTGTCGGACCTGATGGCCGCGCTCGGGCATCACGCGCTCACGCCGCTCGTGACCAACGCGGAAGATCCGCGCCAGATCCACCAGTCGCTCGAGCGACTGCTCAGCTACCGGGTGGCCGGCCTCGTGATGACGTCCGCGTCGCCGCCGCTGTCGGTCGCGCGTCAATACCTCGCGCACCGGATTCCCGTCGTGATGATCAACCGCGCGGCGAACCTGCCGGGCGCGGATGTCGTCGTCAGCGACAACGCGGACGGCGCCGCGCAGGCCGCGCGGATGCTCGCGCAGGCCGGCGCGCGCCGGGTCGCGTTCGTCGGGCCGCGCAACGCGAGCTACAGTGCGAACGCGCGTGCCGATGCGTTCGTCGAAGCGCTGCGTCGTCACGGCGATCCTGACGACGCGCCAAGCATCCAGATTCACGACACGCCGTCCGACACGTACGCATACGGTGCCGAAGCGGCACGGCAACTGCTGTCCGGCGACACCGTTCCGGACGGCGTGTTCTGCTCGTCCGACCTGCTCGCGCTGGGCATGATCGACACCGCACGCCAGCAGTTCGGGCTGCGCGTGCCGGAAGACCTGCGCGTGATCGGCTTCGACGACATTCCCGCCGCCGCATTCGACGGCTATGCGCTGACGACGCTCCGGCAGGACACGCAAGGCCTCGCGAACGCGGCCGTCGACATGCTCGCCGAACGGATGCAGGCGTTCGCCGGCCCGTCGCGCACGCAGGTCGTGCCGGTGACGTGCGTCGTTCGTCACAGTTGCGGCGGGTCTCCGGCGTAGCGACGTACCCGTGCCGCGCCTGCGCGCGCGACTGCGCCATCCATGACGGGTGCGAACGCGCGGCGGCTCACATCGCGCGGCGCGCCGCGTCTCGTCTCGCGTGGAAGGTCGCCGCCCGGCATCGGCCTCACTTCAACCCGCCCGCGAAGCCGCGCAGCAGATAGCGCTGCACGTACCCCGCGACGGCCAGCGTCGGCAGCGACGCAATCAGTCCCGCGCTCATCAGGTCGCCCCAGTCGATGCCGTTCTCGGTCACGTAGCCGGCGATCGCGAGCGGCAGCGTGAAGCGGCTCGGCGTCGAGACGAACAGCAGCGCGAGCAGGAACTCGTTCCATGCGGCGATGAACACGAAGATCGCGGTCGCGACCAGGCCCGGCGCACAGAGCGGCAGCACGATCTGCACGAGCCGCCGCGCGAGCCCCGCGCCGTCGAGGCACGCGGCTTCCTCGTATTCGATCGGCACGTCGCGCACGAACGCGAGCAGCATCCAGATCGCCATCGGCAATGCGTAGATCTGGTACGCGAGCATCAGGCCGACCGACGAATCGAGCAGGTGCAGCCGCTTCGCGAGCGCGAACAGCGGCACCGCGATCGTGATCGGCGGCATCAGCTTCAGCGCGAGCACCAGCACGAGAAACAGCAGGTCGAGACGCGCGGGAAACCGCAGCCGGACGAGCGCATACGCGGCCGGAAACGCGAGCGACAGCGCAACCAGCGTCGTGCCGAACCCGACGAGCAGCGAGTTCAGCAGCGGGCCGGCGAGGCCGCTCGCCCACACCGACGCGAAATGCTCGACAGTCGGTGCAGCCGGCCAGATCCGCAGCGGGTGGTCGAGCCGCTCGAGCGTCGGCATGAACGCCGCGCCGGCCATCCACGCGCACGGCAGCAACAGCAGCGCGAGCGCGACGATCCGCAACGCCCACGGGAACGCGTGCGCGAACGCACGCAAGCCTGCCGCCCGCCGCTGCGGTGCATGGGACGACGCCTGAGCTACGCGCGCCGCTTGCGAACCGTTTGCCATACGTACCCCGAGACGAGCAGCGCGGACGCCGCGAGCATCAGCACCGACGCGGCGCTCGCCGGCCCGACGTTGAAGAAGCGGAACCCCGTGTCGTAGATGTAGGTCGACAGCGTCTGCGTCGCGTTGCCGGGGCCGCCCCCCGTCAGCGCATAGACCTTGTCGAACAGCTTGAACGTGTCGATCGAGCGCAGCAGCAGCGCGAGCCCGATCTGCGGCGCGGCGAGCGGCAGCGTGATGTCGCGCAGGCACTGCCATTCGCTCGCGCCGTCGGTGCGCGCGGCCTCGTACAGTTCGTGCGGAATCGATTGCAGCCCGGCGAGCACGATCAGGAACGCCATCGGTGTCCACTGCCACACGTCGACGAGCATCAGCGACCAGAGCGCGAGGTGCGGATCCGACAGCCAGCGCACGCCGTCCACGCCGAACGCCGCCAGCAGCGTGTTCAGGAAGCCGTCGAAATTGAGCCAGTTGCGCCAGATCGCCGAGCACACGAGCGTCGACAGCATCATCGGCAGGATCGCGAGCGGCAGCGCGATGCGGCGGCCCGGGAACGCACGCACGAACAGCAGCGCGAGGCCGAAGCCGAGCGCCACCTCGACGAGCGACGCCGCGATCGTGAAGCGCAGCGTGTTGCCGAAGCCGGCCGTGAATGCGTCGTCGCCGAGCACCGCGCGATAGTTCGCGAGGCCGGCAAACGTGCGGCGCCCCGCCGCGTAGTCGACGTGGCAGAACGAATCGACCAGCACCTGCACGACCGGATACAGCGCGAGCGCGGCGAGCACCAGCAGCGCGGGCCCGAGCAACGCGATGAACGGCAGGCTGCGGCCGAAGGCCTTCATGCGCGGCGATGGTTCGCTCATGCGGCGCGCGCGCCGTTACTTGCCGGCCGCGGCCATCGCCTGCGCGATCTTCTGCTGCGCCTGGCGCAGCGCCGCATCGGGCGCGGCCTGCCCCGTCAGCGCGAGCTGCAACTGATCGCCGAGTATGCTCTCGATCTGCTGCCAGTCCATCACGCGCGGCCGCGCGCGGCCGGCTTCGAGCGCCTTCAGCTGGTCGGGATACCAGCGGTATTGACGGACCAGCGCCGGATCCTCGAACACACTCTTGCGGGTCGGCGGAATGCCGAGCGCGGCGAGGCGCGTCTGCGTGTCGCGCGACGTCAGGTACGCAAGAAAATCCTGCGCGAGCTTCGCGTGCGGCGCATCCTTCGGAATCGCCATCTGCCAGATGCCGAGCATCGGCGCGGGGCCGGCGGTCTGTCCCGGCGGCGCCTGCAACGCGATCTGGCCGGCGACGCGCGACTGCTTCGGATCGTCGAGCGCCGGAATCCACGCGGGCCACACTTCGATCGCCTGGGCGGCGCTGCCGCGCTGCAGTGCGTCGCGCACTTCCGCGGCGCCGTACACGTCGACGTCCTTCGGCGCCGATGCCTTCAACGCGAGGAAGGTCTTGAGCGCGGCCTGTGCCTCGCGCGAGTCGATCGTCACGTTGCCCGCGCGGTCGAGCACGTCGCCGCCGTACGCCCACAGGATCGGCAGGAAGCCCGTGACGACCGGATTGCCCTTGGTGCCGCGGAACACGACACCCGACACGCTCTTGTCCGCGCCGCCGACCGTCTGCGCGATCTTCAGCACGTCGTCCCAGTTGCGCGGCGGCTGCAGCTTGTACTTCGCGAGCAGGTCCTTCCGGTACGCGAACATCTCGACGTTGCCGACGACCGGCAGCGCGTACAGCCCGCCCGCCGCGTTGCGGCCGAGCGCAACGGTCGACGCGACCAGGTCGGCGTCGGCGAGCGTCGCCGGCAGCGGCTTCAGCCAGCCGTTGCCGATGAATTCCGGCGACCACGTGTCGTCCATCATCACGAGGTCGTATGCGCCGGTGCCCTCGCGCATCGACAGCTTCAGCTTCTGGTAGAGGTTCGCGTTCGGCAGCTTCAGCAGTTCGATGTCGGCGCCGGGGTGCAGCTTCGTGAAGCCGGCGACGGCGTCGGCCAGCCCCTTGCCGTAGATGTCGTCGCGGCCCGCGATGACGAGGTCGGCGGCGACGGCATGCGACGCGAAGACGGAAAGCGCAACGGCGGCGGACAGCGCGCGCAGGCGGCTCAGCAGGGTCATGTGGTCTCTCTCGATCGGCGTGTTGGCGGGGCGGCCATGCGTTGCACACGTGTGCAACGCGGGCGACTCGGGTGACGTTTCAGGCCACCGGATGCGAACGCCATTGTTCACGCGGATCGTTAAGGATTTGTGGCAGGTGAAAGCGCGCATGTCGCGGCAGCCACCCGCTCGACCAATCAGAAATTCACGCGAATCCCTGCCATCACCGCAAGCTGCCGGTTCGAGGTGCTGTTCGCGAGCACCGGGATCTGCGCGTAGTCGACCGCATGGCCGTTCGCGTCGGTGCCGAGCCCCGTTCCGCTCGCGAGCTGGCCGATCGCGACCGCATACAGCGCGGTGCGTTTCGACAGCGCGTAGTTCGTGCCGATGTTCACCTGATGGAAGCGCGTCGTGCCGCGCCCGTCGGTATGCGCGGCGTTGAAGATGTACGCGATACCGCCCTGCAGCGCGGGCGTGAACATGTACGTGACGTTCAGCTCGCCGATGTCGAATGTAAATGCCTGCGGCCGCAACTGCGTGCTCGTCGAGAAATAGTTGCTGTCGTCGAGACGCGTGTGCGTATAGGTCAGCGCGACCGTCGCCGCGCCGAACGTCACCGAACCGCCCGCGCCGAACGCACGCATCGATCGCGCATCCTGCAACAGGCAATACATCGCGCCCGGGTTGCTGCACGCGAAATCGCCTATATAGCCGCTCTCGCCGCCGAGCGCGGCGTCGAGCGGCTGGCGCAGGTTCAAATAGCCGACCGCGAGCGACACCGGCGCGCGGTTGTACGACACGGCGAGCGCATAGCCGCGCTTCGCGGAGAAGTCGCCCGCCTGCCCGCCGAAGCTGAACGTGCCGCCGAACGTGAACCCGTTGATGTCCGTGCTCGTGAACTTCACCGCATTGTTGAAATTGAACGCGGCGTTCAGGTTGTCGACGTCGCCGAGATGCGAGCCGTACGGCGTCGCCCAGTTGTTGCTCGACACGTAGGCGCCGAGCATGTCGGTATACGAATCGTATTGCCGGCCGAGGCCGAGCGTGCCCAGCGTGTCCTTGCGCAGCCCGACCCACGCCTGCCGGCTGAACGCCGTGCCGCCCTGCAACGCCTGCCCGTTCGCGGACAGGAACTGCTGCTCGAGCGTGAACACCGCGTCGAGCCCGCCGCCGAGCGGCTCCGCGCCCTGGAACCCGAAGCGCGACGGCACGAGGTTGCCGCCGCCCATCTGCCATGCGTGGCCGCCGCCGACGCTGCCGTCCGCGCGCGTGAACTGCTGGTTCGTCGAGTAGATGATGCCGGTATCCACGGTGCCGTAGAGCGTCACGCTGCCTGAGGTCTGCGCGTGTGCGTGCATGCAGGAAACCGCTGCCGCCACGGCGGCCAGTCGTCGTCCGTTCGTCATGTCCCGTCCCTCTGCGTTCGTCCATTCGCAGTGCGAATCGACTGTGTTGATGATGTGGGTGACGGGACTCTATCCGGCGAAAATTCCGGACCTCTATCTCAAATCGGCAAACGGTGAATGGTGAAAGCTGAATGGCGCGTGGCGAGCGCCGTGGGCCGTCGCGCGCCGGTTCACGCCGCGCTCGGCGTGCCCGGCAAGCGTCACGCGGGACGCAACGTCTGCGACGGCAGCTCGCCGAACAGGTCGCGGTACTCGCGCGCGAAATAGCCGAGATGCGTGAAACCCCAGCTCGCGGCCGCCTCGCCGACGCCGACCTGCTGCGCGGATGTCGTGCGCAGCAGGCGCCGCACCGCGTTCAGGCGGATCGTGCGCAGGTACGCGACGGGCGTCACGTCGGCGACGCGCTGGAAGCCCGTCTGCAGCGTGCGGCGGCTGCAACGCAGCGCGCGGCACAGCTCGAGCACGGTGACGGGTTCCTCGGGCCGCTCGCGCAGGTGTTTCTCGCAGCGGCGCACGATGTCGCTGTAGGTCGCGTGCGTGATGTCGCGGCGCTCGGCGCCGGCCGCCTGGTCGAGCGCATCGAGGAACATGCCGAGCATCGCGTCGCGGAACATCTTGCGCGTCGCCGCGTATTCGAGGCAGCCGGGGTTGCGCTGCGCGTCGTCGATCAGCGCCGACAACCGCGCGCCGAGCGCGACGCCCTGCGCATCGGACAGCCGCGTCACGTGCCGCAGCTTGCGCACGCCGGCCGCACCTTCGCCGGTCGCACCGAACTCGGCCTCGCACAGCTCGTCGACCATGTCCGACGCCGCGCTGATGCCGACGAGACCCATCCCTTCAGGCGTATGGAATTCGAAATCCTCGCCCGCGCGCAACGCGAGCAGCGCATAGCCGTCGACCGGCTGCCCCTGGAACGTGCCCGCGAGCGGCATCGACAGCGGCACCGCGAGCGACGTGCGCCCGGCGGGCGCGAGGCCCGTCTGCGCGACGCGCCGGTTGGTGGTCTCGCGGAAGAAATGGAAATCGTCGTACAGCACCTGCGTGACCGTGCCCTTGAAGGGGCCCGGCGTCATCTGGCGGTAGACCTGATGCCAGCCGGCGATCGCAAGCCCGTGGTCGTGCACGTCTTCGTGTGAGCGTGACTGGAACAGCATCGGCGTCTCCGGTAAAACCCTGATTCCCTGGCGCGCACCCGCCGGCAGCACGCGGCGGGACGCAACGCCACAGCTTACCCTCGCAATAATCGTCGCAGTGCGGTTTCGAATGCGCGGCACGCCGCCGACAGCGCGGCGCCCTGCTCGTCAGTCAGTCTCACATAGCGGCGGAACGACGGCATCCGGTTCACGACCTCGCTGCCGCCATACGGCACGACGGACAGCGTCCAGCGGTCGCCGTGCGCGTGGATCACGCACTCCGTCAGATGCAGCACCCGCAACGCGCCGGCCAGCGACGGTTCCGCGACGAGCGCCGCAACCGTCCGCGCGAAACCGGGATCGCTTCCCGGCTGCGGCACCGCGCGCACGCCGGTCGACCGCAGCCAGCCGGTCTGCGTCACGCGCGCGCTGCCTTGCGTGGCCGGTCCGCGCGCGGTCACGGCAATCCGCACGCTGACCGTGTGCATCAGGAACTGCCGTGCGACTTGCTCGATGATGCCCACCTGCATCCCGTTTGGAAGTCGCGCCGCCCCGCTCTCGCCGTCCCGCGCCGCGCGCAGGTCGGCCAGCACGCGCGCCGCGACCGCACCGGGCCGGTAGCCGGGCGGCGGCGCATCGGGCGCGGCGCGCCACCGTGCGAGCGCGGCCTTCATCCCGCGACGTGCTCGTTGCGCAGCACTTCCTCGACCGGCACCGGTTTGAACGGATGCCGGCGCTGCACGACGAGGGTCCAGAACAGCGCATACAGCGCGGTCAGCCCGAGCATCGCGCCGAACGGCACGTAGATGTCGCGCGGGTTCATCCCCGGCGGCGTGATGTACCAGATCGCGAGCACGATGCCGACGCTCGACACGATCTGCGGCAGCGGGAACCACGGCGAACGGTACGGGCGCGGCAGGTCCGGGCGGCGGATCCGCAGCATCACGACCGACGCGGTGACGAGCAGGTACGCGGTGCCCCATGCGCAGGTTGCCGCGAGCACGAGGTGCAGGATGCTGTCGAGATTGCCGTTGATCAGCCACGCGTGGAAGATCGGCACGACCGCCGCCGCGACGATGCCGATCACCGGCGTCTTGAAGCGCGGATGCAGGTACGCGAAGCAGCGCGGCAGCGCGCCGTCGATCGCCATCCCGTACAGGATGCGCGGCAGGCCGGCCATCAGCGTGTTGATCGTCGCGGCGCCCGCGCACAGGAACGCGATGCCGAACCAGATGCGGCCGAACGGCCCGAGCACCTGCAGCGCGAACGCGGGAATCGCGCCCGGCGTGTCGAGCAGGTGCGTGAGGCCGTCCGGGCTGACCGGCACGTTCGGCACCTGGCGGCGGATCGCCGCGCCGTACAGGAACATGCAGATCGCGACGCCGACCAGGCCGATCGCCATCGCGCGCGGGATCGTGCGGCCCGGCGCCTTCATTTCCGGCGCGAGCGGCGTGACGAACTCGCAGCCGACGAACATGAACATCGCCATCCCGACGAGCGACAGCACGGCCGGCACCGTCGTGCCGACTTCCGAGCGGCCGAACCAGCCGTCGAGATGCACGGCCGGCGCGGCCGCGATGCCGAGGATTCCGAAGATCATCAGCGACAGCCACATGCCGGCCGTCAGCACGATCTCGAGCTTGCTGAATACCTTGATGCCGATGATGTTGGTGATCGCGAACGTGATCACGAGGCCGACGCCGACGAGCCACGAGCTGTTGTGCTTCTCGAATGCGGCGTTCAGCGATTCGAAGTTGACGAGCGCCATGATGCCGCTCAGGATCGTCTCCGCCGTGCCGGCGAACACGTGCACGAGGAAATACGCGGAAATCGTGCCGGTGATCGCCCAGAAGCGGCCGAGCCCGCATGACAGGTAATCGTAAACCGAGCCCGCCGTCGGCAGCATCGCGGCCGCCTCGGAGAACGTCGTCGCCTGCGCCTGCATCATCACGAACGCGATGATCATCGCGACCGCGAACGCCCAGCCGCCCATCCCGAAGCCCGACGTCGCGGTGAGGATCACCGGGCTCGCCATGATGAGCCCGACAGCGCTCGCCAGCGCGGTCGGGAAGCCGACCGCACCCGCTTTCAGCGCGGTGCCGCCGCCCACTTCGGCCGGCGCGCCGGCGGACGTTTCTGCTGCTGCGCTGGTAAACCCTGACGTTCCCGACATTCTCGTCTCCTTAGTCGGCCAGAGCGGGCGCTTCAGCGCGTACTCCAGCCTCATGCCAATCGATGTCGAAAAAATACGCAGGCAAAATTCTTCGCACATAGCGCAAATCGGCAAACCGGCGGGCAACGCAGATGCTACCCGCCGGCGGTCGCCGGCCGCGCCATGCGCCCGTTACGCGAACGGCACCGCGTCGAAGCCGGCCGCGAGCGCGTCGACGATCCGGTCGAGTTGCTCGCGCTGGATCACGAGCGGCGGCGACAGGATGATCTTCGTGCCGACCGGGCGCACGAGCACGCCGTTCTCGCGCGCGACTTCGGCGACTGCGTTCGCGTAGCCGGACAGCGGGTCGATCGGTTCGCGCGTCTGCTTGTCCGCGACGAGGTCGAGCGCGAGCATCAGCCCCTTGCCGCGCACCTCGCCGACCGCCGCGAACCGCTCCGCGAACGGCTTGAGCGCTTCCAGCAGGTACGCGCCCTGCTTCGCCGCGTTCGCCGGCAGATCCTCTTTCAGCACGATGTCGAGGCTCGCGATCGCGGCCGCGCACGCGACCGGGTGGCCCGCGTATGTGTAGCCGTGCATGATCGCACCGCCGAAATCGGCGTTCGCCGCGAACGCGTCCTCGATCCGCGCGTTGACGGCCGTCGCGCCGAGCGGCACGTAGCCCGACGAGATGCCCTTCGCGAGGCACATGATGTCCGGGCGCACGCCCCAGCCGCGGCTGCCGAACAGGCTGCCGCTGCGGCCGAAACCCGTCACGACCTCGTCGGCGATCAGCAGCACGCCGTAGCGGTCGCACACCTCGCGCACGAGCGGCCAGTAGTTGGCCGGCGGCACGATCACGCCGCCCGCGCCCTGGATCGGCTCGGCGATGAACGCGGCGACCGTGTCGGGGCTCTGGAACAGGATCTCGCGCTCGAGCAGCTCCGCGCAGATGCGGCCGAGCTCTTCGGGGTCCTGCGTGAACGGGTTGCGGTACAGCCACGGCGTCTCGACGTGGAAGCAGCCCGGCAGGTTCGGCTCGTAGTTGCGGCGGAACACCGTGTTGCCATTCACCGACGCGCCGCCGAAATGCGTGCCGTGATAGCCCTGCTTCAGCGAGATGAACTTCGTGCGGTCGGCCTGGCCGCGCACCTTCCAGTACTGGCGCGCGATCTTCAGCGCGGTCTCGATCGAGTCCGAGCCGCCCGAGCTGTACAGCACGCGGCGCATCCCTTCCGGCTCGAGCATGTCGACCAGCAGCTTCGACAGCTCCTCGGCGCGCGGATGCGAGATCCCGTCGAACAGCTGGAAGTATTCGAGCTCGTCGAGCTGGCGCACGATCGCGTCCTTCACTTCCTTGCGGTTGTGCCCGACGTTGACGTTCCACAGGCCCGCGACGCCGTCGACGAGCTGCCGGCCGGTTTCATCGAACACGTAGCAGCCGTCGCCGCGGACGATGCGGATCGGCTTGCGCCGCTTCATTTCGTTCGGGTGCAGCATCGGGTGCCAGAACTTCGCTTCGTTGTAGCTCATTGCAGTCTCCACTTTCGGACAGGTATGCCGCGCCGCGCGTCAGTGCGCGATGCAGACGGATTTGGTTTCGGTGAAGCCTTCGATCGCGTACTGGCCGAACTCGCGGCCAATGCCCGACTGCTTGTAGCCGCCGAACGGCATCGACGGGTCGAGCGGGATATGGCAGTTCACCCACACGGTGCCGGCCTCGATCTGCGGCACGAGGTTCATCACGCGCGTCAGGTCGTTGCTCCAGATGCTCGCGGCGAGGCCGTACGGCGACGCGTTCGCGAGCCGCACGGCGTCCGCCGCGTCGTCGAACGGCAGCACGACGACCACGGGGCCGAACACCTCGTCGCGGACGATCGCGCTGTCGGGGCGCGGATCGGCGATCACTGCGGGCTTCACGAAGTAGCCGGGCAAGTCGTCAGCAGGCGTGCCGCCGGCGAGGAACGTGAGGCCGTCGCGGCGCGCCTGCTCGATGTGCGCGACGACCTTGTCGCGGTGATGCGCGGATACGAGCGGGTTGACCTGCGCGGTCGTGTCGAGCCCCGCGCCGAGCTTCATCGACTGCGCGACGCCCGCAAGGCCGTCCGCGAGCTGCGCGAACTTGCTGCGGTGCACGTAGATCCGCGACGCGGCCGCGCACACCTGCCCCTGGTTGAAGAACGCGCCCGCCGCGACGCCTTCGAGCGCCTGCGACACGTCGACGTCGTCGAGCATCACGATCGGGTTCTTGCCGCCGAGCTCGAGCGAGAAGCGCGTCATGTTCTGCACGGCCGCCGCGCCGACCAGCTTGCCGGTCGCGGTCGAGCCCGTGAACGAGATCTTCGCGATCGACGGATGGCTCGCGAGCGCCGCGCCGCACGTGCGTCCGCCGGTGACGACGTTGAACACGCCCGGCGGCACGCCCGCTTCCAGCGCCAGTTCGGCGAGACGCAGCGCGGTGAGCGGCGTTTCCGGCGACGGCTTCAGCACGATCGTGCAGCCGGCCGCGAGCGCGGGCACGAGCTTCCATACGGCGATCATCAGCGGGAAATTCCACGGCACGATCGCGGCGACCACGCCGACCGGCTCCTTGCGCGTATAGGCCGTATAGCGCGCGCCGGGCGGGAACGGGATCGACACGTCGAGCGTCTGGCCCGTGATCTTGGTCGCCCACCCGGCCATGTAGCGCACGTATTCGACGCTCGCGCCGACTTCGATCGCGCGCGCGATGCGGATCGACTTGCCCTGGTTCAGCGTTTCGAGCTGCGCGAGGGTTTCGGCGTCGCGCTCGATCAGGTCGGCGAGCTTCAGCAGGATGCGTTCGCGGTCCGCCGGGCGCAGGCCGCTCCACACGCGCGTATCGAACGCGCGCTTCGCGCTTGCGACGGCGCGCTCGACGTCGTGTTCGTCGGCGTCCGCGACCGACGCGAGCTGCTCGCCCGTTGCCGGGTCGTGCACGTCGAGCCGCGCGGCCGCGTGCGCGGGCTGCATGGCGCCGTCGATGAAGAGGCCGAAGTCGCGCGCGACGAAACTGCGCACGGTGTCGCTGACGGCGACGAAATTCGTTGAGGTCATGGGCGTCTCGAGAGTGTCGTGGCTGGGCCGCGTGCGAGGCACGCGGGCGTCGCATCACTGTATCGAGCGGGGTTGGCGCGCGGTTAGCGCAAATTGGCAGTGCGTGGCGAACAGGGCGAGCCGTGGCGTGTACGGCCTTGGCACGACGACCGATCGGGCCGAGGCTGCGGTTCCGCGTGCCCGTTCACGGATGCCGAAGCGGTTGCTGAACCGGCTGCGGACGGAAGCCGGTCTTATCGCACGCCGGGCGTTTACAGGAACAGCGCCCCAACCAGCTCGGTACGATTCGACACGCCGAGCTTTCGGTACATGCGCATCAGGTGGGTCTTGATCGTCGGCGGACCGAGCGCGAGATCGCGCGCGATCTCCTTGTTCGAGCGGCCGTCGCGCACGAGGCGCGCGATCTGCTCCTCGCGGTAGGTCAGGCGCTCCTCGCAGCCGATCCGGTGAATCCCGCGCCGTGCGCGCAGCAGCGGACCCAACGCGGCTTCGGCAACGGGCTGCAGCCGTACGAGCGCGTCGATTTCCCCCGGCATGAATCGGCCTGCCGCGCCAAAGCGCAGCAGCGAAAACGCGCCGACCGTCCGGTCCGCATCGCGCAGCCAGATTTCCACCACATCGGCAACGTCGTGACGACGCAGGAAGCGGGTCCAGTACGCAGACGCGTCGCGGCACGCGTCGGGCAGTTGCGACGCAAGCGTGACGACCGCGCCTGCGCCCGTCGCGCAGCGGGACGGATGCAGCGGATCGAGCATCCGGTAGCGGGCAACGTAAGTCCGGTGCATCGATTCCGGCATCCCGAACAGCTCGAAATCCGCCGGTTCGCCGCTCTCGTCAAGCCGGTAGAACACGATCGCCGACGGACTCGCGAACGCGTCGAACGCGTCCACGCAGGCACGCAGCGCGCGCAGCCAATCGGCGGCGGCAACGGCGGCCGCGACGGAAGGAACGGATGTGGTCGGCATGATGGACATCGGCAGGCGGGCGGACGCGTCGGATGTCAGCGCAGACTACAGTCGGCGGCAAGCGACGCGTGAGCACAAATCGGCAAATCGTCGCCGCGCGCGGTTCGCCATCGCGGGTCGCTGCAACCGCCGCTTGCCCCGATCCCGGGCAAAGTCAACGCGCGACGACGCTCTCCTGTCCGCGTCGTCGCATGGTCAAGCCTCCCGCGCCAGATCGACGCAGAAGTCGTACACCGCCCGAGTCATCTGCCCCAGCCCCGGCTGCTCCAGCGGATAGTGCCCGGCATCGTCCAGCATGACGACCTTCAGCGGTACGCGATCGATTCGCTTCAGAAACAGCTCGCTCAGATGCAAAGGCGTCCAGCGGTCCTCGGCCGGCTGCGTCAACAGGATCGGGCACACGTCGAAATCCTCCGGTTCGATCGCCGGTGCATAACTCAGGTAACTGGCCAGGAAGCGCATCGTCACCCATTTGCCCGCCGAGGTCGAGTCAGCGAGGCAGGCCTTCAATGCGGCCTTGTCGTTGACCAGCGCATGCATCTTGCTCGCAGCGGCCATCGGCATGCGCATCCCGGACAACGGCGTGCGGGCGGCCAGCTTTGCGAGCGGCCCGCCCACCCGGCTCATGAACAGGTTCAGGGCCGTCTCGTCGCGCACCTGCTGAATCCGCTGATCGAGGAACGTCATGCCGACGATGCCCTTGACCCGCCGGTTTCTCGCCGCGACGTGATAGGTTTCCATGCCGCCGGCGCTCAGGCCGTAGAGCACGATCGGCCGGTTGTCCTTCGCCAGTTCCGCGTCGACGAGGTCGCTGCCCGCCTGCACCCAGTCGTCATACACGACCGGCCTGCCGCGACCGACCTGCGTCAAGCCGTACTCCGGCATGTCGATCGCGATCGTCTCGAAGCCTTTACGCGCAAGCGGCGCGCCCAGGATGGTCGACATCTGACGGCCGTTCGTGCCGACGCCATGGAACAGGATGACCTTGAGCGGCGCGGCCGCATTGCGATAGCAGTCCAGATGGATGCGGTGCGGCCCCCAGGACCACCACGCCTCCTGCGGTTCCTGTTCCGGCCGCAGCTGGTACTCGGCGGGAAGGAAGCGCTGGATGTCCCGCCAATTCTTCTGTTGTGCATAAGTCGTCATTTCCTGTCCTGAATCTGTGCAACCGTGGCCCGGACAGGCCGGTCGAGACCGACGTGCCTGTTCAGGAATGCGATCTGCAGCGCGATATTCTGCAAACAGACCGCCTCATCTTCAAGATGCAGCTCGAAGTGGTTTCCCTCCAGAAGATGAAATTCGCCTCGCGGGATGCGCATCGCCGCACGCCTGGCCGCCGAGGCTGGCGTGACCGTGTCGCGCCGGCCGGCAACGATCAGCGTCGGCGCCTTCACGCGATGGGCCGCGCGGATCGGGCTGTAAAACGGCACCTCCAGGAAAATCCGTGCAAGCACCCTGTTTTCCCAGTTGGCGCCCGCCGGAAGCAATCGCGCATAGCCTTCCCGGCATTCGGCGCTCGTCAGGGCCGCGACGTCGCCGGGACGTCCGACGATCGGCCGATAGTACGGATAGCCAAACAGCTTGCCGCCGTGGTCGAGCAGCGCCGCCATCGCCAATCGCGGCAGCACGTGCACCGGTATCTGCCGCATGCTTGCGATGCCGCTCACATGCGGCACCTGCGCGATCACCGCATGAATCCGGGGGTCATTCGCGGCCGTTTCGATCACGTGCCCGCCGGAAAACGACGTCCCCCACAACACGATGCGCTCCGGATCGATGCCGGAAAGCGTCCGCACATGCGCGACGGCCGCGGCCCAGTCGGCGAGATGCCGGCGCGGGCTGACCCAGTGCCGGGGCATTCCGTCGCTGTCGCCGAAATTGCGATAGTCGAACAGGTACACCGCGTACCCTTGCGCGACGAAGCGCCGCGCAAACGCGTGCAACCCCGCCGCGCGCGTCGCGCCGAAGCCGTGTGCCATCACGATGACAGGCGGGTTCTCGCCCGCGTCCGGCAGCATCAGCGTCCCGGCGCAATACTCGCCGTGGCTCGGAAATCTGGAATCGAAGCTGATCATGATCGTTTCCGGTCACGCGGACGCGGCCCGCCGGTTGGCCAGACGCGAGATGGCAGCGTCGGCACCGGGCACCGCGCGCCGGAATTCGAGTGCGGGATCGACGATCGCCTCCTTCAGCAGCATCTCGCGATCGGCCTCGAGGCTGTGAAGGACACGCCACGGCAACGCCCGCCCCTGGCGCGGCAGCACGCCCTGGCCGCGCTGCACGTAGCCGGACTGCAACGAACCGAGGATCGATTCGTCGAGCATTTCGTCATTCGGCGCCCGTGCCGTCACCATGTCGAGACCTTCCGCATCCATGTGCTTCAACAGGCGGCACACGTAGGCCGCGGCCATGTCGACCTTGAGTGTCCACGGCGCGTTGGTGTAGCCGAACAGGTACGCGAAATTCGGCACGTCCTGCACCAGCACGCCCTTGTACGTCATCACGTTGCCGGCCTCGATCCGTCGTCCGTCGACATGCACGTTCATGCCGCCGAGCGATTGCAGCTGCAGCCCCGTCGCCGTGACGATGATGTCCGCTTCGAGCGTCTTGCCGGATTTCAGCAGGATCCCGTTTTCCGTGAACGTGTCGATGTGGTCGGTCACGACGGACGCATTGCCGTCGCGGAGAACCTTGAACAGGTCGCCGTCCGGAACCGCGCACAGCCGCTCGTCCCACGGGTTGTACTTCGGCGTGAAGTGACGCATGTCGACGCCGCTGCCGAGCTGCTTCTCGACGTGGGACAGCAGCCACGACCGGATCGGGCGCGGCCACCGCTTGGCCGCCTTGTAGATGAAGTGCTGCAGCCGGATATTCCGCCAGCGGGCGAGGCCGTATACCCAGCGGGTCGGCAGCACGCGATCCAGCACGGCGGAGAGCTTGTCGTAGGCCGGCACCGAAAAGATGTAGCTCGGCGAGCGCTGCAGCATCGTGACGTGTGCGGCCCGGCCGGCCATCGCGGGCACGAGCGTGACGGCCGTCGCGCCGCTGCCGATCACGACGACGCGCTTGCCGCGATAGTCGAGATCCTCGGGCCAGTGCTGCGGGTGAATGCGCAGCCCCTTGAAGCGCGCCTGCCCCGGAAAATCCGGCAGGAATCCCCGGTCGTGGTTGTAGTAGCCGGTGCACGGAACGAGCGTCTTGCAGGTGAAGGTCGACGTCTGTCCCGTGCCCTCATGCCGGGCGCTGACCGTCCAGCGGCGCTGCTCGGTCGACCACGACGCGTCCTCGATCCTGATGCCGAAGTGGATCAGCCGGTCGACGCCATGCTCGCGCGCGGTGTCGGCGATATATCGCCGGATCGACGGGCCGTCGGCGAGCACCTTGTAGTCATGCCACGGCCGGAACCGATAGCCGAAGCTGAACATGTCCGAATCGGACCGGATCCCCGGGTAGCGGAACAGGTCCCACGTGCCGCCGATCGCATTGCGCCGCTCCAGAATCCCGACGCGCTTCCCAGGGCATTCCCTGGCCAGATGGCAGGCCATGCCGATACCGGAAATGCCGGCGCCAATGATCAATACGTCGTAGTCCGCGTTCATCGCAGGTCTCCTCGCTCGCTTTGATTGATGAGCACACTCTAGCGACGGCGACGCGCCGAAGTTTGACGTCACGAGACTATTGTTTTACATTTTGAGACATGGATGCCCTGGTGAGAGCAAGCGGCCTGCGTGGCTACCCGGCCTTGATGCGCGACCTGGGATACGATCCCGCGCCGCTGATGCGCCGTTACCACATTGCGGAGGCGTCGCTCGACACGGACAACGCGATGATTCCGCTGCGTTCCGCGACGCATCTGCTGGAAGCCAGCGCCGAAGTCACGGGATGCGGCGATTTCGGCCTGCGCATGTCGCTGCGCCAGAACATCGACGTGCTCGGCCCGGTCAGCATCGTGATGCGAAACGCGCCCACTCTCCGGGACGCGCTGAACGACGTGGTCCGTTACCTGTTCGTGCACAGTCCGGGCATCGTCGTGACCGTCAACGAACGCACCCCGATCGTAAAGGACACGGTCGCGGTGTCCGTCGAGCTTCGCCTGTCCGGTCACGTCAACATGCGCCAGAACATCGATCTCTGCCTCGCGGACGCACACAATTTCATACGGTTGTTCGCAGGGGACAAATACGATCTGCGCGCCGTGTCGATCCCGCACGATCCGGTCGTCAGCCGTGGCGTGTACGAGCGCTTCTTCGGCGCAAGGATCCTGGAGGAGCCCGCCAGGGCAACCCTGCACATCGGTCGCGATACGTTCGCCGTCGGCGTTCAAGACGCGAGCGCAACCCTTCGTCAGATCGCGGAAGACTATATTTTCCGCAACTTCGGCGAGGCTCGGGGGAGCACGGCCGATCGCGTTCGCGAGGTGCTGCGGCAGATACTTGGCGCGTCGACCTGCGACAAGTCCAGTGTTGGGTCGCTGCTTGCGATGCATCCGAGAACGCTGCAACGGCGTCTGTCGGAAGAGAACACGAGTTTCGAGATCCTGAAGGATGAGGTTCGCCAAAACCTCGCGGTGCATTACCTTCGGAACACCAGGCTGACGATCGGCCAGATTGCGCTGATGCTCGGGTTTCCGGCGCAGTCAGCGTTGTCGCGGGCGTGCCGGCAGTGGTTCGATCTCACGCCCTCGGAGGTTCGTGGGGGTGATCGAAGCGGCAGCCGTGACATCGGGGTGTAGTATTCCCCTCACGTTCAGGTTGTTGTTCGGGTTCGAGGTCGCGCAGATTCGGCGCATTCATGGCAAGGGCGTCAATCTGGTTGGACCTGCCAACAACGCCAACGAAACGTTCGTCGCGTCGGCCGTGACAAGTGCATTGATTGGATACACGTGATGTCAAGCGAGTGGAAGCGCCGTTCCTGGCTGTTCATCCAGCGTTTCTGGCAGCCGACCAGCGCGTGCATGACCTGCATGCCGGGAAGCTGGGGCAATGTCATGAGCCTTGCGCACTGGACGATAGCGCTCCAGACAGGTCTGCTCACCGGCGTTCTGGCCGTACTTTTGACTTTCACGCCTGCAACGAAACTCTACAAGCGTCGATACGGCAACGCGCTGATCGTCGGCTTCCTGACGACGTTAGGCGATGCCTACTCGCATGCAAGTCATTACCGCATCCCCTTTGTCGAGCACGTCTTGACGGGGGTGATTTCCGGCTTGTTGACGCTGGTTGCGTCATATCTCTTTGAAGACCGCGCGCGACGCCTCCGGGCGGTATGGGCGCGCATCACGGCTCGCGAGACTGTGCGCTGACAATGGGCGGTCGGGGCTGTTTCGGGTGCCGGCGGTCTGGTGCGGCAAGAAGGCGGTGTTCGCCCCCGAGTGACTCAAAGACGCATTCCGGGCATTCTGGAAACTTGGTATCGTTCGCAAAGTGGGCTTCGGTTTCGGTCTTTGGATTAGGAGGTCAAGATGATGTTCAATCTGGAACGGTTCATCGCTGACTGCCGCCTCGCTCTAGCTGAGGACCAATCGCACAAATCGGTCCATGAAGTGGTCGCTCGCGCGGTTGCGGATCCCGCGAGTGTTCTCAAAGGATTGGGTGAGCCGAGGCGCGCCGAGGTCCAGAAGCTCTACCAGTCAGAGGACTTGACGATTCTCAACGTGATCTGGGGACCGCGAATGATGTTCTTGCCCCATAATCATCAAATGTGGGCAGTCGTTGGCGTGTACACCGGCCGCGAGGACAATATTTTTTGGCGTCGCATCCCCGGCAGTGAGAACGGCAGGGTGGAGGCCGCAGGTGCCAAGGCGCTATGC
>NZ_JBSAXD010000060.1:0-16381 GCF_053427715.1 Burkholderia sp. MR1-5-21
GTTCGTCTCCACGGTAGGGCGGACGATCAAACGTCGGTTCTTCTCCAGAATGCGGTCGTTCGATTGGTATCCAATGCAAAGCGAATTCCGTTTCAGGTTGCACGCTGCGCTCGATTACCACCGAAGGTACCTCGAGGAGATGTTCGTGACGCTGCGCGGCGAGCCGTACCTCTTGTGGCGTGCGGTCGAACGAACATGGCGCCGAGCTTGACATCCTGCTCCACTGCGCCTCAAACCCCGTGTGCATGAGCAAGCGGTGCCACGACCTGATACCACCTGGCGGTGCTTAAAATCGGTCGCTTGTAATATTTTTCTCTTGTCCTAGTATTGAAGCGACGCACCGCGAGGCATTGTCATGACGAACCGACGCGAAATTCCGGAAGCCAAGAGCGAAAGGACGCGCCGCAAGATTGTCAGCGCGGCCGCAGCGGCTTATCGCGAACGCGGCATCGACGGCGTCGGCGTGCGTGACATCATGCAGCGCGCCGGGCTCACGCAAGGCGGGTTCTATTTCCACTTTTCCGACAAGGACGCGCTGCTCGCAGAAGCCAGTCGCGACGGGTTCGAAGCCATCACCGGGCGGCTCCTCGAGCATGTAAGCGCCGCCGCGCCAGGAGAGCGGTTGCAGACGTTCATCAACGCGTACCTCAGCCCTTGGCATCGCGATCATCCCGAAGCGGGTTGCATGATGGCTGCGCTGGCAAGCGAGGTCGCACGTCGGGACCGGAAGACCCGTCAGGATTTCATCGCAAGCGCAACCCGGATGATTGACCAGATTGCACCTTACGTGCCAGGCCAGAGCGCCAGTGAGCAACGGCAGAAAGCGGACTTGTTGCTCTCCTCGATGTCTGGAGTGCTAATGGTGTCCCGCGTGATCGTCAACCGGAGCAGAAGCGACGCTTTGCTCGCGGCGGCCCGCAGTTTTTTCTCTGCGAATTTTTCCCGGGACTGACCCATTCATCTGTAACGGTCTTTACTAGTAAAAATTATGACATTCGTCATATTTTAGGTCACGCCATCATGAAGTACGTCGCCGTGCAAATGCTGTTCGGAGATCGCGCGAAGTTGTTCGGGCTCGTCTTTTCGCTCGCATTCGCGTCGTTTCTGCTGATGAACCAGACCTCGATCTTTGCCGGCATCATGGCGCGCACCGGCAGCCAGATCCTGGACGTCGCCGACGCCCCGGTCTGGGTCATGGACCCGAAGACGCCGTACGCCGACGAGATTGCGCCGATGACCGACAATCAGCTGTTCCGGGTGCGCGGTGTCGACGCCGTCAGCTGGGCGGTGCCGCTGTACAAAGGCTCGGCCCGTGCCAAAGCGGCCGACGGTACGTTCCGGCAGTGCGTGCTGATGGGCGTGGACGATGCGACGCTGACCGGGGCGGTGCGCAAAATCGTGCTCGGCTCGATGGAGGTGCTACGGCAGCCCGACACGATCGTGATCGACAAGGCCGGTTATGGTTTTTTCTTTCCCGGGCAGCCGCTGCAGCTTGGTCGCACGCTCGAGATGAATGACCATCGCGTGATCATCGGCGCGATTTCCGATGCCGGCGCACCCTTTACCACCTTCCCCGTCATCTACGCGCGCTACAGCCTCGCGGTTCAGCTGATCGGGCGCGAGAGCCGATATCTGTCCGTCGTGCTGGCCGCACCGAAGCCGGGCGTCAGCCCCGAGCAGCTCGCCGAGCGCATCAGCCGGGCGACCGGCCTGAGAGCCGCGACACAAGACGGCTTCTTCTGGCAGACAATGCATTACTACCTGAGAAATACCGGCATACCTGTCAACTTCGGCATCACGATTGCTATTGCGCTCATCGTGGGCACGGTCGTCGCCGGCCAGACGTTTTATATTTTCACGATCGAAAACCTGCGCCAATTCGGAGCGCTCAAGGCGATCGGCGTGTCCAACCGGCGCCTGATCGGGCTGATTGTCCTGCAGGCACTGATCGTGGCGGCCATCGGGTATGGGCTGGGCCTGGGGTTGTGCGCGACGTTTTTCGAAGTGACCCTGCACCAGACCGCAACGCGCGGAATCATCCTGATGTGGCAGAGCGCGGTGGGCGTCGGTGTTGTCATCTTCGTGGTCGTTATCCTCGCGAGCCTTCTTAGTATCCGCAAGGTGCTGCTGCTCGAGCCCGCGATCGTGTTCCGGGCATGAATCCATGAGTACTACAGAATATGCGGTGCGTTGTCGTCAGCTCGAGAAGGTGTTTGGCGGTGGCGAGACTGCAGTGCGGGCGCTGCGCGGCGTCGACTGGGATGTACCGCTTGGCGAGATCAGCATGCTGGTCGGGCAGAGCGGCTGCGGCAAGACCACGCTGCTGATGGTCCTCACGGGGCTACTTGACGCGACTGCCGGCACCGTGGAGATCCTCGGTGAAGCGTTGCATGCGCTGCGCGGGGCGCGGGCCAATTCGTTCAGGCTGCAAAACATCGGCTTCATATTTCAACAGTACAACCTGCTGCCGGCGTTGACCGCCGCGGAGAACGCCGCGGTGCCGCTCTTCGCTGCAGGGGTGCCACGCCGTGCCGCCACCGGGCGCGGTCGTGCATTGCTGGAGAAGCTTGGGCTCGGTGCGCGCGCCGACGCGATGCCGGTCGAGCTGTCGGGCGGTCAGTTGCAGCGTGTCGCCATCGCGCGGGCGCTGATCAACGAACCGCGCGTGATCGTGTGCGACGAGCCCACCGCGTCACTCGACGCCGAATCCGGCCGCGCCGTCATGGAGCTGCTGCACGGCGTGGCGATCTCCCCCGACAGAGCCGTGGTGATCGTCACCCACGACAACCGCATTTTCGAGTTCGCACACTCGATCACCTACATGGAAGACGGTCGCATCGTGCGCCGCGCTAACGGTAACGGGACCACCGTCGTCCGGCCGCCGGGAATTCCCGACGCCAACCAGTGAAGCCCGCCAGGAGCTCGCCATGTCCTTGCACATACCCAGCCTGAAAATGATTCTTTCCAGTGTGGCGATCGTGTCGTTCGTCGGCGGCGGCATGCTGGTGGCGAAGAACATTCAGGGAAAACAGCACACCGCGCCCCCGGCCGCGCCCCCGGCAAGCAGCTTCGCGCGCTCGATCGGCGCCGAGGGCCTGGTCGAGCCGAAGTCCGAGGACATCGGAGTGGCGCCAGTCGTGCCCGGGCAAGTAATCGCGGTACGGGTCAAGGCGCAGCAGCATGTTCACGCCGGTGACGTGCTGTGGGAGCAGGACAGCCGCGAGCTTGCCGCGCAAATCCCGGTGCGAGAGGCAGAGGTGACCAACGCGCGGGCCGCTTTGGCGGTCGGCGAAGCGGCACTGGCGGATGCACGCGTCCAGCTGACCTTGATCGAAAGCGTCAGCGACCGTCGCGCGATCCGCGAGGAGGACCTGCAGCGCCGCCGAATCGCAGTGGATGCCGCCAAGGCACAGCTTGCGGCAAGCCGCGCCGCGCTGGCGCGCGCCACTGCGGCGCTGGCTGAGACCCACAGCGACCTCACGCGGCGGGTAGTGGTTGCGCCGATCAACGGTCAGATCCTCAAGGTCAACATTCGCCCCGGCGAATACGCGACAGTGCCAGCCCCATCTCCGCTTGTGGTCATGGGGGACACATCGGCCATGCATGTGCGCGTCGACGTGGCCGAAGAGGACGCGTCACGTTTCGCGCCGGATCGGAGCGCCTATGCGTCGCCCCGTGGCGACGCCACCCGCCGCATCCCGCTGGAATTCGTCCGGCTCGAGCCGCGCCTGATACCGAAACGCAACCTGTCCGGCGATACCGCCGAGCGGATCGACACGCGAGTGCTGCAGGTGATTTACCGCATCGTCGGCACGGAGATCGTCTACGACGGCGAACTGATGGACGTGTATATCGATGCGCCGGCGATGCCGATCCGTCCGACGGGTACCGGCACCTCCACGGCGTCCGCGGGGGACCGCGCCTTTAATTGACCAGGAGAGCGCGCCGTGACTTCGCCAAGGCTCGTAGCCGTTTTCGCGCTGCTTGCGCTCTGTGGTTGCGTCAGCATGCCGAAGAATGAATCCGTTGCTGCCGCGGCGTCGCGCTTGCCGTCCGCATGGCGTGCGTCGAACGCCGGCGACGATACTGTCGCCCTCGTGCAGTGGTGGGACAACTTCGCGGACGCGCCACTGCGTGCGCTTCTCGACAAGGCGCTGGTGCACAACTACGATCTGAAAGCCGCTATCGAGCGCACGCGCGAGGCACGCGCGCAGAGCACTATCGCCCGCAGCAGCCTGTTCCCGGAACTGGACGTCGGCGCAAACGCGAGCCGACAACGGTCGCACCTGCCCCCGCCCGTAGGGATCGCGTCCGATGTGGGTGCTGGCGTGAGTGGAACGTGGGTCGTCGACATCTTTGGCGGTAACCAGCTCACCGCGCTCGCCGCGACCGCGCAGGCCGAAGCGACGGATGAGGCGCGGCGCGATTTCGAAGTCGCGCTGATGGCGAACGTCGCAACTGCCTATATGCAGTTGCGCGGATTGCAACGCCAGCGCGCAATCCTCGACGAAAATATCGCGGTGCGTGCAGACACACAGCATTTGACGCAAGTGCGCTATCGGGCTGGCCTGGCAACGGACCTCGACGTGGCCCGGGCGCAAACACAGCTTCAGCAGGCCCAGGCCGCAGTGCCCGGGGTGCAGCAGCAGATCGACGATCATCTGGGCACGCTGGCCGTGCTCAGCGGGGACCCGCCGGAATCGATCGAACGCACGCTGCTCGACGCGGGGGCGATCCCGCCGGTCTCGCCCCCGCTGCCGCGCAGCGCGCCGGGCGATGTGCTGGAACGACGCCCGGATCTGCGCGGAGCCGCGCGCCGCATCGACGCGGCCGCGGCCAATCTGGGCTCCGCGAAAGCCGATCTTTTGCCCAAATTCACGCTGTCCTTCGGCGGGTCGATCGATCGCCTCACCTATCGCGGCATGCCGCCGGTAACGGACCACCTTTTCAATCTCGGGCTGGGGATATTTTGGCCGCTTTTCAACGCAGGGCGCATTCACGCGAACATCGCCGCGCACGACGCAGCACTGCGCGAGGCGGAATACGCGTTCGATCAGGCGCTGCTCAATGCATTGCAGGACGTCGAATCAGCCTACACCGATGTGCGTGCACAACGGGAGCGCGGTGTACGCCTGACGCTTGCTGTCGACTCGGCGCGGCGTTCGTCGACGCTTGCGCAGGCCTTGTACGAGGCAGGCGAGGCAGACTTTCTGTCCGTCCTCGACGCCCACACCCAACTGCTCGACACGCAGCGCGACCTGGTTCAGGCCCAGACCGACGCCGCAGTGAGCGCCGTTTCGCTCTATCGCGCGCTCGGTGGCGGCTGGCAAGATCCGCCTGTACAGCCGGCGGGGCTATGAATGTCCGGATGACCGCTCGACACTCAGAAGCCGTCATTGAGTTCTAGTTGCGTCGAATGGCCGAAGTGGGTCGACGGCGGGAGTTGGGCGGCCGGTGCCAGAGCGCGACTGCCGACCGATTTCGAGCTTCCGGGTTCGGCCAGGAAGCGTCATTGACGGTTTCGTCAGCCTCAGGCGCGGCATCGATGCCGATGGTTGCCCGTCGGCGAACATGCTAGGATTTCTTCCAAACAACTCCGGAGACTGCTATGCCGTTCATCTGCGAAAACGTTGAATGTCGCGCCGTGCTGGCTCGTGGGCAGGTCAGGTCCCATCACGAGGACGACGGGTGGTGCTTCTACTGCCCGGACTGCAAAGCCAGGAACGAGTTGAAAGATATCGGCGTACCTGGCGGTCCTGTCGAGTTGGTTCAGCCGGAAAGATCCGACCTTCCGCACAAGGTAATAGCGACTGCTCGACCATTGGAGGACGGCAGATACGCAGCGCAATTGCGCGTTCAGAGGGCGCTCGGTGTGAAGGGAACGTACGCGGCCGAAGAGCACTGGGAGCAGCTCGGTGTATTCGTCGACGCGCAAGAGGCCGTAGCGCATGCGAAGTCTTTCGCAACAGACCTGCTGGAACGAACGGCCTAGTCGCGAGCAGCACGCTGGATTGCGCGATACCTGGCAATGCGCGGATCGGTACGGGAGGCCCACCACCGTAGATCCGCGCGACAACCGGCTGCTGTACGGCGCGCTCGATACGCGCTATAAGCGGGGACCGCACCAGTCCGAATACCCCACCAAACAGGATGTGACTGGCTTGAATTCAACCAACCTTGACTCACGAAGCACCACTGGCAGCGAGCTTGACAAATAGTTTGGCTGCTTCGTTGCCATGGGACAAGGCGCGCAGTGCAAGGGAGAGCGCCAGCTGTGCGTCGTGGGAGGCCGCGCTACGATCCTGATCGAAGAGCTTGACGGCGTGGCGCATGTGCTGCGCTGCCTGCGTGTGAAGCTCCACGGCCGCCGCATGATGTTTTGCCACGTCCGCGGCAGTTGCGCCTGAGCCGGTCGATGGAGGCGTTATGGATGGCGTATTGGCGCTGTGCGCGCCAGCGTCGTGTGCCTGATCGATCGCATGCAACGTGTGGCCATGGGCCATCATCGCCTGATGTGCGGCGTGGGCAAAGTCTTGACCGTCCTCGAAATGCCGCGACGCCTCGCGGTGATGTCGCGCGGCTTGCTCGTGGTGTGACGCCGCGGCTTCGAGATGACCTTTCTTGCTGTGCTTCGTGTTCATGCCGGCTCCTGTGCAACTTCAGGAATGACGCGGATGGCGACCGATTCGAAGACTCCGTGGCGGGTCGCAACAAGATCCTAATCTACACACACTTGCGCCTTCTGTGGCATTTGCGTGTCGCGGAGAATCGGCATCGCGTTCGGCTGCCCTTCGACAGCCAATGACTGGACATCACCGGGAATCAGACATTCCACCAAGCTTCGCAACGGAGCTTCACGCGCATCGCACTTCTACAACGAAGCGGCCTGCGTAGCAGACGTACGGTGGCTCGTGAAGCGCTCGACAAGAAAATCAATGAATGCCCGGGCACGTGCGGACTGATTCCGCTTGTGCGGATAGTAGACAAAGAGATCCGCCGAGGGCTGCACGAACTCCGGAAGAACGACTCGCAGTCTTCCGCTCTCGAGATACTTCGCAAGATCCCATTCCGAGCGGATCAATATACCGTGTCCGTCGAGCGCCCAGCCCAGCACGATATCGCCATCGTTGCTCGACAGCATGCCGTGCACCTTGACCACTTCGCTGTGGCCGTTGTGCATCAGGCGCCAGATGCCGTAAGCATCGTCGTTCTGACGGTGGAGGATGCACTGGTGATCCGACAGGTCGGCAAGGCTCGTCGGTGTGCCGTGCTGTTCCAGATATCGCGGCGATGCGCAAAGGAACCTGCGATTCGACATCACGCGTCGCGCGTTGAGTCGCTTGTCGGGCAACGAACCGAAACGGATTGCCAGATCGACGCCGCTTTCAACGAGATCGATCGGCCGGTCGGTGACGTCAAGTTGCACTTCGACATGCGGATAGCGCCTGGCGAATTCGGAGACGAGGGGCGCGATCGTCGTGCGACCAAATCCCAGCGTAGCGTTGACACGCAGCAGCCCCCTCGGCACCGATCGGCTCGACGAAACTGCATCCTCCATTTCGCGGATCTCGGCCAGAATCCGCGTCGCGTGGTGCAGATAGGTTTCACCTTCCGTGGTCAGGCTGATGCTGCGCGTGGTCCGGTTGACGAGCCGGACGCCGAGGCGGGCCTCCAGTTGAGCGAGCCGCTTGGTTGCCGCGGGCGGTGTCAGATCGAGTTCCCGCGCGGCTGCAGCAAGGTTTCCATGTCGTGCGAGCAGAACGAAGAACTGCAGATGGGAGGCGATGTCAGTCTTCACTGTAAGTTAATAAAGAAGTGACTTTCAGTGAATCATAGCGCTACTTTTCGCGAATAACCTAGCGGCTCCTACAGCCCGTTGCATCGACAACGCGCGATGCCATCAGGAGACATTCATGAGAATCGTTGAAATCCGCGAGAAGACCGTTCCAATCAGTTCCCCGATCCGCAACGCCTACATCGACTTCAGCAAGATGACGCTGAGCCTGGTCGCCGTCGTGACGGACGTCATTCGGGAAGGTAAGCCGGTCGTCGGTTATGGCTTCAACTCCAACGGCCGCTACGGGCAGGGAACGCTGATGCGCGAGCGCTTCATTCCGCGCCTGCTCGAAGCCGACCCGGCCTCGCTCGTCAACGATGCCGGCGACAACTTCGATCCCCACAAGATCTGGGCCACGATGTTCACCAACGAGAAGCCGGGCGGTCACGGCGAACGTTCGGTCGCCATCGGCACGATCGACATGGCCGTATGGGACGCGGTGGCGAAGATCGAAGGCAAGCCGCTGTTCCAGTTGCTGGCCGACCGTTACGGCAAGGGTCAGCCGGACCGCAAGATCTTCGTGTATGCCGCCGGCGGGTACTACTATCCGGGCCAGGATCACGAAAAGCTCAAGGACGAGATGCGCAGCTATATTGACCGGGGCTACACGGTGGTGAAGAAGAAAATCGGCGGTGCATCGCTCGACGAAGACCTGCGCCGCATCGATTCGATCCTGAGCGTACTGGGCGACGGCCAGAAGCTTGCAGTCGATGCAAACGGCCGCTTCGATCTCGACACGGCGATTCAGTACGCGAAGGCGCTGTCGCAGTATGACCTGTTCTGGTACGAGGAACCGGGCGACCCGCTCGACTTCGAGCTGCAAGCGACGCTGCGCAACTACTACGACAAGCCGATGGCGACCGGCGAAGACCTGTTCTCGATGCAGGATGCCCGCAACCTCATCCGCTATGGCGGCATGCGCCCCGACCGCGACTGGCTGCAGTTCGACTGCGCGTTGAGCTACGGACTGGTCGAATACCTCCGCACGCTCGACATGCTGCGTCAACACGGCTGGTCGCCGAGCCGCTGTATTCCGCACGGCGGCCACCAGATGTCGTTGAACATCGCGGCGGGCCTGGGTCTTGGCGGCAACGAGTCTTATCCGGACCTGTTCCAGCCTTACGGCGGATTTCCGGATGGCGTCAAGGTCGACAACGGGTACATCACGATGCCGGACCTGCCCGGGATCGGCTTCGAAGGAAAGGCCGATCTCTTTGCCGAGATGCAGAAGCTGTCCGCATAAGCGGCCGGCACCACCGCGCCGACCCAAATGACCGGCGCAGCGTCCCAAGAAAACCAACAAGACGCAGGCGGAATCCGGCGGTGTCGACCGCAGCGGTTGACCCCGCTGTGACCGCTCGCCCGATTCTAATCACGACGCCACGCATAGGAGACAGACATGCGGGTTTCAACGATCGGAAGGCATCTTTCCAAGCTCTATGTACAGGTCCTGATCGGCATCATCGCCGGCATTCTCGTCGGACACTTCTACCCCGATATCGGCTCCCAACTCAAGCCGCTGGGGGACCTGTTCATCAAACTGATCCGGATGCTGCTTGCTCCGATCATCTTTGCGTCGGTCGTCGTGGGCATCGCCCGCATGAGTGATCTTCACGAGGCCGGGCGGGTCGGTGTCAAGGCGGTGCTTTATTTCGAGGTTGCCTCCACCATCGCGCTTGCCATCGGCCTGGTGGTCGTGAACATCATCAAGCCCGGCAGCGGGATGAATATCGACCCCGCCCGCATCGAAAGCTCGGCCATTGCAGGCTATACCCATGCGGCGCAGCAACACGGGATGCTCGATTTCCTCATGAGCATCGTCCCGAGCAGCATCGTCGGCGCATTCGCGAACGGCGAGATACTGCCCATCATCTTCTTTTCGCTTCTGCTCGCCATCGCTCTCGCGAAGCTGGGGCCACGCACCGCGCCGCTCGTGGACATGCTCGACATGTTCCTGCAGGGCATGTTCGGCGTGGTTCGAATCGTCATGTACGTCGCGCCGATCGGCGCCTTCGGCGGCATGGCGTTCACCGTCGGCAAGTACGGAATCGGTACGTTGACATCGTTCGGTCAGTTGATGCTTTGTCTTTACCTGACTTCGATCATCTTCGTGGTCGTGGTACTGGGAGGTGTCATGCGGATGTGCGGACTTTCGTTGTGGAAGTTTCTTCGCTACATCAAGGACGAAATCCTCATCACGCTCGGCACGGCGTCGACCGAAGCAGTTCTGCCGCAGATGCTCATCAAGATGGAGAAACTGGGTTGTTCGCGACCTGTCGTCGGCATGGTGCTGCCTACGGGCTATACGTTCAATGCGGATGGAACCTCCATTTACCTGACGATGGCGACGCTGTTCATTGCGCAAGCGATGAACATCCACCTCACGATCTGGGATCAGTTGCTGGTGCTCGGCGTGCTTCTCCTGACCTCCAAAGGTTCCGCAGGGGTCGCCGGAGCAGGATTCGTCGCGTTGGCCGCCACACTGGCCACCATGCACAAGGTTCCAGTGTCCGGGTTGGTGCTGCTGCTCGGTGTCGACCGTTTCCTGAACGAAGCCCGTGCGGTTACCAATCTGATCGGCAACGGCATTGCGACCGTTGTGGTCGCCCGATGGGAAGGGGCGCTCGACATGGAGACGGCGCGAGCGGTGCTCAATCGCGACAGTGAAACAGGCGTCGATGCTTTGGCGCTGGCCGGACAGGAATCAGCAGGTCAACCCGTCGCGGCGAAGGAACCTGTCATCCGGTCCGGCGTTCGCTAGCCCGGGTCGAATTCAACCGTCTCGGAGCACGCTTGCGCCCCTCGCCAGTCAGGTATTGGCCGAGCGGATCATGTCGATGAGTTGACGCAGGCCGGGCAGCGTCTGCCGCCGGCTTGGGTAGTACATGACCATGGGTGGACCGGCGACTGCCCATTTCGCCAGGACTACTTCAAGTCGACCGGCCGCGATGTCATCGGCCACGCGCCGTTCCAGGCAGTAAGCGAGCCCGACGCCGTTCAGGGCGGCGTCGACGGTCGTGTCCGTCTCGTTGGCGCTTACCGGGCCGGGCACGTCGAGTTCGAGTGCCTGGCGTCCATTGCCAAGCTCCCAGCGATAGAGCGAGTTGTCGCCGATGCGTATCCGGATGCACGAGTGGCGCATCAGGTCGTCTGGCTTCGTCGGTCTTCCATGCCGCGCCAGGTAGCCGGGAGATCCCACTATCACCCAGCGCAGAGGCGGTGTCAGCGGGACGGCGATCATGTCGCGTGCGACCGTGTCGCCATAGCGGATGCCGGCGTCGTAGCCGTCGGCAACGATGTCGACCAGGCGATCGTCGACGGTGATGTCGAGCTGGATCTCCGGGTATGCGTCGATGAATGCCGGCAGGATCGGGCTGATCAGCAGGCGCGACGCGTCGCGCGGCACGTTGATACGCAGGCGGCCGACCGGCGAAGTGCGGTAGCGATCGAGCTGGTCGATGGCCGTGCCGATGGTCTCGAAGCCCTTGTCGAGCTGTTCTGCCAGTGCGCTGCCGGCCGCAGTCGGCACCACCGAGCGACTGGTGCGGTTGAGCAGCTTCACGCCCAGCCGCGCTTCGAGATTGCGCATGGCGTGGCTCAGCGCGGACGTCGACACCCCCAGTTCGACGGCCGCCTGGCGGAAGCTGCGGCGGCGGCAGATGGTGACGAACACATTGAGGTCGGCAAGTTCGGTGCGTGTGAAAGCGGGCATGGCAGACAGATGGCGTGGTTTGCCTAAATGGCTCGTTGAATCCAATTCAACGACATATGAGCTAGATTTTACGCTTCGTGCGGCGGCCGAGTACAGGTCGAACGCGCGCAGGCAACCATCCCGTGGAGGGTACGAGCATGAATATCGAAACCATACGAATTGAAGGCATCCCGATTGCGGCATCGCGCATTGCGCTGGGTACATGGGCGATCGGCGGCTGGATGTGGGGCGGAGCCGACGACGATGCCTCCGTGGCCACCATTCGCGGCGCGCTCGACCACGGCATCAATCTGATCGACACCGCACCGGTGTATGGATTCGGCCATTCGGAGGAGGTGGTCGGGAAGGCACTGGCCGGCATGCGCCAGCATGCGGTGATCGCGACCAAGGCGGCGCTCGAATGGGGCGCTGGCGGCGTGCGGCGCAACGCCACACCGGCACGCATTCGACAGGAAATCGAGGATTCGCTGCGCCGCTTGCGCACCGACTACATTGACCTGTACCAGGTGCACTGGCCGGACACGCGGGTCCCGTTTGAAGAAACCGCGGCCGAACTGGAAAAACTCCGCGTGGAAGGAAAGATCCTGGCCGTCGGCGTCAGCAACTTCGCTCCGCGGCAGATGGACGCATTCTCGGCGGCGACAAAGCTCGCGACAGTCCAGCCGCCGTACAACCTGTTCGAGCGCGCGATCGACACCGATGTCCTGCCATACGCACGCGAGCAAGGGCTTGTCGTGCTGGCCTACGGCGCGCTGTGCCGCGGTCTGTTGTCCGGGCGCATGAACGCGTCCACCGTATTCGATGGCGATGACCTGCGCAAGACGGACCCGAAGTTCCAGCAGCCGCGTTTCGCGCAATACCTGGCAGCCGTCGAGGCGCTCTCGGACTTTGCCCGCGAGCGGCATGGCAAATCGGTGCTGGCATTGGCGATCCGCTGGATTCTCGACCGCGGACCCACGATCGCGCTGTGGGGCGCGCGTCGCCCGGACCAGTTGCGCGGCATCGGCGATGCGATCGGATGGCGGTTGAGCGCACAGGACATGGCGGACATCGACGCGTTGCTCGAACAGCATGTGACCGATCCGGTCGGGCCGGAATTCATGGCGCCTCCGCTGCGCTAGTGCCGAGTGGCAGTTGCGGGCAACGCAATCGGGCGGCCTGGACCGCCACCGCGGCGTTGCCAATGTGCTGCCTTGTCAACGTGGTTGGTTATCTGGAGTTTCATCATGCAGATTGGATTTGTCGGGCTTGGCTCGATGGGCGCCGCGATCGCCATGAACCTGGTCGAGTCCGGGCACGACGTGCACGTATTCAACCGCAGCGCCGCGCGCACCGAACCCCTGAGCAGGGCAGTGGCCTCGGTCGCTGCGAGCCCTGCGGAGGCCGCGCATCAGGCCGACGTCGTATTTTCGATGGTCGCTGACGATGCGGCGCTGACCTCGGTCACGCTCGGCGAGAATGGAATCCTCGCGGGGCTCAGACCTGGCGCGGTGCACATCTCGCTCAGCACGATCGGCGTGGATACGGCTCAGGCTCTTGCAGCCCGACATGTCGACGCCGGGTCGGGCTTTGTCTCGGCCCCGGTATTTGGGCGGCCCGACGCGGCGGCGGCGCGAAAGCTCTTCATCATGGCCGCAGGCGCGGACGAACACCTGAAGATTGCGGTGCCGTTGCTGGAAGAGCTGGGCCAGTCCGTCGGCATCGTCGGGACCGATCCCTCGCAGGCGAACCTCGTCAAGCTGATCGGCAACTTCATGCTGTCCGTGGTCATCGAGACGCTGGGCGAAGCATGCGCGGTGGCGGGCAAGGCGGGAATCGATCCGCTGCACTTCGTCACACTCCTGACGAACGCAAACTTCAACGCGCCGCCCTACAAGATCTATGGTTCGATGATCGCGACGCAGCAGTTCCAGCCGGCCGGATTCTCGCTGCCGCTCGGCCAGAAGGACAATCGCCTGATGCTGGCGGCCGCCGAGGCGCTCGGTGTGCCGCTCCCGCTTGCAAGCTTTGTTCACGATCGCTTTCTTGCAGTGCGCTCGCAAGGTATTGGCGCCGAGCACGACTGGTCCGCCGTTGCACTTTGCGCGTTGACCGCGGCGGGGCAGCGCAAGGACGCCCTCGTGGAGGGCTAGGAGAAACCCGCTCGCGCCGCGCCGGCTTTCGTTCGTTTCGTCAGCGGCCTTCGATCATCGACTGCACGAGGTGGTCGGCGCGCGACATGACCTTGCCGAAATAAAGCTCGAAGTTCGTGAGTGCCGCATCGTGCATGGCCTCATCGGTGTCTGCGCACGCGTCCGAGACCAGGACGCAGCCGAACCCGCGGTCGGCGGCGTCGCGCGCCGTGGTCTCGACGCAGCAGCTCGTGACGACCCCAGTGAACACCAGATTCCGGATGCCCATGCGATCGAGGACGTTCTGAATCTCGCTGCCGTTGAACGCCCCCTGCGTCGTCTTGCGAATCACGGTCTCGCCCTCCAACGGCGCAACTTCGTCGCGGAACGCATAGTCCGGATTCCCGGTCCACCACATGTCCTCGATGCCCGCCGCGGCTTCCAGCGCACGCGTCCATTCGCGAAAGCGCGCTGGGCAGTCCCGCATGTCCCGATAGTCGGACCCGATCGCGAGGTGCACCACCGGACGGTTGGTCCGCCTGAACGCATCGAGCAACGTGCGGATCGCCGGGAGTGTCGTGTTCTCGAGCCGATCGATGTAATAGCGCATCGAGCCTGGCGACAGCGCCTCGCACGCTTTCACCCAGCCGCGGTTCGCCGCGGCATCGTTGTACTGGACGTCGATGACGACGAGCGCCGTCGCTGCGCGATCCGCGAAATCGATATCGGGGATCTTTGCGCACAAAGGGTCGTGTGGTGCACGTCCGAATGGAGGCTGATGCATACACACTCCGTGCATGTCGATCGTCAGGAAAGAAGCGGCTTGGCAACGGCATCGCAGCGCGATGCCGCGTCGTACAATGGCGTTCATTGTCACGTGCCGTGCCGGTGTCGACATCGCATAACGCGACGCGTGATTGTTGAATTGCGCCGTGTGTCTGCCCACTGTCGCTGAACGCGCTTGAGTGCTATTGCGCTTTCATTGGCACGTCATCTTCCAATCAGCCTCAAGGCCTCGACCGGCAGCAACGGGTCGACGGCGAAAGTTGGGCGGCCGGTGCCAAAGCGCGACCTTCGACCAACTTCGAGCTTGCGAGTCCGGCCACAACCCGCCGTTCACATGCATCGCCGATCGGACGTTCAGGCGTCGGCTTTGCTCCGTAGCCGGCCGTCCGATTGTCAAAGACGAACGCTCCGTCATCGGCCTTTGCGGACATTGGGGCGGGCTGGGTTCTACGTCAGCAATGTGGCGGATTGCTGACAGCGGCGGCGTCGCGCAGCCGAACGTCAGCTTTCTGCATCAGCGAACTCACACCCCGACCCATTGCGGTCCGTCGCCGGTGCTTTCGGCAATGTCCGATGCGCAATCGGCAAGCGGTCGCTACCGAGCGGGTCCGGGTAGCCAGTCCGATCAGGCTCCAGGCGCGGGCATCTCAGGCAGCGAAATCTCGATTCCACGGCGGTGCAGTGCCGAGAGCACGTGATATACGACCTTGAAGCACATCACCGGGAGTGCGGCGCGCCAGCTCCCCCGAAGATTTCCTGCCAGCAGATTGACGATGCCGTCTCGCATCCACAGGCGATTGGACGGAGCCATGAAAAGTGTACGCATGACAGGATCGTTCACTCGATAGATCAGCCAACTGATCCGATCCATCGCCTCTGACAGCTCTTGGTTGGCTGCTTGCGCAAGCTTTTTTCCTCGTGTCGGATCGTCGAGCCAGACGTGGGCGGCCTCCGCGCCGAGTTCTCCACCAATCATCGCCATCAATACGCCTGTCGAGAACATCGGATCAACAAATCCGTAGGCATCGCCGATCATCAGAAACCCGTTACCGTTGCCCTCTCGCGCGCGATAGCTGTAATTGGCCGTGCTGTAGACGTCCGACACGCGCTGTGCGCCTTGCGCGCGAGCCGCGACGGTCGGGCTCGAAGCGATACGCTCGGTCAGCAGATCGGTCGGCGTTCCCTTGCGCGCTTTCCACGCCGATTGATTGCCGACAAAGCCAATGCTCATTGTGTCACCGGGTAGCGGGATCAGCCAAAACCAGCCATCCTCCGCAAGATGAATGCTGATGTAGCCCGCGAGTTCGCCTTCTCGACGCTCTACGCCAGTGAAATGCGCATAAACGGCCGCCGTGTTGTTGTACTTGTTCGAGGTCTTGACCTTCATCCGCGACGCGAGAAACGTATCGCGGCCCGAAGCGTCGAGCACGTAGCGCGGATGCCATTCGCGGGTGCCGCCCGATTCGTCCTGCGCGGACACGACGTGACGTCCGCCGGCATCGTCCAGCTTGACTTGCGTGACACGAGTACGCTCGAAACACTCAGCCCCGCGCGCGACGGCGTGTCTGAACAACAAGGCGTCAAGGTCCGCACGCCGTACTTGCCAGGCGTGCGTACGGTCTCGATTCAGTGCGTTTTCGAACGGAAACGCGCAGCTGCGGCCCGTACGGTCCGAGACGAACTCTGCACCCGGCTTATGGACACCGATCTCTCGTACCTGATCCAGAACGCCAAGCCGCTCGAAAATGTCGAGGTTACGTGGTAGCAGGCTTTCGCCGATATGGAAGCGCGGATGCGCTTCCTTCTCCACGAGCACAACGTCGCGTCCTTTCATCGCCAGGAAGGCCGCCGCCGTCGCACCAGCGGGCCCGCCGCCGATAATCAACACGTCAGGTCGGCTCGAATCGCGTTTCAATGAGTTCATTGCGCTGGCTT
>NZ_JBSAXD010000061.1:0-16293 GCF_053427715.1 Burkholderia sp. MR1-5-21
GGGCTGTTGAAATAGCTCCGGCCGTGGTCATCGGACCGAGAGCGGTAAACGTTGAAACAAGGAACCAGAGAACACTGAGGGCGAAGCGATGCGCGGAGCGGACGGCTACACCGAGGCGATGTTCACAATGGCGAAGCTGGATGACTTCGTTCCCGCCAACCACCCGTTGCGCCCGATTTGTATCTGGCTGAACGACGCGCTCAGGCGCATGGACCCGGTGTTCGCGCGCATGTACGAGAGCGACCCGAAGGGCGACCGCCCGAGTATCGCTCCCGAGAAGCTGATTCGCGCGTTGCTGTTGCAGGTGCTGTATTCGATTCGAAGCGAATGCATGCTGATGGAACAAATCTCCTACAACATGCTGTTTCGCTGGTTTGTCGGCCTGGCGATGGATGATGCAGTGTGGGACCACTCGACCTTCAGCAAGAACCGTGACCGGCTGCTCGAGCGCGACGCCGCCTGGGTTAGCGCCGGGAGCGTCGACCTGATTATCGATACCCAACGGACCCAGGTTTTCCATCCCGAGTTCCTGATTGCGCTCGGCCTCGATCCGGCCAGCTACCGAATCATCGTTGTCAAATCGACCAATCACTTCTATGCGGGGTTCGCACCACTCGCCAAAGAGATCCACTTTGTCGATTCGCCTGGCGCACTGACAACGGACTTCGCGAGTAGGCCATATGTGAAGGCCACGCGTCCGCTGTGGCCCATTGTCGAAGACCCGTTCACGCTCGAGAAAAACGAATGACTTGTGTCAAGACATGCTGCAGCGGAAGCTCCAGGGCGAAGTGCGCCATTGCAGGATCGCATTGGAGCAGTTGCTGCTGCGGGATGTGCTCGGACTGATGATCTGCAGCCAAATGAATCTGGAATCGTGTCCACACAGGCAGGGTCAGTTCGAGAGCCCGTCTTCAAGTAATGCAATATTTGGACGTTATATACCGGACACGTATCCGTTCGTCGTATCCGCAGGGTCAATCCGGACAGACCAAACTCTGTCACACTGTAAATACTCTGTTACCAGAATGTTCGGGGTAACGGTCGGAGGCCGGTGCTATGCTTCGCCGCAAGCTCGCTGAAGCGAATGCGGTCGACACAGGCCAGTTCAGCGTGTCACACCAGCGAGACCACCGAATCAATTTGAGAACAAGGAACAATACGGGTATGTGGAAGAAAATCGCCCCCACTTTTGTCATCGCCGTACTGGCTGGCGCGACTGCGCTGCCGGCGGCAGCGAGTGATTTGAATAATGCGCTTGGCGGCGCACTCGGCGGCGCAGCCGGCGCGGCAGTTGGCGGCGCGGTCGGTGGCCAAACCGGCTCGGTGATTGGTGGCGCAATCGGTGGTGGTGCCGGCGGCGCAGTGACGGCGAACCGTCACGAGCGCACGGGCGCAATCATTGGCGGCGCGCTGGGTGGTGGTGCTGGCACCGCGGCGGGCAATGCGGTGGGTGGCCGCACTGGCGGTATCCTTGGCGCGGCAGTCGGCGGAGGCGCAGGCGCAGCTCTCGGCGGCAACCTGCAGCGCAACTCGTATGACAATGGTAGCTATCGTCACCGCAAGCATCGCCATCACCGACACGACGACTGACGGCATCGGCCTGATGAATCATGACACTCGACGCGCGATATGCGCGTCGAGTGCGTTTACCGGCTCGGTAAGGCATGAGCGACTCTGACGCTTGTACCAGGCACTGGAGTGTATCGGGCGAACAATCGTCTTCTGCAAAGCCATTCACGCGCATGCGTTGCATCCTGTCTTCCACATTGTGGTGCGCGTGGTACCGTGAGTGCGCACCGTTTTGGACCCATGGACGGAGTGCACACGCACGGGGGATCTAGGCGTGAGGTCTGCTGCTATTTGGTGTAGCCGCCCAGTGGGTAAGTAAGCGTTGCCCCAGCACCGTCTGTTCATGAAAGGCCATCGGCGGCAATCTGCTCCACTGTTCGCGAAGAATGGTCGTGGCCAGTACCACCGTCGTCAGAGGGTAGAGTGAGACGAGCGTTGCCACAATCGAAAGTTGCTGGCCATAGACCAGCGCCGACTTGTAGAGCATCGTGCCCGATGCGTCCAGACAACCGGCGAAAGCGATGCAGATTGCACCGCGAAAATCCGGGCGTGCTTCAAGTGTGACGCGATGGCTCAAGGCCACAACAATGACCAGCAGAGACAGCGACACGGAACGTGCAACGGTCAGTGAAAGGAACCCTGCCTGCAGGGATGCGTTCCATATCCGAACTTGGACCGAACTTACTCACCGATATAGAAACCCTTGAAACCCGACTGTCGGATGACGTCGAGCAGTGCTGATACCGGCACTGCGTCGATCGCCACCTCAGCCAGCAGCCACGTACGCTTGGTGTCGGGTGCCTGCGCAAAGCCATGTTGCGTGGCAAGCGCAAGCAGTGCGTCGATCAGTTCGAGCGCGCGATGGACACGTTCGACGACTGCGACGCATTGGTTGGCGAGATTGGCGATGCTGATGCTTTTGACGAGATCGGTGGTGTCGGACATGAGGGGGGACTCCTGGTCGAGGACGTGCCGGAACCTTCGGGAACGCCGGATGTAGGCACGCGGGTGGAAAGGGAAGACGAGCAGTCGGATGCGGGGCTCGGCACATATGCCGCCGAGGCAAGCCGGCGGCGCAACGCGATGGCGTGCGCCCAAGAGCCGCTCAGGGACTAGAGAATGTCAGGGACGATGGGGCGTACGCGTCCGGGTGCGGCGTCTTGGGCGAGCCGGATCACGTTGTCATCGGATGGCGTCCGTGTCCGTCTCCACCGGATGGGGCGATGCAATGTCCTTGCGGCTATTGAGCTTCCTGCCAACCGTTGTCGGTTCGAATCATCACAAACGTTTCATCCCATTGATTTTGTACCGATTCAGTCAGATCAGTCGCTGCACTAACGCCATGGAAAGCTTGACCCAGTGTCCTCAGTTGAACATTCTGGCACTCTTTACGCAAATCGTTAGCGAAGATTTGAACGTTAGCCTCCTGACGGACTCGCTCTTGCTGTTCTGCATACGCGCCAGCAGTCCCGCTGCCATTGAGCCCGTCGCTATGGTCGTGTATGTATTTATTACGTGCCCCGGATTCACCCAGCTCGACGGGATAGGTGACTTTGCTGGGGTCGGCTGGATCAGGCGAGCTGATGCTGGTGTCTGGATCATGCTTGTGCGCATCCACCCAAGCGGTTTCGGCAGCATCGTAATTCGCACGCGCCGCATCGTACGTTTGCTTGACATCACTCAGCTTAGCTCGATCTGCATTCAGCACCTTCGCGCGTTCCTTCATGTCGCTAGTCGGAGTGAGAGTGAGCGTATATTTCACTTCGACTTTGTACGTATTTTCATCGATTGAAATACCGTTGACCTTGGTGAAGTCACTCACATGCAGGTAATCGCAGTCGCCGATTCGAGCTTGTAGAGCAGTTTTCGCATCGCTTTCCGAAGGAGCGCTGTGCCCGCAGGCGGTGAGCGTGGCGGCGATGCAGGCATACAGGGCAACGCGCGTAGCGATCTTGTTGTGCGTAGTTTTCATGCTTTCATTTCCTGTCTTTAACGATCTTGTTGTGAAGGCTTTGCGTACCAAACGGGATGAATCGGGGCGACAGATTCCCAGCAAGCGCCACTTGGATCGACCCGGTAGGATGTAATCGTCTAAATTCGATGAATATCAACCAATAAAGCCCTTCATGTCAAACGGATGGTGCTCAACCATTCCGGGTGACTGGGAGGGAGCATGCCGAAAGGGCAAACCGACGATCTGGCGGCCGCAGTGGGGCGAACCATCGCCAAGCAGCGCATCGCGAGCGGATTAACGCAGGAACAGGTGGCGGAAGCGCTTGGGATTGGCTTGGAAGCCGTGTCCCGAATGGAGCGCGGCGTTGTGATTCCGACCGTGGTACGGTTGTTTGAATTGGCTGATATCTTCCAGTGCGATGCAGCGGACATGCTGACGGAGGCGAGTAGCCGGTCGAGCGACCAAGCGAATCACCTGAATCGGCTCCTGTCCCGGCTTAGTACGGCGGATCGTGCAATGATGCTGGAGGTCTTCGAGCGGTTGTCGGCGCGGTTGACGCGCCGGTAGCCTGTTGCCCCGGCGCAGTGCATATGCGGTCGGCGACTGCGACGCGCTGGTTGGCAAGATTGGTGATGCTGGCGAGATCGGGGATCGCGTCCGTACTTTTCCATATCGTGGGTTGTCGAGAAAGAATAGGCCGGGCGTGAGGCCCGGCGCTTATGTCGCTATGCCGCGTTCGGCGATCTGGCGGCGTAGCGCGGCCGCGCGTGCCTGAGAACAACTCAGATAGCGGCGAATGTCGGCGACGGTCGGACGCACCCGACCCGCGGCGATGTCTTGGGCGAGCTGGGTCACGGCGTCACCGACCGACTCGACGACCGGTGTTGGCGGGACCGGATCGTCGCGCGGAGCGTGACTGCCGGTTATTCCGTCGTGACTGGCAGTTGCAGTTTCGCGACTAACGGTCAGCGGTGCGTGACTCGTCATGGCCGGCGTGACTTTTAGCTGAATCGCGCGACTCACGTCCGCGACCGTCGTGACTACAGGCTCAGTCACGGTAGCTGAATTCGTGATCGGCGCGATTTCAGATTCAGTCACGGCAGGCTCAGGAGCCGATGACGACGACCGGAGCGCGACCGTCCAGAGCAGGCAAGCTACGCCTTCGAGCACGGCGGCGAACGCCAGTCCCGCCAGCAGGTCGACGCAGGTGACGGTCGTCCTGAGTAACGCGGCGAGTCGTGACGTGACCGGATCGGCAAGTAATGTGTTACGTTGCGCCGTGACCCGATCGTCCGCTGACTGCCGACGCCGAACGTCATCCGCTTCCGCATTGAGCGCTTCGAGTCGCGCGGCGAGAGTCGTGCGACGGGCTTCCAGTCCTGGACAGTCACGAGGACAGCGCTGCGCCTCCGCGAGCGCAAGCTGACGCGCCACGTTGGCCCGATCCGCCATGACGGCCGTGAGAGTGCGACCGGACGTCGTGATTGCAACGGCCGGTACGGTCGACGCCCGCAGCTCCCCGGCGTGCTGCTGGGCCGTTACGAAGAAGACCGCATGACCGTAACACGCCGTTGCCAAGCAGGCGCCCCATAGCAGGCTGCCTGTGCCACGCACAAGGATCGGCGCGTCCCGAAGTAACGCCGGCAACAGGTGTGCGCTCGTGACGAGCACCATGCCGATTGCCACCCACACGGCCCGCTCGGGCAGCGAGCCGCCGCGCTGCCAGCCTGCCAGAATCGACAAACTGAGCGCGGTGCCCGTTGCGCCAACTGCCAGCACGAACGCCCAGCGGGACGTCGCCGTCATGCCGCCGCTCCGCCAAGCAGCACCGCCTTGCGCTCCAGTTTGTCGCGTAGCGTTGATCGCTGCGGTTGCGTCCCGCCAGTTTTCTCACCCGTACCAGTGCCCGCGTCCGTGTGACTGGCCGCTGTCTCGGGATAGAACTCCTCAACCACGGCCGCCCGCTCGTCCGGGCTGTCTTCGAATGCACCGTTGGCAAAGCCGGCACGAGCCGCCGTATCGAGTGCAGCCTGATCGAACCCGGCCGTCCGTCGCCGTACATCCAGTTCGTGCGCTTGCGTCAACGTGTCTTCGAGCGTACTGCCTGATCGCACGCCGAGATCGACATAGTAGATCGGGGACCGGTAGCTCTGCGTGGTCGACTTGCCCCGCAGTTTCAGTTCCAGCGGCAGACACGCGAGCAGGTTGCCGGAGACGGCGCGGAAGTAATGTAGGCGTGCCGCGAGCGTGCGAATGGAATTGAAGGACGTTGTGCGAAAGATGAACGACCCCAGCTCGTCTTCGTCGCCGACGATCACGTTCAACCGCGCGTAGGGCTTGCAGCCGCCCTGACGACCGAAGGCACAACCATCCGGCGACGGGCAGGGCAGGGCTTCGATTCCGGTATCCTTCACACGCCGGCACGTTTCACCGTTACCGACACACACCGGTCGCCCGGTATCGCGATCGAACAGGCTATAGTCGGCGCGGAGGTTTAGGTCTGGATCGTTGAACAGGACCCGGACCGGAATCGCACGCAGCTTGCCGGACGTCGTCTTGCGCAGTGTTTCATTGAGCGGATGCAGCATCCAGCCGTCGCGATTTTGCACTTGCGTGGTGAGGGTAAATTGATCGTCCTTCTCCGGCAGCCGCTTGCCATTCTTCTCGACGACGCGCCCGATGGAGATTCGCCCGACCACGGGCGGGGTGATGGAAAGACCTTTCAGCATGTGGACCTCTAGATAGAAAGATGAAGGAGAACGCTTGTTCGTTGCGATGACCGGATACAAACGGACTCAGGTGGAAACGAGGAAGCGCCGAGAACCGGGCTTCGAAGTGGCGTATTGCGTTTCGAACGATGGGTGATCGGCCAGCAGCCGTTTCAGATCGACGGTGGATGAATCCTTGCTGCGTTTGAACGACACTTCGCCGGTCTCGAACAACGCACGCGTGGCGTCGCCCATTGCCTGCTGTATGGTGTGTTTGAGCTGCGCTTCGGTCTGCTGACGTGTTTCGATGTCGGTCCGCACGGCGACCAAGTCGGCGAACACGGACGACAGGTGCCGGTCGTCGCTGAAATCAACCGTGCCGCCGTTGCCCGGATACAGGTGCCGCAATGCGTGATCGGCCGATTCCGATCCATCCGCAGGGGGCGGCGTGTCAGACTCCACGAACTGCCAGAACCGTGCTTCGAGTTCAACGAGCCGCCCGATCAACGCATCATCGCGCTCGATCCGATGGACTTCCAGTGCTTGGCCGCAGATGAGTACCGCGACATGCGCCGCCATCTTGCCCGTCACGGCGAGCTGATGTTGGACTTGCAACTGCACGTATTCCGGCACGCCGTCTCGCCAGAGCCGCGCGCCGAATTCGCCGGTGGTCTTGCACTCGAGGATTTGGACGTCGCGCGCGCCAACGACTTCGCGATCGAGGTTGGCGAGCATGAACGGGATCGATGGGTGACGCAGAACGGCATTGACCCGACGAACGCGGTTGCCCGTCTGCTTTGTGTACGACGCCGCCACGATGGGTTCGAGAAGTGTCCCCCAGTACGTCGGCGATGTCGTATCGGCCGGATCGGGGCGCGGCAGTCCTTCCGCGCGTCCCGTCTTGTCGAGCCACAATTCCAGCGGGCTCATGTACGGATTGAGCCCGACCGCAGCTGCAGCGTCGGACCCACCGATCCCGGTTCGCCGCACGGCGAGCCAGTCGTTGCGGGACAGTTCGTCGGTCTTGACGAGCTTCAATGCAGGCCGTCGCGAATGGGCGCGACTGGATGGAATGACGCTCATGAAACCTCCAGAGACGGAAAGACCCGGCAGGCGAACCTGGCCGGGTCGAGCGTGAATGGAAACAGCGGGGACTACACAACGAGCTTGAGCGCCTCATCCCACGCCTTCTGTTTGATGGTCGCGCCCTGACCAAACCACGCGGCATCGCGCCGGTGATCGTCGCTGCGTGCGCGGCGGTGGTGATCGACATACTCAGTTACAGCGTTGAGCAATCCCCACGCCGTTCCGGAGGCCGACGCCACGTCTGCGCCTTTGCCGCGTCCCGCGTAGAGTTGGCCAACTGCCTTGATCGCACGCTCATTGACCGCGAGCGCTTCGCGGTCCGCGACGTTGGCAGTCGAGTAGGTGAGCACGCGCCGCAGAAACGCCTCGGCTGCCGAGTCCGAAATTTTCCGTTCGGAGAGCGCCTTGGTTCGCGCCATGAACGCATCCCACGACGAGATTGCGATACCGAGTTGACGCTTGACTGCCTGGGCGTCGAACTGCGAGCGGTGTGGGACTTTGACCGCGCTTGTGCTGTCACCCAGCGCGACTTGAAGCGTGTTGTTGCACACGACTCGGACGGATGTGAACTGTGCAGTGGTGGCGAGCGTGCCGTCGCAAGCGGTGGCGAGCAGTAGGTAGCCGTTGACCTGGTCCTTGCCTTTGAGGGTTGCGCTTTGGCCGGTACGGGCGAGCGCCCACAGCTTGCGGCCCTCCTTAAGGACGCCCGCCGTTTCGAGCTGGAATCCGCCCACTTCAGTGAGATCTCGGTAGAACTCCAGAATCTCGGACGGCTGCACGACCTGATAGCGCGCGGACACGACCGACAACGGCGCTTTGGTATCCGAGCGATAGAGGACTTTCTGTTCGGGAAACGCGTGGATTGAACCGAGACTCCGGTTACCGGCGACAACGAAACGGACCTCTGCCTCTTCAATGCTCCAGTCCATGCCCGCAGCGCGGGCCCAGACTTCGAGCGGTTGTTTGGGAGCGAGCTTGTTGCCAAGACCGTGCCACGGTTCCTGGCCGACGTAGGCCATGGTTTGGACGAGATGCATGGGAAATTCTCCTATTCGAAAATGGCAGTGCATAAAGCCCGACTGAGGCCGGGCAAGAGGAAGGAAACGTGAGACAACGGAGACGGTGCAGTTCAGCGTGGCTGCACGCTGAAGGTGTGCCGGCAGGCGAGACACCGCCAGTTGTCGAGGATCTTCTGGTCGACGGCTTCGCCAAATGCCGCGCCAGTTGCACAACCTGCAGCACCGGCGATCAATCCGGCGAGGATTGCACCGGCAACGCCACCGCATGCTGAGCCGATCGGGCCTGCGATCAGACCGGCCATTGCACCGGCTTCCGCGCCGGACAGCGCAATAGCGATAGCGCTGGTCGCGCCAGCCGCCGCACCGACTGCGCCACCAACGCGCCGTGCGATATGGCGGGGCTCCGTGTGGAGCGATTGGCATTGCGGACACCGATAAACCGGACCTACGCCTGGCCGGTAGTACATGGATTCACTATTTGCATCCGGTCGCGGAGAGTCGGAGAAGGATGGTTCCTCTTCATCGTCGAAGGGTGGGTAATCATGCATGGGCTGCGGCCTCCTCGCGGATCTTGTCCGTGTATTTGCAGTGACATGCGGCTGCCAGCACACCGCAGATGAACGCGAGTGCGAAGGCGGCAAGGTAGTCGAGGGGAGATGGGTAGAGCATCGTTGAACTCCTGAGAGGGGGCGCCGACGCACGATCGCACCGGCGAAGCCGCGATGCTTGTCGGGCTCACGGTGGTAGTAAGGGCCTGAGATTTTTTTGAATCAAGCTCGGCAGGCCGCGCGTTCCGGCCTCAGCGGAGTGCGGGACCGAAGACATGACCACACGAGCGGCAGCGGTAGTTGTTGCGAATGTCGTCGTCCATGGCTCATTCGACAGCGGAACCTGCTGCACACCCGGCGGCACTCCCGACGAGTCCGGCGATCACCGCGCCCGCGAGACCGCCGAAGACGGTGCCGACCGGACCGGCGATAGAGCCGACGACGGCACCGGCCTCCGCGCCCGAGAGCGCCATTGCCATGCCGCTCGTTGCACCAGCGACACTGCCGATCGTGCTGCCGGCCTTGCGCGCCCGGTTGAGCGTGTCGATGCGCGAAGAGCGGCACTGAGGACAGCGCAGCGTCGAGCCGGATGGTGAAGGTGGAGGGGGCGGCGACATTGGCGCGGCATGATCAGCATGCGGTCCGGAGTCAACCGATGCAGACGCATCGCGCCGTTCGCCCCGTAACGCTTCGTGCAATTCGACCTGCACGTCGTCGATGTCCGGTGCATGCGGCGATGTGCGTTTGCCAAAGAGCGACCACGTGTCATGTGGATCGTTGCTACTGCCGGAAACAGCGTGCGCGTCGTGATCGTGCCAGTGCGCGTTAGCCTCCCATTCGTGCGTGTCACCGGGAGCGAACGATGCGGACGTGGATTCTGCGGGGTAAGCAGCGAAGGGGGGAAGCGGTGGCGGCTGCGGGCGCGGAAGGAACGGGACGGGGCGATTCTTTGTGTTGAGCCAGTACAGCCCGAGCGCGAACATGGCGACGAGCGCGAGCGTGAGAACGATGGAAATAAGAACGGTGGGATTCACGTGAGCTCCTGAGCGAAGTGCGCCGACGTGGAATCGCATCGGCGGAGCGGCCTTGGCTGGCCGTGTTCAGAGCAGTGATATGTGTCTCAAACCTTTTTGAATCGACGGAAAGGCAAGTAGACAGTCATCGCGTGAGCAGATCGCGCATCGTCTCGCAATTCGTGCTTCGGTGAACAAGGCACCGTGACCAGGCGAAGTCGGAGGGATAATGGACGCAAGCTAGGAACCTGGAAAGAAGGAGACTCATGACGTCGGCCGGAGACTTTCGCTTTACTACTCATGCGGAAAGGCTGTTCACTGCGCTTGACCAGTCGCGCTTCAAAGACGGGGGGCGCAACTCCCTGTCGCAGTCGAGCTCGAGCGAGGTGACTCAGGAGCCGTGGCAGTACTGGCATGACGTGCCTTGCATCGTTCTTCTGGGCGAACCCGGTAGTGGCAAAACGTCTGAGTTTCGCCACCGTGTCCAAGAGCTGCGACAGGCAGGGGAACATGCATATTTGAGTTGCTGGCAGGACTGGTGCGATGGCGACGAGATCTTTGATACGATCGGCGATAAATGTAGCTTTTTTGAGATGGTCGAGTCTGGCCGACCGGTTTGGTGGTTCATCGATGCGTTGGATGAAGGGCGAATCAAAACCGAAAAGGCTTTCGATGTTCTGCGCAAAGGGTTACGCCGCCTTCACGAACTCAATGCTCTCCATCTGGTAAAGCTGCGGCTATCGTGTCGCAGCCGTGACTGGCGACCTTCAGAAGCCGAACAGCTTTCCAGGTTTTTCGCGGCCGTTGAGCACGAGGAACAGCACATTGAGGGCCTCACGACCCTTCAATTGCTTCCGTTGCAAGAGGCCGCCATCCGCGCCTTGGCGTTCGAAAAGCTTTCTGGGGAAAATGCGGTTGACCAGTTCATGGAGTCTCTGCAAAGGCGACATGTAACTGCGCTCGCGAGTCATCCCTTGACGCTCGCGATGATGTTATCGCTGTACCTCGAAGATAATTCGTCTCTCGGCTATGATCGGACGACTCTGTACACCAAGGCGATGGAACGTCTCGCCGTCGAACACAATCGAGAGCACGCGGATCAAAAACCACCCCAGACTTTGCCAGCTGAACGCATCGCCATTGCGCAGCAGATCGCTGTCCGGATCGTGCTCGGCGGTAACGACACAATTGCCGTCCCTGACACTGATGCACGGAGCGATCGAGTGGTTGACGCCTCCTGTACTGGTGCCAAGCGCTTCGAGATACTTGAAACACTCAACACCGGCTTGTTCACGCGGCATACACAGGGCGGTTTCGTTTTCGCGCATAAGAGCTTTGCCGAATTTCTGGCGGCACGTGACTTGTCCGACCGATTCGCCCATGTGGCTCCAAGCCGTGTTACTCCATTGTTTCCAATTGAACACGGTGTTATCCCCAGCCCCCTGCGGGAAACAGCAGCCTGGTTTGCGGGGATGGTCAGCTCGTTTCGCCGGTGGCTCATTGAGCACGATCCCCTGACCGCAGCCCAAGGCGATACCATCCGGTATACGAGCGAAGAGCGGGAGACCTTGCTCATGGCGCTTGCAGATCGGTTCGGTGAGCGTGCGTGGCAACGCGAGTTTGACCGGTTCGGTGATCTGGCGCGTTCGGTCTCGGATACGGCGCTCAAGCAACTGTTGCACAAAGACAGAAGCATGGCTGTTCGCCAGATGACGATCGAAATGATCGATATTGCCGAAGCTTCCGATCTGTTTCCCAGCTTGCTGAGCATTGCGGTCGATCCCACAGACGTACCCGCGATTCGAGCGAAGGCGACTGGGATTTTGGCGAGGCGTGCTCCTACGGATCTCGCAGCGGTGGCCCTCTCATTACTCCAGCTACCAGCGGATCAGGACCCTCAGGACGACATCGCGGGCGTTGTTGCGCACTTTCTCTATCCCCAACACCTGACAACCGCGCAGGTTCTCCTGTCCCTTCACATTCCCCGTCAGCCTTTCACGCTCGGTCACTATCGATGGTTCTGGGAAGATCTATTCCCGCAGCGTATTCCCGCCACGGTAGAGGATCTCCATGCCAGTCTGGACGCGATAGTGCCGTTACTCACGGATGACTCGGATTACATTCAGTTGCGACCGTACGCACAAGTCGCCACGTCTTTGTTGATTACCGTGCTTGACTCGGTGCCTATAACGATCGAAATCCTTGGCACATGGCTGGTTCGCTTGGCCGAATGGACACGTCACCATGGCGTGGCAGATCAGACTCTGCATGCTCAATTGGTCAGCGCGCTGAAAGCGAAACCAGACTTCAGCTCGTTATTGCTTCGTTGGCGGTTAGCCAGCTGGCCCGACGACCAGGAGTTTCTGCCGTGGTGGCATGTTCCGTTTTACGAGGGGCTATCGAGCAATATAGAAGCTGAGTGTTGGATCGAGTTGTGTCGCTTGTACGCCGATCAACCGAACATAGGAGGGCGATTGTTTGACGAGGTTACAGATCTCGCATTTCGTCATCCGGCGATCGTGCCGATGGAAACTGTAGAAGCACTTGCGCAATCGGTCCCGACGTATCAAGCCAGGTGGGATAGTGGTCGCGTCAGCGACCTTGATGGACCGCTTGCGCGGAGCAATCGGCAGCAGCGCCAGTACAAGCTTGAGAGCGATAGTTGCGATGCCAGCATGGTCAGCCAGATCCACGCCAACATTGATCTGCTCCGCGGCGGGCATGCAAATGCGCTGATGTGGGTCATCGGCTCGGTGTCATTCGACTGTTTTGAGCCCCCACCGCTAAACGCACTTGCTGATCGTTACGGCACAGTCGTCGCACAAGCGATTCGCGATGGGGTGGTCAACAACTGGACCAACCTTGCTGATACCTCCGCCCTCTGGACACGATCGAACGTGCTGCCAAACGAGGCTGTTATTGCTGGAATGGGCTTTCGCGAGCTATATCCTTCGAACGAAGACTTGCCGACGTTCAACGAGCATCAAGTGGACTGCCTCGTCTGGCGTGTACTCCATAACGATCGTGACATTCCTGACTTGTTGTTGGTGCTTTGGGATGTATACCCGGCGGCCTTTTGGAAGCGTCTCGAAGACACGCTGCTTGCTGAATCACAGTTGCCGGATGATGGGCACGCTATTATCTGGGGGCGTCTCGCCGCGCTCGAGCATCTGCCTGCGGAATTAACGGCAAGAATCGTCGAGCACCTGATCACGCATGGCTTACCTAAACATGTGCACGCTCGTCGGTATGCGCTGAAGATACTCTTGCTGACGGAGCTGCCGGAAGTTAGTGATCTCGTAAATTCGACGATTCGATCAGAGTGGCGCTCAGGCACTCTTCCTGCTCCGTGGACAGAATCGTCAGCGGTGGCGACGCTCTGCGCATGGTGGCTACTGGCCCCAGACGATGCAAAAGTGTTCCTTGAGGCTGAAGTATTTCAAGGTCAGCGGTATCGACCACGGCTTGTGGCCTTTGTAAATGTGTTGCAGGAGCTCTTGGGACAACGCTTCGCGTTTGATAGTCGATGGCCAAGCACAGTGCCGTGGGAGAGCTACGCTGCGCTTTTGCCGCTGCTTTATGATTGCCCGCCCAAAGAGGTGGTTAGAACCGGCGCCGGATGGGTCAGCCCGCAGGATCAGTTCCTGGAGGCGCGCAACGGCTTGGTGGTTCATCTCGCTAAGGCTCCGGCGAACTTGGCTTGTGGCTGGTTTGGGCGGTGGAAGATCGACCCTCGCTATGGTGACCATCGCGACTGGTTCGCCAATCTGCATGCCGAGATCGAGCAACGTCGAGCGGACGAGTCCTGGACTCCGCTTGAACCAGCAACACTTGAAGCGGTTCTCGTTGGTCAGTCAGCGCTCGTTCGAAACGACAACGATGCAGCAGCTGTGCTGAATGAGACGATTGCAACACAGCTCGTGCCAGCATTTCGCTCAGACCATAGCCTCGTGTCGTTGCTTTGGGAAGGGACCAAAGCTTCAGGAGATCGAAAGCCACTCGACGAAAAGGCGCTGCAGACTGCGATCTACGGCCAACTGATGCCGATGCTTGTCAAACAACCGGTGGTTGGTGCGCGAGAGCCGGAAGTCTTTGACGCAAAAAAGCCCGACGCCCGTATTTCCTATCTCCTGGATTCGGGTATGAGGGTTGATATTCCGATCGAGATAAAGTGGGCCGGGCATGCAGATGTCTGGGATGCAACGGACGGCCAGGTACTGAGTCCGACCTGAACAATTCGGAACGGCTTGAACAGCAAGGCTGCGATGCCGAAATGACGTTGCCGTATTTGCAAGGTGTCGGCATATTGGAGCGAGTTTCCTGCAAATTTCGACGAGGATTGGATGGGTCCGAAGACGCTGGCGCCAGAGGGAGATTTGTTCCGACATCCGCTGCGCGAGCAGATCAATCTGAAGCATCCATTGGTTTGTCTAGCCGAGCTGATTGACTGGGATCGGCTGAGCGTGGCGATGAGCGCGAGCTTTGTTTCGCGACGAGGTCGGCCGGCGACGTCGCCGCGTCTGATAGCGGGTCTGCTGTATCTGCAGCACGCGTTTGACCTGTCGGACGAAGATGTCGTCTGGCAATGGGTGGAGAATCCGTACTGGCAGGTTTTTACAGACGAGACCTATCTGCAGACCGAGCCGCCGATCGACCCGTCGAGTCTGACGCGCTGGCGCAAGCGGCTGGGTGAAGCCGGCGTTGAAGAACTGCTGGCCGAGACGATTGAAGCGGCGAAACGCGCCAAGGTGATCAAGACCGCGAGCCTGAAGCGGGTGATTGTTGACACCACGGTGATGGAGAAGGCGATCGCCCATCCGACCGATTCCCGGTTGCTCGAACGCTGCCGGGAACAACTGGTGAAGGCGGCTGACCGGCACGGCCTGAAGCTGAGGCAGAACTACAACCGGGAAGCGCCGCGGCTGGCGTGCCAGATCGGCCGCTACGCCCACGCGAAGCAGTACAAGCGGATGAGGAAGGCACTGCGAACCTTGCGTTCGCGCGTGGGCCGAGTGATGCGAGACGTCGAACGGCAACTGGGTGGCGTGGCGCAGCAAGGTCGCGCGGCACTGGAAGATCTGATTGGCCGCACGAAGCGGATTCTGTCGCAGAAGACGAAGGACAAGAACAAGCTCTATGCCTTGCACGCGCCCGAAGTGGAATGCATCTCGAAAGGCAAGGCGCGCCAGCCCTACGAATTCGGCGTGAAGGTATCGATCACGACGACGCACCGAGAGGGCTTGGTGATAGGCGCGCGCTCGATGCCGGGCAATCCGTACGACGGGCACACGCTGGCCGAAGCGCTGGAGCAGGCGGCGATCCTGAGCGACGTGAGTCCGGAGATTGCGGTCGTCGATCGAGGCTACAAGGGTGTTGCCGTCGATGGTGTGAAGATCTACCACCCGGGCTTGCGACGCGGGATCACGCGTGGGCTGCGGGCCATGATTAAACGGCGCAGCGCGATCGAACCGGCGATCGGCCATATGAAGACCGACGGCAAGCTCGACCGAAACTGGCTCAAGGGCGCACTGGGTGACGCGATTCATGCCGTGATGTGTGGTGCGGGCCATAACCTGCGGATGATCCTCCGGAAGCTGCGGCTTTTTTACGTCCTGATTCTTGCGATCTTGCACGAACGCGAAATGGCTTCACCTGCGACGGCATGACGTCGCCGCTGAGAAAAACGAATTGTTCAGATCCGACTACTGAGGAAGTACATGCAGGACCCACGCACCCGCCATGCCGTTTATATCGTTGGTTGGGTGGGGGCTGGAGCGCAGCGCATCAAAAGAGGACCCGACGGAGAAGAGCCGTCGTCGGCAATCGAACTCGAACAACAACTACAAAACGTGACCAACGCTCGATTGGACGGTACTGGAAAGTATGTCGTTGTGCACGTTATCGACGCCAGTGTTCTCGATTAGCGGCGCAATAAAGTGGATTTGCACGTCACGTGCCGGTGCGTAGTGATTGGCATCGTGAACGGAACCGCTGTCGTCACACCGCATTCACGAAGTTTCCAGCCTACCTGTCCAGCATTCCAGAAAACAATGCTGGACGGGTCTGCTCACCGCTTACATTACGTGTCCAAGCGGAATGATCCATTGGTACAGCAAGCAAAGCAAAACGAAAGCAAGGCCAACCCAGAAGCTTGCTGCCGCAACAGCGGCTTTTCCGTGCCCTATGCTGGTGCTGGAAGCGGCCGCAATCGTGACTGCCGCCGCGATACCGCCGATATGCATGATCGCTAAGGCGTTCGGCAACTTGCCCCGAGAAAGCGCCTCCTGCTTTCGCGCTTCATCGTGCAAGCCTTCAAACTCTTTGCGTAGCCGCGACGTTGCGTCAAAGTCTTTGTCGCTGAATGTCACTCCCTGGCCCCTTTCGTGTGGTTTGTTT
>NZ_JBSAXD010000062.1:0-13492 GCF_053427715.1 Burkholderia sp. MR1-5-21
GAAAAAGAAGCTTGCAAAAGGCGTTGGGTCCATACATGCACGAAGGGGTAAAACTTGGAAGCGCAAAATGCGCGAACAGCTTGGCTCCTGAGTTCGACGGCCTCAACCTTGCTGACGGCACCAACCTCGTGGGCCACATCGATAAGGCACGCGCTCAGCGTTACAGCAAACTCGGTGATGCACTCGAGTTTTATCAGGGGCGCCTGAAATTGCCGAACCTCGACAAGGTGCTGCCGCTTCCTCCAGCACCATTGCCAAAATGGGACGGCAATGTGCAGAGCCTGATCGACGCCGCCAAGGCTGTGACGTTGCCGCCCGCACCGCAGAAGGGTGCCTCCTTGCAAGGCCGCGAATTTGTCCCGTACGGATATGGCGTGTCCCCGCTGTCGGAAAGCACGATCGCGGTTGCAGGCAACCAGATCGTGCCTCGCGATGGCTACTGGTTGGCACTCTATGGTCCAGCATCGGCTGACAAGGCTCAATTGCCTCCAGCCAGAAAGAACACTCCTGAGCGTTATCAGGCAGGCGAACGTTTCGAAGCGTCGCCTTTCGACTGGATCACCGCCGACCAGGTGCAATGGCACTATCTCGGCGAGGCGCATGTGTTGCCCCCGCAGCGGAGCGATTTCCTGAAACACATGATTGATTCAGGATTCATACGTGAGGTTGCCGCGCCCATCGCGCCCGTTCGCTGCAATGGAAAACAACGTTGCCCGCAAGCCGGCATCTGGGAAGGCAGCGTTGCCAGTGATCACCCGGCGGCTGTGCTGTACAACCGCTGGGACCAGCAGGCCTTTGTCGAACAGGGCGCGTCTTTTCCTCACCCCTGTGATCGCTTCATCGACATCGCGTCGGAAGACGTGCAATGGAAGTATCTGGGCAACCCGAATGCCGAGACCGGCATACCAGGCATTCGCGCGATAGGTCTATAAAAACGCCGGGCATACCGCCGCACTCAACTAAGGAAAAGAACAATGGTTCGTCAGGTCATTGTGGTGGGGGACGCGCTGACTCCGCACGGTGGTTTTGTCGCGACAGGTTCGAACGCCGACATCGTGGAAGGCAAACCGGTCGCTCGTAAAGGCGACACGGTGGAGTGCAACGAGCCTGGCACGCAGACTATTTCCGAGGGCGACGAATCGGGTATGGTCGGCGGCAGCCCGGTGGCATTGCACGGACATCGCGCAACCTGTGGATGCACATTGGAAAGCCGGGGCAAGACGATCACCATGTCTTGACCGAAAGGCTGATCGATTCGGCTCGACATCCTTTCCGCGCTGGTCAATCGAATGATGTCTGGATTACATACGAAAGCGCTGCCGGAAGCATTCCGCTCCTCGCAGGCCCGGAGCAGTGCATTATTCGCCGTCCTTGAAAAGAAGTGGCCTGACCTGTGTCGATGCAATTGCTACGATCGCGATGAGCATATTCCTGCAAGTGCTCGGCGAGCGCATCGACGCGATGGAGCGCCCGTTCGCGCGGGGCGCGTGCGGCAACACCGCGGGCAGGCGTCGTCGCGCTTCGTAGTGAACGGATATGCAGACGCGGCGGGCTCGCCGGCTGAAATCGCACGCATTTCGATCGATTCTGATATTGCGTCGAACCCGCCGATAATTCCCGATTGCGAAAAAAAATCGCTTCATGGGAATATCGACCGCATTGCCTGCCGGTAGAGAGCGGTGCGGGCAATTCCCCGGGTCACGCAACGACTGATCAAAGCGAAAAAATTCAATGAATAAACACGCGATATTCCCGTATGCATCCGTGCTCCTTGCTGCCACCTTGATGACGGCATGCGGGGGCGACATCGACAACGACCAGGGCAATGTCACGCAGCCTGTGCAGGACGTGAGCTGTCTCGCGGTCGACAACAGCGGTTCGACGGTCGTGGTGGGTTCCAGCCAGCCCGGCGATCCGTCGCTGCCGGAACCGTCGTCGGGTTATCGCACCGGGTTGAAGCCCGTCTACGCGAAGACGTACATGGTGGCGACCTCGAATGCATACGCGAGCGCGGCCGGCTGCGCGGTGCTGAAGAAGGGCGGCACCGCGGCCGATGCGGCGGTGGCCGTCCAGGCGGTGCTCGGGCTCACCGTGCCCGAAGCGACCGGCCTCGGGTCGGGTGGCGTGCTGCTCTACTACGACGCGCGGACGAAGACGGTCCAGGCATACGACGGCCGCGAGACGGCGCCGGCCGCGGCCACCGAGAACTACCTGCGCTACGTCGACGACCAGAGCGATCATTCGGCGCCGCAGCCGAACGCGCGCGCGAGCGGCCGCTCGATCGGCACGATCGGCGTCCCGCGGCTGATCGAGGCGCTGCAGCAGGATCACGGGAAACTGGCGTGGAAGGATCTGTTCGGCGACGCGATCTCGCTCGCGTCGAACGGATTCCCGATCGGCGGCCGCCTCGCCGACGCGATCGTCGCGAATGCGTCGAACCTGAAGCGTGACCCCGAGGCTGCCGCGTACTTCCTGAATGCGGACGGATCGCCGAAGGCGCTCGGCACGGTGCTGAAGAATCCGGCCTACGCGCAGACGCTGACGTTGATGGCGCAAACCGGCGCGAACGCGCTGTACACGGGGCCGATCGCGCAGGACATCGTCGCGAAGATCGCGACGGCGAAGGGCGCCGACGGCTCGACGATCACGCCGGGCAAGACGACGGTGGCCGATCTTGGCGCGTACCAGGCGAAGCGCCGCGAGCCGGTCTGCACGACCTACCGGACCTACTGGGTCTGCGGCATGCCGCCGCCGTCGTCGGGCGGCATCGCGGTTGCGTCCGCGCTCGGCATCCTCGAGAACTTCGATCTGAAGTCGATGAAGCCGACGGCGATCGACCTCGAAGGCGGCAAGCCGACGGTCGCCGGCGTGCATCTGGTGACCGAGGCCGAACGGCTCGCGTATGCGGACCGCGACAAGTACGTGGCCGATACCGACTTCGTGCCGCTGCCCGGCGGCACCTGGGATACGCTGCTCAACAAGCCGTATCTGAAGGCGCGTGCCGCACTGATCGACGTCAACCACAGCATGGGAACCGCGCAGCCCGGCAATCTCGGCGCGGTGCCGCTCGGCGTCGACACCACGCTGATCGAGCACGGCACGAACCAGTTCACGATCGTCGACGGCGACGGCAACGTGCTTACCGCGACGACGACCGTCGAGTCGAGCATGGGATCATTCCACATGACGCACGGCTTCCTGCTGAACAACCAGCTGACGGATTTCTCCGCGAATCCGACCGACAGCGCCGGCAATCCGGTCGCGAATCGGCTGCAGCCCGGCAAGCGGCCGCGGAGTTCGATGGCGCCGACGATGGTGTTCCGGATCGCCGCGGACGGATCGAAAGGCGATTTCGTGATGGCGACGGGTTCGCCGGGCGGCGGCACGATTCCGCAATACGTGGTGAAGACGCTCGTCGGCACGCTGGACTGGGGACTCGACGCGCAGCAATCCGCCGGGCTGGTGGACTTCGGCGCGAGCAACAGCCCGACGACCACGATCGGCGGCGAGCATCCGAACGTCAACACTGCGAACAATGGCGCGAACGATCCGCTGATCTCGGGGCTGATCGCGCTCGGTCACAAGGTGTCCACGTCGGCGCAGACGAGCGGGGTCAACACGGTGATGCGCGTGCAGGTCAACCAGCAGCCGGTGCTGCAGGGCGGTACGGATCCGCGCCGGGAAGGCGTCGTGCTCGGCGATACGTTCACGCCGTGATGCGGTCCGCGTGCGGCGCTCGTGGTGCGACGGGCGCCGCCGCGTCGTGTGTGGGCGCGATGGTCATTGCCGCCCGTCGGCAATCGACATCAGAATCCGGTACGCGGCGCGTACCCTGTCCTCGATCGGGAAGTTCCTGTTCGCGAGCATCACGATCCCCGGCCGCTTTTCGGGAATGAACGCGACGTATGTGCTGAAGCCGTTTGTCGAGCCGGTCTTGTTGATCCAGACGTCCTGCAGCGGCGTCCGGGGCGGCGTGATGCCGGTCGTCGGCGTCGCATCGAAGATCATCTTCGGCGCGTTCCCGTCCAGCAGTGTCGCCAGCGTCGCGGGGTACGGGTATTGCTCCCAAATCAGATCCTGGGTCATCGGTCCCGCCTGAAAATAGCCCGTGTGCGTACGCAGGATCGCGCGCCGGACGTCGCGGCCCGGATCGATCAGCGCCATGTTCGCCTGCACGAAACGAAGCAGATCGGCGGCTGTCGTCCTGACGCCGTATGCCTCCTGCGACAGCATGCCGGGCGTCATCCGGATGGGCGCGCCGTCCTTCGTGTAGCCCTGCGCATAGTCCGCCATGCTGGTTTCGGGCACGTCGATGTAGCTGTGCGTCATGCCGAGCGCGGGGAACAACTGCCGTTCCATCAGCGTCGTGAAATCCCGGCCGATGGTTTTCGCTGCGATCATGCCGAGCGTGCCGATGCCGACGTTCGAGTAGGTTCGACGCGTGCCGGGTGCGTAAGCGGGCCGCCATGTGTTCAGATACCGGATCAGTTGATCGTTGTCGCGGATGTCGTCCGGCACCTGCAACGGAAGGCCGCCGGCGGTGTGCGTGCCCAGATCGACGAGGCGCACGTTGCCGAACGGGCTGCCCTGCAGCGCGGGCAGGTACTTGCCCGCCGGATCCGACAGCAACAGGTCGCCGCGCACTTCGGCATACGACGCGAGTGTCGCGGTCAAGGTCTTGCTGACGGAGCCGATTTCAAACAGCGTGTCGCCGGTCACCGGTTTTCCGGTTTCCGTCGACATCACGCCGTAGTCGAACACGTAGGGCCTGCCGTCGGCAACGATGCCGATCGCCATGCCGGGAATGCGGTACGTCGCCATCGACGGTGCGATGGTCCGGCTGACGGTGTCGCCGATCCGGTCTTGAGGAACGTCGGCCGCGTGGCTGACTGATGTCGCTGCGCACACGGCAGCGAAGAATGTCGCGATGAAGCGTCTTGCGATGAATGGCATGTGCCGAATCCTTCGATGTCTGACGGTTGAATGACGAGATGGGCAGGCATCGCCGATGCAGGACTATCCGCCGTTTGCCGACGCCGGACAAACGAGGAGTTTTTTCATGAGTTGAAAGAAAATCTTATGGACGTGCGAGGCGGCGCTCGAGTCCGACGCGCGCGCCATGCTTAAATAGCGAGGCCTGCCGCGATCGGGGCCTGCATCGCGACTCCGGTTGACGGGAAGCCGGCACGTTTGAACGACTTCGTGACGACGCACGACACCAACATGCCGCACCGGCACGTCCGGCGTGGCCCGATAACATTCCGAGGCTTCACGATCATGACCATCCTGTTCCGGCTTCTCGCGCTCGTGTGCGCGCTCTGGCTTGCCGCCTGTGCTCCGCCTCCCCCTCCCCCTCCTCCTCCGTCTCCGGCGCCGGACGCCGGCGTGCGCCACGGGCTCGGCACCGCGTGGGGAGAGTCGGTGCGGTCCGAGACGCGCGAAGTCGCGTTCGAGCGCGCGAATCCGACGACGCCGACCGACGTCGTGTCCGTCTACTACAACGATGCGCTGCCGGGCCGTCCTGCGGCGGCGGTGGTGCGCAAGCTGCCGACGCGCGTCGCGCTCGCGAGCGGCGACGTCGTGCTGTCGTTCGCGGACGAGCGCGGCAAACCGATGCCTGTCGCGCGCAGCAGTGGCCGCTGGCACATGGCGGGGGTCGAAGGTTCGCGCTACTCGATCGTGCTGCGCAACCAGGGCGCCCGCGCGTACGAGGTGGTCTCGACGGTCGACGGGCTCGACGTGCTGTCCGGACGCCCCGGCAGCTACAACCGCGGCGGATACGTGCTCGATCCGGGCCGCACGCTGACGATCGAAGGGTTCCGCAAGAGCCGGGACGAAGTCGCGGCGTTCCGCTTCGCAGCGGTGCCTGACAGCTATGTGGCGAACTCGGCATACGGCGACTCCGCGAACGTCGGCGTGATCGGCGTTGCGCTGTTTGCGCAGAAGGTGTCGGACGAGGACGCGCTGCGCCGCAATGCGAATCCGTTCCCGGGCAACGACACGCGCTTTGCGCCGCCGCCCGTGCCGCGCGGAGAGTGACGGGCTGACTGGCTACGGTGGCGCGAAGCATTCGCGCGGAACGCGCGCGGCGGGTCCGTCTCGAGGCCTCCACGCGTCGGGGGAGGTCGTCGACCGGAAAGGCTCTACACTGTCGCCGTTCAATGGCGACCGATGCTGCGCATTGACCACTACAATTTACCGGTTCCGGAGTTGCCGCCCGGACGACCCGGCTGCTGCGGCTGGCGGTTTCGCGGGTCCGAAGCGTGCCGCCGCCGCGCGCATCGCTCGGCCCGGCGGCCGTCCGCCGGCATCTCCTGCGCCCTACCCGATACGTATTTGAGGAATCGTCGTGAAGTTCATCCACGCGGCAGACATACACCTTGACAGCCCGCTGCATGGCCTGAGTGCCTATCCCGATGCGCCGGCCGCGCAGCTTCGCAATGCGTCGCGCGAGGCGCTGCGGCAGCTCGTCGACCGCGCGATCGACGAAGAGGTGGCCTTTCTCGTGATCGCCGGCGATCTGTACGACGGCGACTGGAAGGACCACAACACCGGCATCTTCTTCAGCCAGCAGATGGGGCGTCTGCGCAAGGCGGGCATCCGCGCGTTCGTTTTGTGGGGCAACCACGACGCCGAGAGCGAGATGACGAAGAAGCTGACGCTGCCGGACAACGTCACGGTCTTCAGTCACCGCAAGCCGGAAGTCCACGTGCTGCCCGAATTCAACGTCGCGCTGCACGGACAGAGCTTCAAGGACAAGGCGATCGTCGACAACCTCGTGCTCGGCTATCCGGAGCCGGTGCCCGGCCACTACAACATCGGCGTGCTGCATACCGCGCTCGAAGGCTATGCGGCCCACGCGAGCTATGCGCCGTGCACGCTCGCGGAGCTGCACGCGAAAGGCTACGACTACTGGGCGCTCGGCCACGTCCACGAATTCCAGCAATGGTCGGAGCGGTCCACGATCGTGTTTCCGGGGAACCTGCAGGGCCGGCATATCCGCGAGACCGGGCGGCGCGGCGCCGTCATCGTCAACGTCGAGAACGGGCACACGCACGTCGAGCGTCTGTATCTGGACGTGCTGCGCTGGGAAGCCGTGTCGGTCGATGCGTCCGACTGCGCGTCGGTCGCGGACCTGTCGCGCAAGATCGGCCAGTCGCTCGAAGCGCTGCTGTCGGTCGACGGCCACGTGCCGCGCGCGGTGCGCGTGACGGTGACCGGGCAGACGCCTGCGCATGGTCTCTTCTTCGGACGCGCGACGCAGTTGCGCGCGGAAGTGCTGAACCAGATCGGCATCATCGGCAACGAGCGGCTCTGGCTCGAGAAGGTCAAGCTCGCGACGTCCGCCATGGACGTGTCGGACGGTGCGAGCGAGCAGCTCGAAGCGCTGGAAGACCTGAAGCAGATCCTCGCGGCGGCGGCGCACGATCCCGAGTTCCTCGCGCTGCTCGAGCGCGACCTGCGACCGTTCGTCGGAAAGGTGCGCAGCGAGGTGAAGGAGGAGGCGCCGCTGCTCGGGCTCGTCAGGTCCGGCGAGCTGACGGCACTGGTGCAGCAGGTCGGCCCCGCGCTGCTGGCGCGTCTGGCCCGGGGAGAATGAGCGATGCGCATCAAGCAACTCGATCTGATCAAGTACGGCAAATTCACCGACGAAACGCTGCGGTTTCCGCAGGCGGTGAACGATTTCCACGTGATCGTCGGCCCGAACGAAGCCGGCAAGTCCACGATCCGCACGGCCGTATCGGAACTGCTGTTCGGCATGAAGCTGCAGACGCCGCTCGATTTCCTGCACAGCACGCCGGAGCTGCGGATCGGCGGTGTGCTGCAGAGCAGTGGCGGCGAGCTCGCGTTCCATCGCGCGCGCGGCCGCAGTCCGCTGCGCACGCCCGCCGACGAGAAGCTGCCGGACGATTACCTGGCGGCCGTCCTCGACGGCGCGAGCAAGGAATTCTTCGAGCAGATGTTCGGGCTCGATCACGGGCGGCTCGTCGAAGGCGGCAGGAGCATTCTCGACGCATCGGACAAGCTCGGCCAGGTGCTGTTCGAATCGGCGGCCGGCGTCGGCAGTCTCGGGCCCGTGCGCGAGGAGCTCGAAACGCGCTCGGGCGAACTGTGGGCGCCGCGGCGCAGCGGCAGCGCGTTTGCGTTGGCCGAGGCGGCGTTCAATGAAGCGGTGGGCGAACTGAAGGCGGTGCAGGTTCGCACGCGCGACTGGGTCGAGCGCAAGGACGCGTGCGAAGCGGTCGAGCAGGAAATCGAGCGCTTGCGGGCCGAACAGCGCCGGCTCGAATCGCTGCGCTCGAAGCTCGAGCGCGTGCGGCGGCTCGCGCCGTATCTGAAGGAGCTGACGGTCAAGGAGGCCGCACTGGCCGAGCTCGGCAACGTCGTCGACATGCCGCCGACGGCCTATGCGGATCTGCTGAAGGCGCAGGGCGATCTCGCGGCGGAGCAAAAGGTGCTGGAGGAGCGGCGCGCGGATCTGGCCGGCAAGCGGCAGGCGCGCGACGCGATCGACGCGGACGTCGACGCGCTGGCGCTCGCGGGCGACATCGACGCGCTCGACACGCTGCGCAGCGCGTGCGCGAACCATCCGCAGGACCTGCTGTTGCGCGAGGCGGAAGTCGAACGTCACCTGTCGGCCGCGTTCGGTGCGGCCGCCCAGCTCGGCTGGCCGGCGGACGAAACGGCGCTGCGCGCCGCACTGCCGAAGGCGCTGTCGCTGAAGACGGTCACCAACCAGCTGCGCGACCATGGTGCATTGCATCAGGCGTTGATCGGCGCGCGCGACGCACTCGAGGAAAAGGCGCGCGAGCACGCGCAGCTGGGCGATCGGCTCGACACGCTGTCGACCGTCGACGTGCCGGAAGCACTCCGATCAGCGCTTGCCGACGCACAGGGATTCAGGAGTAGCGGGCAGCGGGAGCAGGCGCTCGAACGCGAAGTCGTGGCTGCCGGGCGTGCGTTGCAGGACGCGCTCGACGGACTTGGACAATGGCGCCGGCCTGTGGAAGTGCTGCGCACGCTCGATCTGCCGTCCGCGTCCAGATTGGCCGCGTTGCTGCAAGAGGACAGCGAGCGGGCGAGCATGGTCGCCGCGGCGCGCGAAGCGCTGGAGAACGCGCGGGAAGAACTCGAGCGGCTCGAGCTGCAGGAAAAGCATTTCACCGAGAACAACAAGGTCGTGACGACCGCGGACGTGCTGTCTGCGCGTGCGCGCCGCGACGATGCGTGGAGCGACGTCAAGCGCGGGACCGTCAGTGTCGAAGCCGGCGCGCCTGCCGTCGACGATGCGATTCGCCTCGCGGACGAGCTCGTCGACTCCCGGCTCGGCACCACGCAGGCGGCGGCGACGCTGCAGTCGCTGCGTCAGCAGGTCGAATCGGCCCGCGCGAACCTGACGCGCAGGCAGGCCGCATTGAGCGAACGCGAGCGCGAGCTGTCCGCCGGCCGTGACGCGTGGGCGCAACTCGCGGCGGCAGCCGGCGTGCCGGGCATGCCGCTTGCCGACATGAACGACTGGCTGGCAAAGCGCGACGCGGTGATGACCGCGCAAGCGACATTCGCACGCCTGCAGCACGAGTTCGACGAGACGCGCACTGCGCGCGCCGGGGCGCAGGCGGCACTGCTGGCCGCGTTGCGAACGGTCTCGCGCGGGAACGAAGCCGACGGGCTTGCGGCGCTGGTCGTCACGGCCGACTCGTTCGTGCAGTCGGCGGAAAAATCGATTGCGCAGAAGGGCTCGCTCGAGGACCAGGCGCGGCAGGCGGAACGTGGATGCGCGGGCGCGCAACTGAAGGTCGATCACGCGCAGGCGGCCTACGACGCGTGGCAAGTGCAATGGCGCGACGCGCTGGCAGACGCGAAACTCACCGCGAGCGCCGTGACGCTCGCCGCGGCGGAAGGTGCGGTCGAACTGGCGAACGCGGTTGCGGCGGAGCTCGCCGAAGCGGATGCACCGCGGAACCGGATGGCCGCGATGCGTGCCGATCTCGCCGCGCTTGAGTCCGGCGCGCGCCGGCTTGCCGAAGCGCTCGATCCCGCGTGGCTGACGGCCGGTGACTGGCTCGACGTGGCGCGCCGGCTGACGGTGCGTCTGTCGGCCGCGAAGGAAACCGCGAGAGCGATCGAACGTGCCGACGACGCGATCCGGCATGCGGAGGGCAAGGTGGCGGACGCGGTTGCGACGGTCGCGGGCGCGGACGCGCGGATACAGCCGCTTCTTCAGCTGGCCGGCGTGGATTCGGTCGATGCGGCGCTGCCGCTTGCCGAGCGTTCCGATCGGCGGCGCGAATTGCTGAAGGCGATCGGCGCGGCGCAGGAGGCGCTCGTCCGGGACGGTGACGGTCTGTCGCAGCAGGCGATCGAGGCCGAGGTCGCGGAGCAGGATATCGCCGAGGTGCCCGCGCGCCTCGAGTCGGTGAAGCAGGAGCTGGGCGACGTCGGCAAGCGGCTGAACGAATGCGCGCAGACGCAGGTGGTGGCCGAGCAGGCATTCGGCGCGATCAGCGGCCAGGCGAGCGCGGCCGTGGCCGAGGCGAAACGGCAGGAAGCGCTGGCATCGATGGGCGATGCCGCCGAACAGTATCTCGAGGCGGCGACCGCGAGCCGGCTGCTGAAGTGGGCGACGGACCGCTATCGCGACCAGAAGCAGGGGCCGATGCTCAGGCGCGCGGGAGAAATCTTTGCGGGGCTGACGCTCGGCGAGTTCGCGCGGCTCACGGTCGATACCGAAAGAACGCCGCCCGCGCTTTCCGCGCGGCGCACGAAAGGCACGGCGGTCGACGTGACCGGAATGAGCGAGGGCACGCGCGACCAGTTGTTCCTGGCGTTGCGTATCGCGGCGCTCGAATTGCAGCTCGCGAACCGGATGGCGCTGCCGTTCGTCGCCGACGACCTGTTCATCAATTTCGACGACGCGCGATCGCGGGCGGGGCTCGAGGCGCTGCGAGACCTGTCCACGCGGACGCAGGTGCTGTTCCTCACGCACCACGATCATCTGCTGCCGATGGTGAAGGACGTGTTCGGCGAACAGGTCAATGTTGTCGCGCTGCAGCGGGAGCCGGCTGTCGCGTAGCTTCGGGCGGGTGACGTTCCGGCCGCACGGGTGCGGTGGCACGTGCGGGCGGGCCGTCATCGCCGCGTATGCGGCATCTGCGAGAATGGGCTGGTGCACGGCTGGCCGGACCGCCGGACCGGCGGGGCCGGCCACTCAGGGGAGAATCATGAACAAGCTGGTAGCAGCCATTGCGTTCGCGGCGGACAGGCATCGCAATCAGCGACGCAAGGACGGCGACGCGTCTCCGTACATCAACCATCCGATCGCGCTTGCCGACGTGCTGGCCAACGAGGCCGGCATCGAGGACGAGCGCGTGATCGTCGCCGCGGTGCTGCACGACACCGTCGAGGACACGGAGACGACCGAGCAGGAGCTGCTGCGCCTGTTCGGCAAGGATGTCGCGGACATCGTGATGGAGGTGACGGACGACAAGTCGCTGCCGAAAGACGAGCGCAAGCGTCTCCAGATCGAACATGCGGCGCAGATCAGCCGTCGAGCGAAGCTCGTGAAGCTCGCCGACAAGATCTGCAACCTGCGCGACATCGCACACCATCCGCCTGCGGACTGGCCGCTCGAACGGAAGCAGGCGTACTTCGACTGGGCCAAGTCAGTCGTCGATCGCATGCGTGGCGTGCATCCCGGGCTCGAGGCGATCTTCGATGCCGCGTACGACGCGCGGCCGTCGGCCTAACCATGCCGGCGAAGCGGACGGCGTCCGGCGCCGCGCACCTAGGGGCTGCGGCATCGGCGATGCAGGCCGTCGCGGGCGTCGATGTCGGCGGAAACAGGAAGCAATGCGATCTCGTGATCCTGAGGGGCACGGCGATCCTGTATCGCGCCGAGCGGGTCGCGCCGGAGGCGCTGCTCCCGCTGTGTCTCGAACATGATGTCGTGGCCGTGGGCGTCGATTCGCCGAGCCGATGGTGGGCGGGCGACGGTCACCGGCCGGCCGAACTTGCGCTGGTGCGCGAGCGGATTTCGTTGTTCTCGACGCCGGCGCGGGAACGGGCGCTTGCCAATACGACGGGCTTCTACGACTGGATGTTCACCGGGGAGCGGGTCTATCGCGCGCTGGCCGATGCGTATCCGCTTCTGAGTGCGCCCGGCTATGCCGGCGGGCGCGTGAGTTTCGAGACCTATCCGCATGCGATCACATGCGCACTGTTGGGCAAGGACGTTGCGTCCGCGAAGCAGAAGCGCGTGCAGCGCAAGCAATTGCTGGCCAGCCTGGGAATTGACGTCGCGACGCTGACTTCCGTCGATGCACGAGACGCCGCGCTCTGCGCGTTGACGGCGCAGTTCGTGCTCGATGGACGCGCGTGCGCTTATGGCGATGCGGAGGGCGGATTCATACGAGTGCCGATGGCGAGCGCGAGTGCCGGTCGTATTGCGACGTAGCTTGGTCCGAGCAGGCGCGCGCGATGGCGTCGATTCGGTCTGTTCGTGTCTGTTGATGCGCAGCGGCCAGCACTGGCCGGCATGTTGAAGGCAGTTGTGTTCCGGGACGGCGTACCGTGCGAGTCCGGATCTCGTTTTTGAATCGGCGCGATGCCCAGGCGTGAGGAAGGTGAGCTTTTACGGGAGGCGCGTCGATATATGTGGCGAGCGGCGAAACTGTACCGGACCATTCGTGCCGTCGCATCGGCAAGGGCAAGCTGAAGCAGTCATGCCTTCCCGTTGAAGTCGCTGAGACTGCGATGCTGGAGACGTGTTGCCGTATAGCCGGCGCGGGTAGTGGGTGCCGCTTGCAAAGTGAAGTCCGCTCACTATGTTGCAGCGGCACGCCCGGCAGTTCAATTGTCGAGGAGGGATGGGGGCACGTCTGCGGGATCAGGATCCTGCGCTTGTTCGTAACTTGCCTCTGCGTCGTCGACCATGAAGGCGGCCACGTCGATCAGCTCGTCCAGGCGCTGCAGCAACGCGTCGCGCCATTCCGCGTCTTCGTCGCGTACCGGCGTCTTGTCGAGCTGCTCGATGATCGATTCGGCCGTCTGCAGGAAAGGGATCGCCTGCTGATAGTTTTCGATGGACGCCATGGCCGCGTTTCGCGCGCCGACCAGCCATTCCCGATAATCGTCTGCCTGCTCGGATTGGCCACCGATGCGAGGCAACACGTCTGAAATGCGTTGCAGGAGAGTCGGGACCTGTTCCTCCAGCATCGTGGCGCGCTGGCGCAGTGCCGTGTATTCGGCGCGGAGGTCGGCTTCGTCGGATTGGGCGGTGCTGTCCATCGTCGGTCGTTGTGCGTGGTTCGATCGCGGCATGATACTCGACAGTGCGCTTCACCTTCATCCCATGAACGGGTTCCTATATATAGAGTCGAATTTACGTGCATGTGTGAATGCCCTCGGCAGGTGTCGCGAGATTGGCTTCATCTACATAAAAGCCCCCGTGCGCGGCAGCGCACGGGGGCTTTTAAATTTATTTCACCAACCC
>NZ_JBSAXD010000063.1:0-10733 GCF_053427715.1 Burkholderia sp. MR1-5-21
GAGTGACGCTGGACGAGTGACCGACTATAGCACCGCGTTCGGCGACGGGTAGCGAATCAGTAGTCGAAGAAAAAGCCCGCACGGCGGTGTGCTGAATCCATATCAAAAGGAGACATGGAGGAGACGGTGTTCTTTATAACCCCTTGGTCTTGCGATGCAAGGTGGTGCTGTGTCGCAACCGCGCGTTGGCTCACGCGGCAAACGCGCGACTACTTTCAGGCGTGCGCCCGCTGGCGCGACCGATGGTTGAAATCGTCGATTACAGGCTCGAACGTCACCTCTTGCGCTATCTTATCGGAGGGGAACGCGCGAAAAACGACATGCCTGAGTTTGCCACTTCTGGTCCGGTCGTGAAACGCGACCTCGACGACGCACTCGGGAGCGAGCCATAGATACTCGTGGTCGCGCTCGGGGTTTGGCCCGTTACGAAAGGGTGCGCTGCGTTGTGGCATTGCGCGGGTGCGATTTGTCGATACCTGTCGCTCGACGTGAGCACTCAGTGAAGCACTGCGGTACCGCCAACCGAACGGGGCGGCAACAGACAAACCGAACTTAACGCTACCGCGAGAGGGTAGCTCTACGCCCGCCGAGATTCACGAAGCCCCACTTTTGTGCGTCCTTTAGAGGTCGCGCGGCGGTAATCGACAGGATTTTGGCTCCACGGGCTGGCAGGCGTCGCTTAGAGTCTGCGCCCCATCAGGAGCATCGAGAATTCCATGGATACCCATATCGTCAAGCTTTTGACGCCGACTGTATCGAGTGACGGAACGATTGTGTTTTCCGCCTACTGCGTGGGCGAGGGCTACGGTTCGTTCGCCATTTCGCCGGCCGTGATGTGCACCACACTCGGTGCGGCGAATCAGAGTGACCTTCAAGGCCAAATCGCATTCGAGACGAATCGCGAGCGCATCGCAACCGCCGTAGCGCGCCAGTTTCCCCTCGACAATAGCGGCACGCCGCGTTTCCTGCGCGCCCAAGACCTATAGAGCCGATCCCGATCGTCTTCACGAAAGGGCGGTCACCCGGTCGCCTGGCGGTCGGTCTGCGTTGACAACCGTATATACTGTTTATACTGTTATCACCCGGAGAGACACTTGAACACTCAAACCGCAACCGCCCTCATGGCAGAGGACTTTCCCTTTCCGACGAGCGCCAACACGGATGCCGACACCGGCCATGCACCGGCCGCTCAAACCGACACGGCAGGGTCGACGGCCGTCGAGGTCAAACCCACCAAGAGCAAGGCAGTAAAGAAGGCCGCGAAAGCTGCGAAGGCCCCGGCAAAAGCCGCGGCGGAATCGACTACGGAGACCAAGGAGAAACGCCCGAAGAAACCGAAGGTCGTACGTGACAGCTTCACGATGCCGAAGGAGGACTACGACAAAATCCAGGCGTTGAAGCGAAAGTGCCTGGACGCCGGCGTCGCAGTGAAGAAGAGTGAGCTCTTGCGCGCGGGCCTGATCATGCTCGAAGCGGCGGCCACCACCCGTCTGCTCGCGGCTGTCGCCGCGGTCGAGACCGTGAAGACCGGTCGGCCAGCGAAGTCGTAGACGTTCGCGGCTCGAGCCATGCCGCGGCGGTTGAAGCCCGCCGCGGGTCTGGGCAATGGTCGGGACCGTCGCTGCCCCTGATCCCCTTAACGATGAGTTGCGTCGTCGCGTTCGGTGCCGCGCCGCAGATCCCGATCGGGCACCGCGGCGGCGGCGAAGCAGATTGCATCGCGTCGGTTCTTTACATCGACTTCGAAGCGTCACGCGAACGGATTTTTGACTTTGCCCGGTGGCGCGGGCGGCACCTTTTTGATGTGCGCGGGGAGCGAAGGATCATGCTGTAGTGCTTCGACGATGCTCGCGATTGCCTGCTGCAACGCGAGCGGGGCTGCGAGGCCTGCCTTGTCCCGCGGCACTTCCAGCGTTCCTGGTAGAACGATACGCTCCGGATCGTTTGTCACGGTGAAATCGTGACCGTGGATAGCCGACCCACCCCGCCATTCGATCCGGGGCAACGTCTACGGCTGCTTCCGAAGTCAAACGGACATCCGCCTACGCCGAGGTTACAGCGGCTTGTCGGCCTTTGCGGACACTCAGAAACCGGCCTTGGTGAGGCAGCTACAGATTCTTTGCGGACATTCGGAGTTCCGCAGCTGCAATGTCGGGTGACACTACCAGCGGATACGTGCCGTCGACCCACTGGGGCTCCTCGATTTAGATCGAACTGGAAAACAGCTTGTAAAGCGGTGCGATCACTGATGTGTGGCGACCGCTCAAACTCACTAACGACTGTCTCGTTGCAAATGAAGCTCGACTTCTTCAGCCGCCATCAACGAAAAAAATAGACCGGCAGGATTTCTCGATTTTATCGAAAACTAACCACAAGTCATGGGCTTGGCTCCGGGCGATCACAAAGTTTTGCCTTCTGGACGTCTGCGATTTTTACCTGTTGTCGGTCGTCTGTGATCCTCTTCCGATCGACCGCACGATCCACTGCGATTTCTTGTTCTGTTTTTTTCGGTCACTTGCCGAACCATACCCCAAAAAATCCGGGTCATCGGATTTTAGCCTTATCGACTCGGGCAGCTTCTTCATTTCCACCCGTACCGGTAGTTCCGACGCTCGACCCAGCAAGACGGCGTGACGCGAAGGAAGAGACGGGAGATCTCACAGCAAACCGCGCAGATTGTCAGGTACGAGTCGGTGCATCAACGCCTGATGCCGTCGGCGTTTCGTCTGAAAAAATCGATGCTCGATGTTTTTCCGAGTGGCCGAAATTTCTCTATTCCACATATGAAAGTTTCGCAACGTGCATTGTGAACTGCGACCCCTTTAGTATTTACCGCACAAATGTAAAAAGAAGTGACTCAGCGCTCGGTGCCTAAATCGAAGTCAGAACAATACGGCGTACACCAGATTGGCGGAAATCGCGCCCGGGTCGGACCCTTCTCCCATCCCATTTTTCGCTCGTTACGCTCTTTGCACTTCGTAACAAGTCGGGTTGATCGTCGGGGCCTGCTGCTTTAAATTTTGCGGGTCGTCCAGCAGCATCCGGCAGTTGGGCGACGTTTGATTCTGCAAATCACGACATGCCGGATACCTGGATGGTCCGCCGTCCGACACTGCAAGTCTGCACGCCGTGTGGGCTTGATCAAGCGGTCGAACCCACGATGGGTATCGATTCGACTCCATGCAGCCCGTTGCGACCCGACGCACCATAGTGGGCTCGCCGAGTTGTTCATGTCATGCCGAACTGGAGTCAGATCGATAGTGGAATCCATGGTCGAATTTTGATATTTGCGTCGTACTCCTGAATGTATCGCCGAGATTCACCCGGATTTTCGACGGTACAACTTAACTTTGCGCAATGCGCCGATAAAGGACAGAAAATGGAATTCGTACGAATGGGAATCGTCTTTGTTCATCTCATAGCCTGCTGTGTCGCAATTGGTCTCGTGCTGACCAGTGACATTGCCATGGTCAGGCGGCTTTTGGATTCTGACACACCTACCGATCCTGCCCAGGTCCACCTGCCCAGCTTGCAGCACACCGTCACGTTGGCGCTGACGGTGCTTTGGCTCACCGGCATCGCGATCATTGCGTTCGATATGCGGACTCAGGGTCTCGGGTATCTCCACAATCCCAAGCTGCAGGCGAAGATAGGCATCGTCGCGTTGCTGACCTTCAACGGTATCGTCTTGCACTCAGCGGTCCTCCCGGCATTGCAGAAAGCGGGATCCTTGCTGAAGCTTTCCTTCGAACGGCGCATGGTTGCCATTTTCGCGGGCGTGATTTCCGCCGTCTCGTGGTTCTATGCGGCAATGCTTGGCGTCGGGCGCCCATTGAGCTGGAAGTATTCGCTGATCCAGATCCTGGCAGCTTACCCGGCACTGATTACGGGCGGAATCGCCACCATGTTGTTTATCACTGCAGTGGCGAAATCCCGGGCACCTGTTGAACGGCGGAGTACTAAAAAGGTGGCGGCCTATTGATCGCCGACACCCGAGGGATGCGCACTGCTCGCAGCAGTGTGCATCCTGTCGTCGCACATTCCGTGCTTTGGCCAGCGTCGGATCCCGGATGTTCGGGTGCATGCAAGCGCTCGCCGGAGCCCGCGCGGCTGTTTCCCCAGGACACTCTGTAGAACGTTCTTCGAACTGGTGCTACCGGCCAGGAGCGGTCCTTGACCGCTTGCGCACCTCGGACAGTGGAATGTCCGCTTCGCACCATTTTCCGGCCGATTGATCAATCACCGCCCTTTGCCACCGCTGGACGCCGGGAAACAAGGAACCTAAGCCTGCAGATGCTGTATCGTGAGCGCTACCACCGTCGCGCAGACAGGCCCCACGATCTCCGTCGAGATGTCTCAGATGATCCCCCTCCACCGCAAGCCAGCCTTCTATCAGCTCCTTGCCGACAGCTACGCCCAGCTGCTTGGCCGCCCCCTAGTGCCGCAGGCCATGGACGTGGTCGAAGCGGCCGAATGGCTCTATGAGAGTGCCCCGTTCGCGGTACTCGCGCACAACACCGATCCCGACCCGCTCTTTATTTACGGCAACAAGGCCGCGCAACGCCGCTTTGGATATAGCTGGGATGAAATCACCCGCCTGCCGTCCCGACTTTCAGCCGAGGCCCCGAATCGCGAGGAGCGGCAGCAATTCCTCGCACGCGTGCAGCGGCTCGGCTACGAGGCGGGCTACAAGGGCGTGCGGGTTACCAAGTCAGGCCAGCGCTTCATGATCGAGGAAGCCACGCTGTGGCAACTACTCGACGCCGACGGCAAACTGCACGGCCAGGCGGTTGTCATCCCGCGCACGCGCGACATCTGATCACGCATATCAATCGTTTATGCGTGAGCGCTGCGGAGGTAACTGGGTGACGGCGAGCCGCAGCGAAGACTTACATGTCATATCCGCTATTCGGGCGAACTTCCATAATGGCCGAGAACTCGCGAGCCGAGCGATTTCATAAATCTGTTGCGTTGACCGGCTGAATCCACGGTCGGCTACGGCCAACCGCGTCGGACGGCAGTCGGCCAAACTGAGACACTAGCCGCGCCGCTTATGCAGTCAGCCAAATGTCTCTTTTGCGGCGAACAGCGGACATCTAGGTTTCGCTCCCATCCTCGATGTGCTCGAAGCCGGCAGGATCTGTGATCGATTCGAGCAAGCTGTGCCGGCGTGCGACATGGGTTGATGCAGTCCTGCAATGTGGTTCGCAACGGATGCCCGCGAGAACGTCCCTTCGTCTGCTGCCTAATCGGATGTTCTACCATGGCGTATTTCCCCCGTGCTGGCGCGAATATGAAGCTCGATCCCGTTTCTCTAAACCTCTTCATCGCGGTCGTTGAGGAAGGAAGCATTGCGGCCGCCGCTGAACGCGAGCACATTGCGGCTCCGGCGGTGAGCAAGCGTATCAGCGCGCTCGAGGAGACGTTGCGTACGACGCTGCTCACCCGCCACCACAAGGGCGTCGAGCCCACCGCGGCGGGGTACGCGCTACTGAATCTTTCGCGCCGCGCGGTCAACTACCTCGACGATATCCACAAGGAGATGCTCGACTACGCCTCGGGGACGCGCGGGCAGGTGCGCGTCTTTTCGAACATCTCCGCGATCACGCAGTTTCTCCCCGACGATCTCGCGACCTTTCTCGTCGACCATCCAGCGGTCGAGATCCGGCTCGAGGAACGGAACAGTCTTGTGACTCTTCGGTCGGTCGCAGAGAACGCGGCTGACGTTGGAATCTTCACCGTCGAGCCTCATGCGGAAGCCGTCGAGACCCTTCCCTATGAAGAAGACGAACTGAGTGTCGTGGTTCGCCGCGACCATGCACTGGCAGGTCGAAAGAGCGTCCGTTTCGAGGAAACGCTTGCGTGGGACTTCGTCGGTTTACGTACAGGAAGCGCCATTAACACGCAGCTCACCCAAGTTGCGAATCGTCTCCAGAAGGACTTCCGGCTTCGCATCCAGGTGACCGGTTACGACGCGCTTTGCCTCATGGTCTCGGCGGGCCTCGGAATTGCCATAGCGCCGCGAAGCCTGACGAAGCTTTTCGTCAAACGTCTCGGGATCACTGAGGTGCCCCTCGCGGAACCATGGGCTCATCGACATCTGGGAATCGCGATCCGGAATCGCGAAAGTCTTTCTCCAGCGGCCGAAGCTCTCGTTACGCACCTCCAGTCCCGAGCGGCTACCAGACGAGAAAAGAGCTAATTAGAGCCATAACGTTTCGTTACGGCTGGCTCGCCAAAGACTAATTCACGGGCCAGTCCGCTTTCGCCATCATTTGCTCCACATCAAACCTTTTGGAGACACGTGATGAGCAAAGCCCAATACGAAATCGCACTGCTTCCCGGCGACGGAATCGGCCCCGAAGTGGTCGACGCTGCTGTCCGCGTTCTGAACACTGCCGCGAAGAATGACGCTGTCAAGCTGTCGTTCAAGACGTATGAAGCGGGCGCTGGCCTCTATCAGCGCACCGGCGAATCGATGGCCGAGGCGGACGCGGTAGCCGTTGGTCAGGCGGATGCGGTTCTCCTGGGCGCGATGGGCCTGCCGACGGTGCGCAAGGCTGACGGCACCGAGATCGCCCCCCAGATCGATCTTCGTGAGCGCTATGGCCTGTTCGCAAGCCTGCGCCCCTGCGAACTGTTTCCCGGCGTACCGACCCGCGTGAAGGCGGAGAAGGTGAACATGCTCGTCATCCGCGAGACGACCGAAGGCCTGTTCGCGGGCCGTCACGATAAGCTCGAACCAAGCGACGAGGCAGTCAGCGACCGCCTGACGATCACCCGCGCCACTAGCGAAAAACTGTTCGATGTGGCATTCGAGCAAGCCAAGCAACGACGCGCCACGCACGGCACGCCGGGCCACGTGACCCTGCTGGACAAATCGAATGTGCTGCGCAGCAATGCATTCCTCCGCAAGGTGTTCGATGACGTCGCTGCGCGTCACCCCGACATCGGCACCGCCCGTCTATACATCGATGCTGGTTCGATGATGTTCGTCACCAACCCGGAACGTTATGACGTCGTCGTCACCGAAAACGTGTTCGGCGACATCACGTCAGAAATCGCGGCAGGTGTCGTTGGCGGTCTCGGCGTGGCACCGTCGGGCGATGTCAGCCTGAAGCACGGCATTTTCCAGCCGAGTCACGGCAGCGCGCCGGACATCGCGGGCAAGGGTATCGCAAATCCCGTCGCCACGATCCTCTCCGCCGCAATGATGCTCGAATGGATCGCGCAGCAGCATGACGACAAGCGCTGCGAAAAAGTCGCCGCGGCGATCCGTCAGGCAACGGCAAAGGTTCTCCAGGCCGGCCCGCGTACCCCGGATATCGGCGGTAACGGCAACACCGAAAGCGTCACGCAGTCGATCGTCGACGCGCTGAACAGCTGAGGAGCAGGATCATGGCAAAGGTAGCAATTGTAGGCTGCGGAGCGATGGGCTCCGTCTACGCGGGACTGATGGTCAGCGCGGGTCATGATGTACATGCAGTGTGTCTGTGGCCCGATCACGTCGCCGCTATGCAGGAAAAGGGGCTGCGCGTCGAAGGTGCCAGCGGCGACCGAACCGTTCCGATCCACGCCAGCACGACCACGGACGGGATTGGCCCCTGTGATCTCGTGATTATTGCGACGAAGGCCTTTGACGTCGAAGCGGCCGCGCGCGCATCGGAATCGCTTCTGGGTCCGAAGACGGTTGTGCAAACAATCCAGAACGGCCTGGGCTCGGCCGAGAAGGCTGCTGCAATTCTCGGTGAGGACCGAATCGCTGTGGGCGTCGTCGGGGGATTCGGCGCGTCGATCCGTGCTCCGGGCCACGCGCATCACAACGGCATGGAGATGATCCGGTTCGGCGCATACCGTGGTTTGCCGCGCGAGGACATTGAGGCGTCCGCCGAAGTGTGGCGAGCCTCCGGCTTCAAGGTCGCGATTTTCGAAGACATCGACCAGATGGTCTGGGAAAAGCTGATCATGAACGTCGCGTTCTCGGGCACGACGTGTGCAACGGGCATGACCATTGGCGAAGTGATGTCACATCCCGACGCATGGAGCGTTGCGAAGGGCGCCGCTGAAGAAGCGATCGCCGTTGCCAAGGCGGCGGGTATCCATCTGGATGTCGGCGATCCCATCGAGCATATCCGCAAGCTCGGCAGCAAGATTCCGAATGCTCGCCCCTCCATGCTGCTCGACTACAACCTCCGTCGCCGTGGCGAAGTCGATGCCATCAACGGTTCGATCTCGCGCGAAGGCCGAAAGTATGGCGTCCCGACACCCGTCAACGATACGGTGGTCGCCATCATCAAGGCTCGCGAGGCAGGCTTCACAGACTGATAAGCGCTTTCCTTGCCCGTTACCGGGCGAGGATCAACGCCGAATGCAGTCAAAACGAAATACGTGGGCATGTGCTTTGTCGCGTGCCCATACCTATACATCCGACAACAACCAGAAAAAAGATCAATGGAGACAATCATGAACCGTCAATCCACCTAGCAAAGCCGCGTCATGTCAGGACAGAAACCCGGCAGGCCAAGGGCCCAAGCACACCACGCCGGGCGTGCAGTCACTTAGGTGCGCTAACTCATATCTACCGGGACTACCCGGACCTATTGTCACAGACGCTGCGTGCGAAAGCGCATGCGGTATCTACCCTTTACCTGAGACATAAGGGGGGAGCACATGCTTTTCAATAAGGCATTGGAAGGAGGCGCGAAGTTGCGCGATGCCGAGTCGGCGCTCATGCTGAAGGTGAAGCTTCGCGTGATTCCGCTCATCATCATCTGCTATCTGTTCGCGTGGTTTGACCGGATCAATATCAGCTTCGCGAAATTCCACCTGCAAAAGGAGCTTGCGCTGAGCGATACCGCATATGGTATCGGTGCAGCGTTGTTCGTCGTGGGCTATGTTGCCTTGGAGGTCCCGAGCAACCTCTTCCTCTATCGGGTCGGGGCGCGAAAGTGGATCGCCCGCATCATGATCTCGTGGGGCATTGCAACGGCGTGCATGGTGTTCGTCAGGTCAGAGACGCAGTTCTACATCGCGCGTTTCGTCATTGGCGCAATGGAAGCGGGCTTTGCTCCGGGGGTACTGTACTATCTGTCGACGTGGTTTCCCGCGAAACACCGCGGTCGCGTAACCGGGCTTCTCTTTCTCGCACTCGCGGCCTCTGGCGTTCTCGGCGCCCCCCTGTCGGGCTTTATTCTCGGCCATTTTGATGGTGTTGGCGGGATACCCGCATGGCACTGGATCTTCCTCTTTGGCGGATTGCCGTGCGTTCTGCTTGGCATCATTGTGCTTTTTCGCTTCGATGACCACGTCGAGGATGCGGCCTGGCTGACTCCTGAAGAGAAAGCTCTTCTGCGCTCGAAGCTCGATGCAGACGCGAAGAAGGTCGTGAGTCATTCGTTTCTCGGAGCCTTGAAGTCGCCCGCCTTCCTGATACTGGCGCTCGCCTACTTCCTCGTGCAGATCGCATCGTACGGAATGAACTTCTGGATGCCACAGCTCCTGCGCACTTCCGGGGTACGCGACGCGACGACGATTGGTATGCTGACCGCACTTCCGTATCTGTTTGGCGGGATCGCCATGCTGGTGATGGGCAGGCTGGGGGATCGTACCGGCAACCGACGCATGACATTCGCGGGCTGCATGCTGCTGACGGCGATCGGCTTTCTCGGGGCAGCCATCTTCGATCACAACACCGTGGCGCTGACCATCGCGTTGATTGTTCTCGGCGTTGGCCTGCTGACCACCATTCCTGCGTTCTGGACGCTGCCGCCCAAGGTGGTCACGGGTGTTGGCGCTGCGGGGGGTATCGCACTGATCAACTCGATCGGCCAATTGGGTGGCATTGTCAGTCCGGTAATGGTTGGGCGTATTAGCGACCTGACCGGCAGCACGACGCCCGCGCTTTACACGATCGTTGCGTTGAGCCTCCTTTGCGTCGCAATCGCGGTGTGGGTGTTCCCGGCAGAGCTGCGTGCAAAGGACGTTTAGAGTGAAACCCACGTCATACGACTCGATCGCTGCGGCGACCCATCTGGAATTGGCATGGCGCACCGGGCTAAGGATCGGCGATCTGCCGATCGGCTCGCTCCACTTCTGACTGGATGGATACGGGCGCACCATTCGAGCAAGCGGAATTCTAGCGAGCGTTCGCGAACGTTCGCGACACACACTTCACGTCGTTGGAACAGTGCTCAACGCCGGGGCTGGGTCTCATCTACGTCCAGAAACGGTCAATGCCGACTCGCTCACGCAAGTGTCTGCAACGGGTCGGGAGCGTGAGTTCGCTGATGCAGGAAACTGACGTTCGGCTGCTCGATGCCGCCGCTGTCAGCAATCCGCCACATTGCTGACGTAGAACCCAGCCCGCCCCAATGTCCACAAAGGCCGAGTTTCCGTCCGAGGCCGAAAGGTAACTGTCAGCCAACAACGGCCACTCGGGCGTCGATCCAGAATGTCTGCTTCTGCTCGCACGCGCACCCATCGCACGAACGCGCAGACTGTCCGCGATGGCAAAATGCTGCTATCCGTCACGGCCTGCGGTCGGGAAACAGTCGGACTGCTTCCAATTGCGTCGATCAGGAACAAAAATTCCTGAGTCGGGCCACTGAATCTCCTTGCGCCCCGTCAGTGGATTTCAGGCCTCAGGCAGGCAAGCACCTCGTAACATCACGATGATCCGCAAAATCGGCCATAGCATTGTTGCTTTGGTCCATGAATACGCCCTTTTTTGGAAG
>NZ_JBSAXD010000064.1:0-10233 GCF_053427715.1 Burkholderia sp. MR1-5-21
CGGATCGCAGTTGTTCTCGGTAGCCTCCGGCGTCAATACGCTCGGTAATAGCATCGCATCGGGCCTCGGTGGCAGCAGCACCTACAACAGTGCGACCGGCGCCGTGACGACGAGCCTCAGCTATGCGGGCAATACGTACAACTCCGTCCAGAACGCGCTGAACGCAATCAGCGGTGGCAGCACAACTGCTGGCGTCAAGTATTTCCACGCCAATTCCACGGCACCGGACAGTCAGGCGACAGGCGCAGACAGCGTCGCGATCGGCGGCAACGCGCAGGCGACGACCGCGAATTCGGTCTCGCTCGGTGCGAATTCGACGACGAACGCCAATCTGGGACTTGCCGCATACAACCCGGGTACCGCGACGTTGGCGGGCGCGACGCCGGCGGGTGAAGTGTCGGTGGGTTCTGCGGGGGCTGAGCGACGCATCACGAACGTGGCGGCAGGTGCCGCGCCGACCGATGCCGTGAACGTCAGTCAGCTGCAGGCGGTCGGTTCGCAGCTCAGTCAGGTGCAGAACGATGCGCTGTTGTGGGACCCGACGGCGAACGGCGGTGCAGGCGCGTTCAGCGCCAAGCACGGCGGCAGTGGTCCGAATGCGATCACGAACGTTGCGGCCGGCGCGTTGAGCCCGACGAGCACGGACGCTGTCAACGGCTCGCAACTGTATGCGACCAACCAGAACATGGCCAATGTGACGAATGCCGTCAACGGCATCGAGAACGGCGGAGGAATCAAGTACTTCCGCGCGAACTCCGCGGCGGCCGACAGTCAGGCCATCGGCACGGACAGTGTCGCGATCGGTCCGCTCGCGCTCGCAAGCGGGACGAGCAGCCTCGCCGTGGGTAACGGCGCGCAAGCCCAAGTTGCGAGCGGGATGGCGCTTGGCGCGCAGTCGAGCGTGTCGGTCGTAGGCGGTGTCGCGATCGGCTCGGGATCGGTGTCGGATCGGGTCGTTCTGTCGGGTATCGGTTCGATCTCGACCGGCAGCCATGCGATTCCGTTCAACACCTCCGACCGGACGCTGCTCGGTGCGGTTTCGTTCGGCGATGCGAACGGCAACACCTATCGCCAACTGACCAATGTCGCCGATGGTACGCAAGCACAAGACGCGGTCACCGTTCGGCAACTCGCCGGCGCATTGTCGTCCTTTGCGGTAACCGGTCAGAAGTACTTCCATGCGAATTCGGCACAAACCGACTCGCTCGCGGTTGGCGCGGAGTCGGTCGCGGTCGGACCCACGACCGTCGTCAATGGCGACAATGGGATCGGCATGGGCAATGGCGCGATCGTCGATTCAACCGCACCCGGTGGTGTGGCAATTGGCCAGAGCGCGAGTTCGGCCCAGGCGGACGCGATCGCGCTCGGCAGCGGTTCGATTGCGGCGGGTGTGCAGTCGATCGCGCAAGGCGCGAATGCGACGGCGCTCAACGCGGGCGGCATTGCCTTCGGCTCGGGGGCGCACAGCAGTGCGACCGATGCGATCGCGCTGGGTGCCGGTGCGAGCGCGACCTTCGCGAACAGCGTTGCGCTTGGCGCCGGCTCGCTGACGACGGTTGGTGCGATGAACAACTACATCGCCTACGGGCTGAGCTCGCCACAGTCGTCGGCGGGCGAAGTGAATGTCGGAAATCGGCAGATCACCGGGCTGGCTGCGGGCCGTATCGGGTCCGACGCGGTCAACGTGTCGCAGCTGGATGCGGTTGCCAATCAGTTGACCACCCTGATCAATCAGCGGGTGAGCATTTCCGGCGGATCGACTGGCGGATCATTTACGTCCAGCCCGACCGGCGCGACCAGCGCACCGGCGCCGACCGGTTCGAACGCCTCCGCGGGTGGATTGGGGGCGGTGGCATCCGGGGCGAGCAGTACGGCGGTCGGCAACAGTTCGCAAGCGACAGGCAACGGCTCTACTGCAATCGGCGTGGGTGCAACCGCAACTGGCAGCAATTCGGCGGCGGTCGGCACCGGCAGTAACGACGGTGGGCGCTCGGGTGTGCTGTCGGTAGGCTCCGCCACGTCGGCAAGGCAAGTCGTCAACGTCGCGGCGGGCACGGAAGGTACCGACGCGGTCAACGTCAACCAGCTCAATGCCGTGTCGAGCGCATTGTCGACGTCGGTGAACAACCTGAGTAGCCAGGTCAACCAGGTGCAGCAGCAGGTCCAGCAAACGGACTCGATGGCGCGCGAAGGGATTGCCGCGACCGCCGCGATGGCGTCGATTCCGCACATGGATCGTGATTCGAATTTTGCGATGGGCGTAGGCACCGCGACGTTTGCAGGCCAGAAGGCGATGGCAGTCGGCATGCAGGCTCGTATCTCCGAGAACCTCAAGGCAACGCTGAATGGCGGTTTCAGCGGAAGCCAGCGCGTCGTCGGCGCAGGCATGTTGTATCAGTGGAAGTAACGCAGAGGCCGGGCGTGTCGCGTACATGCCCGGCTTCGCCTGGCCGTCCGATCGATCGCCCGGCATCGGATCGGACGGGCCTTCGTGGTCTCGAGAAATACGCGCGAATCCGATCGCGTCACCGCGTGGCTTCGCTTTTACATATGGATTTTCCGGAGCATTACAGTGAAAAATCTCCGTCTCGTCCCCATTCTGTCCGCGCTGTCGCTCGCAGCATGTACCAGCGCATCCGGCCCGACGTTCAGCGCCTACGAACTGCAGCAGAGGGATGGCATCCGGACCTATCAGGTCGATTGTCACGGCATCTTTTCCAGCCAGGCGACGTGCATGAAGGTCGCCACGCGCATGTGCGGTGACCAGCCCGTTCGAACGGTCGATTCGACCACACCGTTCCGCGATCGCGCAGACCCCGGAACCCTCGTTTTCCAATGCGGTGCGCCGGCAGCGCCGGCGCCCGCACCCGTCTCGGCGTCGCCGGCCCCCGTTCAAAGCGTGAGTCTTTCGGGTGACGCGTTGTTCGCGTCGGGATTGGCGACATTGACGCCCGCCGCTCGTGCAACGCTCGACAAGCTGATGAGCCGGCAAGGCGACAAGCACTTCTCGCGCGTGACCGTCACCGGTTACACGGACGCCATCGGTTCGGATACGTCGAATCTCCGGCTTTCGCAGCAACGCGCGGACGCCGTCGCCGGTTACCTTCACGACCTTGGAATTCAGTCCGATACCCTGGTTGTAACTGGACGCGGAAAGGCGGATCCGGTCGCTTCCAATTCGACGGCCGAGGGGCGCGCCAGTAACCGGCGTGTCGAGATCGCGCTGCAACGTTGATGACGGAGCGGTGCTGAATTCGTGAATATACGCAAATGGGTCCGCTGCGGAAAAGTTCTTTTCTTCCCGAAAAAACGTCTGTCGGGCGTGATGCATTGAGAATAAAAATGACGGCGCGTGAACCCGATGGACGCCGATGAATTTGTTAAAGACAATTAAATTAACGAATTTTAAATAGAGGCTCGACTTCGATCGGATCCCGTGCTGTTGCTGCGCGACTCGAACCTTCGTGTCGCGAGCTCAATGCTGTAATTTGAAGGCAAGTCGGGTGGCGAATCAATGTGTGGATTATCGGATGATCCAATGCGACACCTGAGAGCGGCAATGTGTCGTGTTTTTGCACGCCTTGATTCGCTTGTCAGGTTTATTGATGGATATTTGATAATTGAATGGGTGGTTTTGTGAAAAACGATCTGAGAGCGGTTTCGTCGAATCGTCGGTTCGGTTTGCTCGCGTCGCCAGTGGGCGTTCGATCGGCGGAGCAGGGCAGCCTGCAACGGAATGACAATCAGAAGCAAGGCATGCCCAAGCTCAAGGCATCGGTTGCATGGCTGGCGATGGCGATGTTGTTGCCGGCGGGGCAGGCGTATGCATACAACTATGCGTCGGGGGGCAGTAGCGGGACGACGGTTACGAATATTGGCGGAACCGCTTCGTCAGGCGGGGCGTTTCCTGCCACCGCCGGTTCGGATGGAACCGTGAACAACGAGGCATTCGGCATGGCCTCGACCGCCAACGGGGGGGCAGCCGTTTCGATTGGAGACGGGGCGACTGCAAATGGCGCGAATGCGACATCGATCGGCGGCAGTTCGAATGCAACAGGCGCGAACGCCGTGGCATACGGCGGTGCGTCGAGCGCGAATGGCGCAGGCGCGACGGCAGTGGGCGCTCAAGCGACGGCCAGCGGAACGAGCACCATCGCAATCGGCAACGGGAGTTCCGCAACCGGTAGCGGCGCACTTGCTGCGGGCGCCAATGCGGTTGCCAACGGCGGGACGAGCGGTTCGGTGGCGATTGCAATCGGCAAAGGGGCAACCGCAACGGCATCGAACGCGTCGCCGATTGCAATCGGTGTGAGTTCCCGTGCAATCAACGGCGAAGCGACCGCGATGGGCAATAGCGCCTTTGCACAAGGCGACGGATCGGCTGCATACGGGCAAAACGCCACCGCATCGGGTGCGGGTTCAGTCGCGCTGGGGGGGCACTCGGGTGCGACGGCACAAAATGCAATTGCCATTGGTACCGGCTCGACGGCGGCAAACGCCAATTCCGTGGCGCTCGGCGCGGGTTCGGTCACCTCGGCGGCAAATACCGTGTCGAGCGTGACCGTCGGCGGATCGACGTTCGGCGTTGCCGGCACGGCTCCGGCCGGGGTCGTGAGTGTCGGATCCGTGGGCGCGGAACGGCAAATCACGAATGTGGCGGCAGGTCAGATCACGGCGACGAGCACGGACGCAGTGAACGGTTCGCAGCTGAACGCGACGAACCTGGCGGTCAACGCGTTGTCGACGTCGACTGCGACAGGCCTTTCGACGGCGAACAGCGCGATCGCGTCGCTTTCTACATCGACTTCCACGAGTATCGGCTCGTTGTCGACCGGCCTGAGCTCGACCAACAGCGCGGTCGCGTCGCTTTCCACATCGACGTCCGCGAGTATCGGCTCGTTGTCGACCGGCCTGAGCTCGACCAACAGCGCGGTCGCGTCGCTTTCCACATCGACGTCCGCGAGTATCGGCTCCTTGTCGACTGGCCTGAGCTCGAGCAACAGCAACGTCGCGTCGCTTTCCACATCGACGTCCGCGAGTATCGGCTCCTTGTCGACTGGCCTGAGCACGACCAACAGCACGGTCGCGTCGCTGTCGACGTCGACTTCGACAGGCCTCTCGTCGGCGAACAGCGCGATTGCGTCACTCTCCACGTCGACGTCGACCGGTATCGGTTCGCTGTCGACCGGCCTGAGCACGACCAACAACAATGTCGGTTCGCTGTCGACGAGCTTGAATACGACCAACAGCAAGCTGAATTCGCTGTCGACATCAGTGGCGACCATGACCGCAGGGGCCACCGGTACAGGCAGTACGGCAATGGGCGCCGGCGCGACCGCGTCGGGCGGCAATGGCGTGGCGGTTGGCGGTCGATCGACCGCGTCGGGCACCAACAGCACGGCCCTCGGCACGAATTCGACGTCGAGCGGAACGAACTCGGTGGCGCTCGGGGCGAATTCGACGGACGAGGGGCGCAGCAATGTCGTATCGATCGGCAGCCCGACTCAGACTCGACAGATCACGAACATGGCGGCCGGCACCGCGCCGACCGATGGCGTCAACGTCCAGCAGTTGAACGAGGCGGTCACGCAGAGCGTCAGTCAGGCGAATGGCTACACCGATCGGCAGATCCAGAGCGTCAACAACCGGATCGATTCGATTCGCCGGGATTCGGACGGCGGGGTGGCTGCTGCGATGGCGGTCGCGGGCTTGCCGCAGCCGACCCAGCCCGGGATGAGCATGGTGGCGGTGGCGGGCAGTGTCTATCGCGGGCAATCCGGACAGGCGATCGGCGTGTCGCATGTCACCGGAAGCAACCGCTGGGTCTACAAGGCTGCCGTATCGTCAAACACGCGAGGAACGTACGGCGCGGTGATCAGCGGCGGATACCAGTGGTAAAGAATGTCGTATGAATGCTGGCCAGGGAGTGCCACCCTTGCCGGTTGGTCCGATTGATGAATCCGTCGGTTTCCGTCATCGAAACCGACTCGATGACGTTTGAGACCATCGTCCGTCTTGGCGGTGTCGAGTGCGGGAACGCGGGGGTGTGTTCCTGCGCGGCCTTGTTCTGTTCGACGTTTGACTTGGCGTGACGCTTGCAGACCGGGAATGGCCCGTGGGGACGGGCACCGGAGAAGACGTTGGATAACGATGGCGAGTCAACACAAACGCGGGATGCCGAGAAAAGAAATGCTGCTGCCGCTATCGAGCGAAAAGGCGCGGACGCTGTCGCTGGAAAACCATATGGCGCTGGCCGTGGTTCGATCGGGACACGGTGCTTTCGACCAGATTGGTTGCCTCCTTCGAACTGTCTATTTGGCGTTCTATCTCCGGGATGAGACTGCATCGAAGGCGGAGCTTGACCTGTACCGGCAAGCCGAGATTGCGCTCGATGCGTGCGTCGCGCGTGCCGAACAAGGTGAAGAATGGACGCTGCTCGTTGAGGAGGTGTCCGCGATCGCGCATGTTCTGCTCTTGCATGACGAGCAATTGGCCACGGTGCCGCGGCGTCGTTACCTGGAGGCATGGGAGCGCTTGCACCGTTTCGTCACAGGTACGGTCAGCTCACCGATTTCTGTGGAAGACGCCGTATGAATTACGCCACCTGGTTTGTCATCCGTCACTGGAGCGCGGCGAGCGCAATGCTCGTTCGGAAGTCGATCGCGATGTCGATGCGGGTTTTTGGGGCGTGGATGGAAAGGAGAACAGATGTCACGCGATCCGTTGCCGGAACTGCTGGCCCAGCGGGCTGAGTTGGATGCCCAGATTGCGGCGCAACGCGCAGCCCGCCGCGAGGACATTTTGGAACAAATCGTGAAGTTGATGCGCGAGTACGAGATCGATTTGCGGGTTGTGGAAACGAGGTTGTCGAATATCGAATCCGCCGGTATGTCCCGTCGTAAGCGCGTGGAGCCGCGCTACTTGGATCCGGTCAGCGGCGCGACATGGGCTGGCCGAGGCAAGCGACCCCGCTGGATGCAGGGACGCAACCCGGAAGAGTTCAAGATCCCGTCGTCCGGCGAGCGTGCAGGTAAATCGACATCGGTGGAAAAAGCGCGCGACTCGTGACGAAGTGTTCGCTTGTTCGAGGTACCGCCCGCACCGCGCGCGGTGGTGGCGCATTTGCCGGGATTTGACAGGAGCCCGGTGCGGTGGCTCCGCCATCTAGTGGACTGGTGGGTTCGCATGCGACCGCTGGCTTCCGGTTTCGCATACCAGCCAGGTCGTCGGTCGACATCATGCCGAACGCGCGATCTGCCGCGCTGGCATCCGACATGCAGCGGCAACGCCGGTATGGCGTCGAGCATGCCAGCCGCGAGATCGCCGACAGGATTCAGATCTGAGCCCCCGGCGCTCCGATCAGGTGCTGAGGTTGAACGCTCCGCAACAGCTACGTCATTTTCTCAAGAATGCGCAACGTTCGGCCGATAACATCGATTGGCTCACGGACAACGCGGTGGTGCGGGACCCATCGCGAGAACGTGCGAAGCCCACGGGAAACGAGGGAGGGTGGCGGTCGGATGGCAGTCGCTCCTTGATTAACGGGTCGTCCGATCGGGCTGCCATGATGACGGAGCAACAGAAGATGGGTTGGGAACCGGCTACGGGACTGCGTGCGATCGTGGTCGCTGCGATGGTGATGTTTTGCGAGGCCGCAGCCGGCCATGCGTACGCGCAAGCGACGCCACCGGCGAGTGATGCACAAGCAAATGGCGCCGCGGAACAGGCCGATAGCGTGCCTGGCATCACGCTGCCGGCGATCGCGGTGCAAGGGCGGGGGAACGGGGAATCAGCCGGACTTGTTGGTCAACGCACCATGACCGGCATGAAGACCGACACGCCGATCACCGAGGTTCCTCAGACTGTCAACGTCGTCACTGCGCAACAGATCGAGATGACCGGCGCGACCGACCTCAACCAGGCGCTGCGCTACGTACCCGGCTTCTCGACGTTCGGATCCGACAGCCGTACCGATTGGTACGCTGCGCTGCGCGGCTTTACCCCGACTTTGTTCGTCGACGGTTTGCAGGCGCCGAATACGACGACTCTCGCGAATTGGCGCGTCGATCCTTACATGATCGACAGCGTTGCCGTGCTGCGTGGACCGGCGTCGGTGCTGTACGGCGCGGGCGATCCGGGCGCGATCGTCGACGTGGAGACGAAGCAGGCCGACGGCGAGCGCATCCGTGAGGCGGGCGTGCAGCTTGGCAACTACGCGCGCAAGCAGACGATGTTCGACATCGGCGATTCACTCGACGCTGACGGCAAGTACGCGTACCGCTTTGTCAGCGTTGCGCGCGACGGCAATGCGCTGACCGGTCCAAACGCGGACCGGCGCGTGGCGCTCGCACCGTCGTTCCGCTGGCGGCCCGACGCCGACACGGCACTGACGCTCTCGGCAACCTACCTGCAAGACTGGAGCGACATTTCATACAACTTCCTGCCCGCGCAGGGCACGGTGCTGCCGAATCCGAACGGGCCGTTGTCGCCGGATCTCTACATGGGCGAACCGAGCTTCAACCACTACCGCAAGAAGCAGTGGTCGCTCGGCTATCGGTTCGAGCATCACCTAAACTCGATCTGGACGCTGCGCCAGAACGTGCGCTGGATGCACCTGTCGCTCGATGACGCGTCGGTTTTCGGCGTCGGTCTTGCCCCAGGCAGCACGACCGACATCGCACGTTTCGCGGGACTGTTCCAGCTGAACTACAGTCGCTTCGACATCGACAACAACGCGGAGGCGCGCTTCGGCACAGGGCCGCTCGAGCATACGCTGCTGCTCGGCTTCCAGTACAACCGGCAGACGACGACCCAAAGCGTGTGGCTCGCACTGGCGCCGAGCCTGAATCTTTATAACCCTGTCTACATACCGGTCACAACCGCGATCTTCTCGGGCCCGACATCATTGGGCCACATCGATCAGTACACGGCGATGAACACATTCGGTACGTACGCGCAGGACCAGATCAAATGGAACCGCTGGGCTCTGACGCTGGGCGGTCGCGAAGACTGGGTGAACGTGCACGAGGACGACCGCGAGGCCGGCACGCAGACGAAACAGGATGTCAGCGCCTTCTCGGGCCGCGTCGGCCTCACGTACCAGGGCGACTACGGGCTCTCACCTTACGTCGACTATTCGACATCGTTCAATCCGGTCATCGGCGTCAGGATGTATGGCGGCGGGCAGCCGCAGCCGACGCGCGGCAAGCAGATCGAGGCGGGACTGCGCTGGCAGCCGCCCGGCAAGAACCTGATGCTGAGCGCGGCCGTCTACCAGATCGAACAGACCAACGTCGTAACACCGACGCCGATCAACCTCGATCCGACCAGCACGACGTCGATACAGACTGGCGAGGTGCGTTCACGCGGCATCGAGCTGAGCGCGGTCGGTAAGGTGACGCGCGAACTGTCGATCGTCGCGTCGTACGTGTATCAGGACGTGAAGAACGTGAGGGCGAACGATGCGTCGCTGAACCACTGGCCGGTTGACATCCCGCGTCCGCGCCAGATGGCGTCGCTGTGGACCGACTGGACCTGGCAAACGGGAGCACTCGCGGGCTTCGGGATCGGTGGCGGAATCCGCTACCAGAGCGCGTCGGCCGGCGCGCCGGACAACTCGCTGACGGTCGCGAGCTATACGCTGTATGACGCGGCGCTGCACTATGGCACGCGCGACTGGCGGTTCGCGCTGAACGTTGCGAACCTGTTCGACCGTCGCTACATCAGCGGTTGCCAATCATATTCGGTTTGCGTGTTCGGTAACGAGCGGACCGTGCTGGCTAGCGTGAAATACAACTGGTGATCAAGCGGCATCGAATTCCAGAGTCGACGCAACGGTAGATACTCCCCATTTTCGTCGAAGTAATCTTCCCCAGTTCTTTTGTCTGACAGCGCCGCGTAGCGGCGCCGTCCTGTCGATCGCCGACCAAATTGCCCTTGAGATCCGTCGTGGGGGTGTCGGTTGTCGAGCTGGAGGAAGTGATGACGATTCTGGAACTGCATCGGCAAGGGCTAGCCTCAAGAAGAACGGCAATGAAAATGCGATTCAACGAAGGACAAATCATCGGCATCTTGAAGGAGGCCGAGGTTGGTCTGAAGCCGGCTGAGCGGTGCCGGAAATACGGCGTGTCGGAAGCGACCTATCGCAACTGGAAAGCGAAGTTCGGCGGGGTGACGGTCTCCGAAGCGCAGCGCCTATAGGAGCTGGAACAGGAGAACAACAAGCTCAAGCGC
>NZ_JBSAXD010000065.1:0-10088 GCF_053427715.1 Burkholderia sp. MR1-5-21
TCTCGTCTTCTCGTCCTCTCAGGCCGCGTGTCGTCATTTTGCAAAGAATGACGATATCGCAGGCTCGATCGCTCTATGCTCCGTATTTTTGCGATAAGCCGCCAAGGGCGGCAAAATGGCGGCGGCCACGCGCGCCGTTGCGGGACGCGCGCCGGTCTGTCATTCGGGCGCCCCGATTGTCGTGTATCGACATGTCTGCGAGGCGGTAACGCGTGACTGGCCGGGGTGTGCCGCGGTTGCGTGGTTGCCCGGTTTCGGCGCCACCGCGCGATGGCGAGCCGGACGCTGTCCGTCGCATTGGGAATTTCTCGCCTGCCGGGGTCTGTCCGGCCGGCGCAACGACAACGAAGGGAGGAGCCGGCCATGAGGCTGGACGACGAAACCGAAAGCCAGAACGTCGAGGATCGCCGCGGTGCCGGCGGTAGTTTTGGCGGAGGGCGAGGCGCGACGATCGGCATCGGCACGATCGTCGTCGCGGTCGCCGCATCGTATTTCTTCGGGATCGACCCGCGCGTGATTCTCGAAGGCGCGTCGGCGCTGCAAGGTGCGCAGCAGCATGCTCAGCCTGCGCCGGCGCAGCGCCAGGGGCCGCCTGCGACCGACGCCGGCGCGGTGTTTACGCGCAAGGTGCTCGGCAATATCGAACGGACCTGGACGACCATCTTCGCGACGCAACTGCACGAGCAGTACCAGCCGCCGAAGCTCGTGATGTTCACGAACGCGACGCCGACGGCGTGCGGCACCGGGCAGACCGCGATGGGGCCGTTCTACTGTCCGGCCGATCGCAAGGTGTATATCGATCTCGGCTTCTACGACGAACTGCGCCGGCGCTTCGGCGGGGGCGGCGATTTTGCGCAGGCGTATGTGATTGCGCACGAGGTCGGTCATCACGTGCAGAACCTGCTCGGCATTTCCGGGAAGGTCGACGCCGCGCGCCGGCGGTCGAGCGAAGCGCATTCGAACGCGCTGTCGGTGCGGATGGAGCTGCAGGCCGACTGTTTTGCCGGAGTGTGGGCGAACAACGCGCAGCGCGCGAACCAGCGGCTGATCGAGCCGGGCGATTTCGAGCAGGGATTGAAGGCGGCTGCGGCGATCGGAGACGATCGCTTGCAGCAGCAAGGGCAGGGTTATGTGGTGCCGGAGACCTTTACGCACGGCACCAGCCAACAGCGTGTGTACTGGCTGCGGCGCGGGCTCGAATCGGGGCAGTTGAGCGCGTGCGATACGTTCGCGGCGCGGTGAAAGGTGGGGGCGGGGATTGCGCTGTCGGGATGGGTCGCGCAGCGCGCACTGTGCGTCCGATTTGGAACGAACATTGCGCACGCAAGCAGATTCCAATGTTAGTTCGATCCTCGGCGAGCGCCGGCATGTCGGTGACCCCAATCATATGAGGGGTTTTGCGCATGACGCAGGTATCGGGAAATAGTGTCCCAAGACGCCTAAAATTCAGTCATGGTCGCGTTCGGCGTGGAGGCTACCATGACTCAGTCAATGATTGGTGTGGTGGTTGGTTGTGCGGTGGTCGCGGTTGTCGCAGTCGCGGTGGTTCGCCGTTACTGGAGTGAGCATCCTGGCCAGAACATGGCTTTGTGGCTGGATTCCCACCACATGGGCTGGATGCATCGCAAACATTGACATCTCCGCACAGGTGGCGAGAACACCGGCTTGTCGAAGATTATCGGGGGGCGGAACCCGCGGCCGCGGGCGGGAGGGTTGCGTAGATTTCGTGCAGAGGGCGCTTGCACGCATCGACGGAATTCGGGATCTCATTCCGGTCTGTCGAAGGCACCTGCTTCGAGATCTTTCCTGAAATGCTGTAGCCAGTCGCTTTCGTCGCCGATCACGTATTCCTTCGTAATCTGCGTCGAGAACCGGGTTATGGTGACATAGCCCTGTAGCCCGAGGTTCTCGTCACCCTTCGGGTCCGTCGTATCCGTTTCCTGAAGATCGAAATCGCCTTCTGCCAAACCACGGCGCTCCAGGGTCGCCAGAAAGTCTCTGTGTTCATCCGGTTCGATCAGCCGCATGTTCAGCCACCTCGTGTTCAGCGGAGATGTCGCGGGGCCCGGTGCCTCGGGGGCGACGCTACCCGTTCAAGCGTTGAAATCATGCGCAGCGAACTCGTGAGGCATGCCTCGTAATTCCACGCATACGGAGCTGCCTGGCGGCAAGCATCATTGGCCGCGGTTTTACCGTCTGGGGCCTTTCATGCTTTCCGACTCCATGGCCGCATTTCGCTCCTCACTCGCCTCGATGGGATCCATCGCTTCGTCAACCGACGCCGTTGCGCGCTCGGCGGCCGCTTTGGTTTCGTCTTCCAGGGAGTCGGCATCGTCGTCGGGTTCGCTGTCGTCGTCAGCCGGGGGTAGCAGCATGTCCTTGAGCATCGCGCTCAGCTCCGGCGTGTCCCACGGCAGGCCATGCCTGGTTCGGACCTTTATGTAGTGTCTGACTTCCGCGTCCTGCTCCGCTGTAAGCGGCAGCCCCCGGAAGGTGCTTTGGGGGTCGGAGTTTGTCATCACTGCCTCCTCCTGATACTACTTTTTCAGTGTAATCCCATTGTGACCGTGAGAGTCGTGACTGCGTCGGGTCGACGACGGAAGTTCGAGCCGGAATCAGCGCGATCGAGCGCAGGCCGACGACGAACTTTCGGGTTCGGCCATGAACGGTCAGTCGACATGTGCCCTTGAATTGCTGACAATCGCTATCCCGAACGGGAACAGGCACTGGCTAGACTGCGGTTTCCAAAGCAGTGGTGCGACTCACGCCAAATTACCCAAGCCACACGAACGTGTACGACCCGGAAGATCCGTTGATCATGAAAGGAAAGGAGAGACCCCATGCCGAGCCTTGAGCGAGCACGACCGGCTATGCTTGTCGACGCTGTCTGGCGCACGGTGCTTCGCATCGGATTCCGGCTCGCGCGCGTCTGGTGGCACCTTCGACGGCCTCGCCATGAGGGTGCGCTGGTCGCAATCTACGTCGGGCGGGCGCTGTTGATGGTCAAGTCATCGTACCGGGCCGAATGGAATTTTCCTGGCGGCAGTCTCCGGCCCGGTGAGACGCCTGACGCAGCGGCGCAGCGCGAAATGGAGGAGGAAATCGGTCTCTCGTCGTACCCGTTATCCCCCGCGGGCAGCGCCTGCGGCATCTGGGACGGGCGACGAGACCGGGTGCATTTCTTTGAACTGCACCTCGATTGCTTACCCGAACTGCGGCTTGATAATCGCGAGATTATCGCCGCGCATCTGGCATCGCCGGAGGAATTGGGCGGCCTCGCACTGACAGGGGCGGTCGCTGCGTATCTCGGCAGGGATCGCTGCTGTTAGTCGGCTCATTTCCGTTTCTGACATCTCGGTGGCCCCAGGCAACCGGTCGGTCTCCGCCCGTAGCGTCAGATATTGGGGGCGTGCGACCGACCGCGGACAGGGGCCGCGAATAAAAGTCCGTCGTCAGGCGGTTCCACGAACGCCCCCGAAAGACACCAAACTTCGACACACCGGCTGAGCGATTTCATCGATTCGTTGCGTTGACCGGTTGAACCCGCAGTCGACAGCACGCATTCACTGGCAGTGACAGCAGACACCCATCAGCGTCGATAGCTGAATGCCCGCCCGCAAAGGCCGAGAAGCAGCATTCGAGCGATTGAATCGAATGACCGGTTGTTGTGCGGAGCGACGCCTGAACGTCAGGGTCGCGGCAAGCAGAATGTCTCCTGGCGGCCGGTCACACACGTGTATGCACGCCGCCTGAAAGCTGCCTGCCAGGAATCCAACGTCCGCTTCGTGGAAAGTTCGTCGAACCGGTTTTGAGTCGGCGGAGAGCCTCAATCGTTTTCCGCTGAATAAATGAGTATTGCGATCGAAGAAGAAAGCATTCTCTGATACGTCTGAATAGGTGCTTTTGCACGGTACGGAAGCGATGCTCATGCGGAAAAACACTTACAGCACCTACCACCCCGATCATCTATCTTCAAAACAATCGTGGTGAGAAACGACGCAGCATTTGCTGAATTCTGACATTTTTCATTCAGAATTCTTTCAATCAGTCACTCGCGAATATTGCCAAGTCGAATGGCGAGGCGAATCCAGGTGGCGGAAGGCTATGAAGTGAATGAAAACGCAGCTTGTCGCGGCCTGCATAGATGATTCGACTCACCTAGAGAAAGGGCGTATGCCCCAATGCCGTTAATTTCCTAATAAGGGTTGAGCGACTTTCAGGCGGTATATATCCCCGATAAATCTGCGTTTTGTTAAGGCCTATTGTTGAAACCCCAGGCTACTCTGCAGTTGAATGCCGGGCCGATCGATACGGGGTCCGCGGGGCCACACCGCGGCCCATTACGGACAGTCGATGGAGTTGCCCAACCTTGGGGGTTGCCTGAATTCAATGGCAGATCCTATGATGATTGGCGTCGTTGGATTAATCCGCTCATATTATTAATAAGAAAAAGTAAAGATTTTGCCTCTCGTCATCGGAGCGTTCGCAGATGTCCAATCCCGTGGGTTTCTGGAGCTACGCTCGTAGCGACGATGCGCACAGCGATGGGCATTTGAGCCAGCTTCGCACCATCGTGGGTAAAGCGATTGCTTTGCAATATGGTGCCGATATCACAATCTGGCAGGACATTCAGGCTATTCCACCCGGAGCGGACTGGGCTGCTTCAATCGAACGAACAATTAGCCAGACCGTCTTTTTCATTCCGATCGTCACTCCCCGCTACCTGAAAAGCCCGCATTGTCATGCGGAGTTCCAATCCTTTCACCGCCGCATGATCGCATTGGGCCGTGATGATCTCACCTTCCCGATTCTCTATGTCGGCGTCGATCAGGTGGCCGCCGACGAAACGGCATTTGGACAGGAACTGGACGAGCTTCGTCGACATCAGTGGATCGATTTTCGGCCGCTACGCCACGCCGATCCGCGGTCCCATGAGGTCTGGACATGGGTCGATGGGTTGGCTGAGAACATCTTGAAAGTGGCGGTGCCGGTGTCGAAAGCGGAACACGTCGCCGAAGAGAGCCGCCGACGCGAGTTGATGGCGGTAGCCGAAGAGGCGCGCAAGCGAGATGTGGCGGCGAAAGCAGCCGAAGAGGCACGCCAGCGGGAGGCGGCGGCCAAAGCAGCCGAAGAGGCACGCCAGCGGGAGGCGGCGGCCAAAGCAGCCGAAGAGGCACGCCGGCGGGAAGTGGCGGCAAACGCGGACGAGGCCGCGCGACGGCATGAAGTGGCGGCAAAGGCAGCGGAACAACAGCCCCGTCCGACGGACATCAGCGCTGAGTACACGGCAATGCACGCACCCGTCGCGCAACCGCGTACCGCTGCGGCACCGGCTTCGGAAGGGCAGACGGCTGTCGGACCTGCACGGATGAAGCGGATTGGTGTGCCAGCCGCCGCGGTGGGTGGACTGGTTGCCGTAGCCGGCGCGTTGGCGATGGTGTTCATGCGCCACGAAGCCCCACACGCGCCGACTGTGATTCCCGCGTCCACGCCGGCGGTCAGTCCACCAGCGCTGCCAGCGACCCCGGGCGTGGCCAGCGCGACATTGCAACCGCACGTGCCGGACCTCCAGGGCAGTGTCGACCAGATTCTCGATTCCGCAGCACTCATCGTCTCGGGAAAGATCGTCAACCTGTATGGAGTCCGGGGTGTGGACGGTCGCCCGGCACGATCGATGCAACGCTACCTCGAGAGCGAGGGAAACCTGGTTCAGTGCTTTGCACGCGATGACGCGTACCAATGCTTTGCAAACGGGCACGACATCGCTGCGCACGCAATTCGTTCGGGCTGGGCACGCACCCGGCACGGAGGGCCACCCCAGTACGAGGCGGACGAACAGGAAGCGAGGAACGCACGGGTCGGCATTTGGGCGAAGTAGCCGTGCGTTCCCCAAATCAGTTGTTGAGGGAGAAAAGCGATGAATAAATGTTTGTCGGCATTGGTCTGTGCCAGCGTGGCCAGTGTGATCACGACCGGGTGCGCGCAAGACGGATCAAGCAGCATGAACAAGACGACGTCTGGCACGCTGCTCGGTGCTGGCACAGGCGCTGCGCTCGGCGGCCTCTTCAGCCATGGCAGCGCCGGCGCGATCGTCGCCGGCGGCCTGATCGGCGGTCTCCTTGGCGGCGTGATCGGCCATCAAATGGACGTGCGCGATCGCGAGGCGCGGGATCGTGCCGTTCAGGAAGCGCTGCAGAACTCGAAGAACAGCCAGACCAGGCACTGGCATAACGCGAAGACCGGAAACTCCGGCAGCATCAAGCTGTTGAATGGCTACACGGCGTCACCGAGCGCGCAGACCTGCCGGGAGTTCACCGAAACGTACGTGAAGGAAGGGAAGACATATGAGCAGACTGCGCATGCCTGCCGCAACGCGAATGGCGAGTGGAAACTGGCGGACAAGTGACATTGCCGCCGCGGGGCAGGTCAGACATCGCAGTCGCTCATTCTTGCTCTGCATGATCGTTGCTGCCGGCCTGCTGGGAGGGAAGGCCGCGAATGGATCGTGCGACGATGCCGGCGCTTTTCGAATGCGGTTTGCCGGCGAAGAAGCAGAGGCGTTGAGTGCAGACGCAAGCCAGATACGCGGCAAAGGCGGTACGGAGAGCCGAGCAGGTCTTTTCCGCAGCGGCACGGCATTTTTTGTCACGCGCGCGGGCGAAATGCTCACAAGCGGTCACGTGGTGCGGGGCTGCGAGCGGATTGAAGTCTGGCTGGATGACGTTTCGAGCGTTCAAGCATCGGTTGAGTCGATCGACGACAAGTTGGATGTGGCGCTGCTGGCAACGCATCATCACGTGACCCGAGTCGCCGTTTTCGGTGCGGAACCTGTTCGCAACGACAGTTCCGTGTTCACGATCGGATTCGGTCTCACGCCGTCGTCGCCGCTTGTGCCGGTCATCACGCGCGGACGTGTGGACAGCACGGCACGCGCAAACCGACGTCGCTTTCTGGTCGTGCAGGCGATGCTGCATCAAGGCAACAGCGGCGGGCCGGTCATCGATGAACGCGGACGTCTGGTCGGCATGGTCGTCGGACGCTACGTGGACAGGCCCGACCTGGGCGTAGTCGTTCGTGCCGGCGAGCTTGCGCGATTTATCGGCGCGACGCGCAGCATCTCGCGCAATTCAACGGGTCATTCTGCTCAAGGAGATGCGGAGAAACATCTGCGCGAGATTTCCGTGCTGGTTCAATGCGTCGATGCTGCTGTTGCGAAATTTTCGATGCGCAGTTGAGATTGCTTTGGGACGCGTTTCGAATCACGACCCCTGACCGATGTCCATTTGTTCGACTGCCCGCCCATGGATACCGACACGCAAAGTTTCCCCCGGCTGCCGCCCTCGATTGCGCTGCTTGTAGCCGGACATCGCGAAGAACGGTTGATGCAGCACGCCGGTTACGAGAACGGCGACGGTCCCGCGTTCCGGACGTTGTACGCCGTGCTTGATCGGTTTGCGGGCATCCACACCTCTGCCGAGGATGTTCACGTGCTTTTTCCGAGCACGCTGTACATTCACAGACGACCGGTGATACGCATCGTGACGGGTCAAGCGGACGGCGTCGACAGATTCGCAATGAAAGCGGCTGAGTGGCTCGGCGTGCCCGTCGATCTGGTGACGCCCGACACGCTGTGCGCGGATTACAAGGCGATCGCGGCGCGCTCGGTCGGCTTCGGCTGTCCACCGCATCGGCTGCACACGGATGATGCGCCGTTTGCGATGCGCGACGAACTGGCGTTCAGCTATGCGGACATGCTGGTGGCGGTATGGGACGGTGGCCCGGCTCACGGCACCGCGGGGGGGGTCGTGCGCCTGATTCGACGGGCGGTGCAGGCGGGGCTCCCGGTACTGTGGATCGACCTGGAGGGATCGCTTCGGACCATCGCGGCGGATCGCATCACCGAGGAATGTCTGTACCGGTTGGATCGGCGCGACCTGGAGGACGGGCTGCTGCGAACCCTGTTTACCGTTTGCGATCCGGAAACAGGCGTGCTGATCGACGCTCTGCGACGCCGGCTCAATCCGCTCGACGACAAACTGGTCGTGCCAGACCGGGAAACGGAGATGCTGGCTCGCTATGCCGCCGAGCATTGCGGCTGCAGTTTCCTCGAACGACGCGCCGGCTGCTTCCATGAAACGATGACGGCCCTCCTTCGCCTGGATGGCCACGAATTCCTGCGCAGCGTGCGCAAATTGGCTCTGGGGGAAAGGCCGACGGAACCGGGTGACAGCCCGGCACCGGACATGGCCGCAAAGCGTCGCTTGGCAACGCCTGACGGCCTCCAATCGCGTTTCGAATGGTGCGATAGCCGGGCCAACATCTCGGGCGGCAAGCATCGTAGCAGCATATGGGTGTTGTATCTGCTCGCATCGGCCGCGGTATTTGCATCGGTGATGGGAATATTGAAGCTCGGCTTTTGCGTTTGCTCGAGCATCGGTTGCGTCTGCTTTTGTGCGTCGTTCTGGAACGGCGTCGAAATTGTGTTGCTTCTTCTTATTGTCGCGACGGTTTTTCATGCCCGCTTCAAGCATTGGCACCGCATCTGGCTCGGTCATCGTTTCGTCGCGGAGCAAATTCGCTATCTACGGATCTTGCGGCCGTTCCTCGCGATGCCCGCTCCGTTTCAGGAACCGCTATTCGTGCACACGGATGTGCGACGCACGGGGCACCGATTGCGCAGTGCGGAGCTATGGATCTTGCAGCGCTCGCTAAGCGCCGATGGACTGCCATCGTATTATGAGGGTTACGAATTCGCATTGGCGAACCGCGCCGATCTGGCCTCCGAATTGCGCCAGGAGATCGGTTGCCAATCTGCGTTTCACAAACGCACGCATAGGCATGCACATCGATTGCGCGAAGTGGCGGAGGATCGGATTCCTAATTGTCTATTTTTTTTGGCGCTAGGATGCACGATAGGTCACCTCGCTCTGGAGATCATGTACCCGCAGAATCATTCGCCAGGCATGGCCTTGCTCCAACTGATCAGCGCGTCATCTCCGGCACTGGCAGCCGCCCTGCACGGCGTGACGACGAAGCTGGAAATCGGGCGTGTCGCGGCGCAATCGCACAAGGTGCGCTCGCGCCTCGTCGTGCTGGAGTCGGTGGTGACGAGCGGCATGGAAAGCCCGAATCCGCCCGATTGGGCCGCAATGTCGGGCTTGCGCGCGGACGCTATCGAGGTGGCATCGTTGCTGTCGCGCGAAAACGAACAGTGGCGGAACCTGATTCGTTACCAGGAAACAGATATCCCCGCATGATTGATACGCCATCGATGCCGGACCTGACAAGCAACCCCGAAGCATGGCGCGTGATAAAGCGGCCTGCACCTGTTACGGTGCGCTTTGCCGACGAGGACGGAACCTGCGCGACGCTGGAAGGGCCGGTGCGCTATCGAGCGGGTGACGCCCTGGCCACCGGGATCGTGGGCGAACAGTGGCCGATCAGCAGGGACCGCTTCGATCAGACCTATGAACGTGTGAGCGACGGGATATACAGGAAGCGCCCTGTCGTGGTCCATGCACTGCGTTTGCAGTCGGCGATGCGCGTGCCGGTCGGCGGCGAAGGCGACGTGCTCGAAGGTCGGCCGGGCGACTGGCTGCTGCAGTATGGCGACGGCGAGTACGGGGTTGTTGATGCCGAGGTGTTCGAGCGGATGTATGAAAGGGTTGGCGAGTCGGGCGCACGCGATACGCCGTAAAGAAAGTTTTCGGCAATGCGGCCCGCTGTCCCCGTCGTTCTGGCGCGCGGCTGAACGTGGCGATCGACAGTAAGCTGCACACATGTGACTTGACAGCGTTACGCGTTCGCGATTGGCCTTGACAGTTAGCTCATCCAAGCGCTGCGTCTGAGCTGTGTCCGGTCATCACACGCCTTTGCTGCCGGCAAAGACGGAATTGGCTTCTTCGAACAGCTGCATGTTCTTCTCTAGATCGTAGCGTTGCTCAAGGAGGGTCTCTGGGTCCCACTCACTGCGTACAACACCGAAAAAGTCACCACCGTAAACGTGGATCGCGCCCGTCAAACGAGATATAGGGTTAGTCACTGAATGAATGATGTTACGTCCAAGTGGTTCCGCGTCCTTCTCGCAT
>NZ_JBSAXD010000066.1:0-8614 GCF_053427715.1 Burkholderia sp. MR1-5-21
AGCTGAGCTACGGGCCCACGATGGAGCGAGTGAAGGGCATCGAACCCTCGTCGCAAGCTTGGAAGGCTTCTGCTCTACCATTCAGCTACACCCGCGGTGGCACGCATTCTCGCACAATTCAGGGCGCCAACAAGATGCTGGTTTGCGTTGGTTCGCGTCAGGGGTGCCGTGACCGAAAGTGGCGGCTATTGTCCCGCCCAGTGTTTTCGATCAAGCACGGCGGACGTGAATGATTGGCCGCGCTCGATCAGCTCTCTCCTGGCCACCAAGGCTTCGCAGGTGGCAGGATCAGGTAATCATCCAGGTTTTTGCCGACCAGCCATTTCGGGCGGGCGCCTTGCCCCGACCACGATTTGCCCGATGATGGATCGTAGTATTTGGCAGGCAGCTTCTTCGGCTTGTCTTTCACAAAGCCGGCCGCTCGTAGCAGTTCAAGCTCCGTGATGCCATATTGCTTGACCTGCTCCCGAATCGCGGCCAGTACGGCCGCCTTTTCTTTCTTTTGAGCCTCTTCAAGCAGTAAGTTGACGTGGCCAAGTTGTTGCTGCAGTGACTGAATTTTGCTGGTCGTCATGGGAAGTGGTGTTCATTGATACTTTCGGCGCCCTGCTACCTTGCAGGCTCGTCACGCTACATCACGGTCTGCGCGTCCGTTACCGATTGTGACGGCGCCTTTGCAGGTCGCCTTGTCTTTGGCATCCTGGCGCGCGCCATGTGTCGACGATGCGCATGTCGCTTCGCTACCCGTCAGACCGATCAGCGCTACCGCCGTCGGCAAGGCAGTTCCAGTAACGGCCGCCTCGACATCGGGGCATTAAGGTGTTCCGCAGCTCGGCTTCACTTGAATCGCACTCAAGCACACGCTCGATCAAATCGTTGAACATGCCGCGTTTGAGGAGCAACCTTGGGCGCCGAGCTTCTCGGGAAGGTCTGTTTAAAGTTTTTGGAGTGCAGCGCTTGTCCGAATCACCGGATGCGTCGGGTTCGACAACGTCGGTGTTGACGCAACCCGCTTTCGTCGCGTGACCGCTCCCTCTTCCGCTCAGCCTCACTCGCAAGTTGATCGAGCAAGGTCTCAAGTGGTTCAGAGCCGGTTGGACACTAAGCGGCAATTGTAGCAGTCACCCGCCCCGGGTTGTCTTACGCAATCGGTCAGGTCTTCTACGAATGGCTTTAGTGAAGTCGACGTGACACATGAAGCACATGTGTCGTTCAGCGCCAGGATATTCGACACGACCAAATGGCCGCGTCGAAATCGCCGATCGCGATCGCTGTATCAACGGTTCGTCGATCAGGCGAGATTCGCCACCGACGCTGAATAATTCTCCCCCGGTCCCGGGATAGTTGCGTACAGAAGCGATGCAACTCCATCACGAGGGTCACCAATCAGGCGGTTTATCTCCAACGGCAGAACATTGCATCAACCGGCTTTCTCGGACGCTCAAATCAGACGTGGTAATCATCCCGTACAAAGTGCCCGAGATTGTCAGGCTCTCCCATTGCAACGATCGCGAGAAACGCCGAGATCGCTCGGTAGCAATACCGAGCAAAGGTAGCCCCCTTCGCGTGACACTCGCGATCAATGGGCGGCCACGCAGGGCGGTATTATCAGGTTAATGGCTCACCAACCGACTCTCGGATCAGTTACACGCTAGTCGGTCGATGGCAATGGGTCACCCCGCCTGCAGCTTGCACCGCGTTGACATTGCCAACGTGGTTCCGGTCGGGGGTAAAACCAACCATGGACGCGGGTGCAGAGGTTGCGTCGCTGGAGGTGAATGTTATAGGGTAGTGGCCAAGTCCGCGACTTGCGGACGTGATCGAGGACTTCAAGAATGAACAAGCACGAATTGATTGACGCCGTTTCCGCCACCACCGGCGACAGAAAAGCCAGCACCGGGGCCGCCATTGATGCCATTCTCGAGGTCGTGACGCAGGCAGTCACGCGCGGTGATACGGTCCAGCTGATCGGTTTCGGTTCTTTTTCGACTGGTGCGCGCGCAGAGCGAAATGGCCGCAATCCGGCCACTGGCGAAACCATTACGATTCCGTCCGCAAAAAGGATCAAGTTTACCGCCGGCAAGGCGTTCAAGGACGCACTGAATACCTGATGCGAACAGGCTCAAGAGACAAATCAGGCAAGACGGCGCTCCCGGTCGTGTGACAACAAACTATATGAGTTCGAAGAACAATCGCGGACGGTCTTCCCAGCCCCGCCGTACTCTCACCAAGACCATGTTACTGCCGATGGACAAAGCGTCCGTGCGGGAACAGTCTTTGTCACTTCATCTTGCACTGGCCGCATGCAGGGCAGCCACGGTAGCTCGTATCTGTTCAACGAGCTGATCCGCGCCGCCTACATGACGTGGTGTCTTCAACAAACTGGCTTCGGAAACGAGTCCGTTGAGCGTTACAAGGCGGCCGAGTACGCGGTCGAGGCCGCATACGCGCGCGCCGACAAGTCAAATGAATGGACTCTCGCAGAGGACGGTGCGGCAGCCTTCGAAAGGCTGCTGCTTCTGCATGATCGGCAGTTGGATGTCGCACCGCTCCGCAAGGTGATTGAGGCTGAGCACCGACTCAAACGCTTTCTTGCCGGAACGGCCTCGTCTCCCATTCCGGAGATTGAGCCCGCCCGTGTAGCGCCTATCAGTCGAAACGCCGAGTTGATGTTGCCAGCGCGATGACCTGCGAGGCGCATTTCACCGGGGTATCGCTTGCGATGTGCGAATACGTCCGGTTTATGAATGGGAGATCGTCGCGTCACGATACGGGCCGCGCGCGGAATTGTGTAACGCATCGTTCTCGCATGAAGCGAATTCCGCTCGAACGCATGTCGAGTGCGGTAAAGTGCCGCCCAGAGAGCTTTACACGGCAGACCGCATTCCTCCATACGAATGGGGGAATTCCAAACACGCTACGTATTGACGACGGCAACTTGGTGCCTGCCAAGATGATGCGCGGCGAGTTTAAAGCGAACGCAAAGGCGAGGGAAATGTAAGGGTGTGCGGCAGGGACTGACGTCTCCCGGCCGCACACCTGCTCGGCCGCACCGTCACGCGCTCGCGGCTTCCGCGGTGACTTCAGACTTTGCGGTCGCACCGGCCTTTTCGGCTGCTCTTTTTGCGACGACTGGCCGCCGGCTACGCGTCTTTTTTGAGACAACACTGCTTGAAGGACGTCCCTTCTTACGAGTAGCTGTCGCGCTCGCCGATTTCGGGGGCTTCGAATCCGCCTTTGAGGATTTTGCAGCCGCTTTCTTGGCCACTATTTTTTTGGCTGCGGTCCCCTTTGAAGCGTTCCGAGCGGTGTCTTTTTTCTCAGCCGGGGCGCCAACGAGAAAGCTGGACCGATCCTTGACGTCCTTGATCCACGCTGGCGCGCGGCCCCGGCCACTCCACGTTTCTCCGGTCTCCGGATTGCGATATTTGGCGGCTACAACGCGCTTTACCTGGGTAGTGGCCTTCGTACTTTTAGCCGCCGCAGTGCCCGGCTTCCGACCACGCTTTCGACTGACGAAACTTTCAATGTCGGCGACCGTCACGCCATGTTTTTCCATTAAGTCGCGGATCTTTTCGAGGCCGACCGATGCCTGCTTCGCGGCCATGAGCTCGGCTTGCTTTTGCAGCTTCGCGATCTTCGACTGAATGGCTTCCAATGTTGCCATTGACACCTCCCTATAGAAATCACTCTGTTTACGTGGATCGTCCGCCGTCGGCAATCTTACTGATGCACGCGCCAAGGCGAAGAATATACACAGCATAGATGATCTTGCCAAACAAGCGTACAAAGATGCCCGAATTGCCACGAAAAAATTGACGTTTGATCGTTCTATCAAAGAAAGAAGGCATCACCAATCAACCCATTCTGGCTTCCCTTTCGGGAGGCAATACCGACCATCGAAGCCGATGGGTCGCGTAGGTAGCAGTACAGATTTCTTTTGGGACGACATCCCCATCTTGTCGGCAGTGAGGGCCGAAGTAGGTCACGACTCGCCGCTCCCATGCCGCCACTTCTGCGAGATCGGAGTCAACTGAGCGTGCGTGGTGAACGGCTGCTTCAATTCGAGTCCAGCATAATCCGATCGGGTTGAGTACGAGGCAGAGTAGGCTGCCTCGAGATCCGATAATTCACCGAAGGAGCAGCGCCGGCCATTTTGCAACGACTACGTATTTCGGATGCTCGTGCACCCCACGATCGGTAGTTCGTGAACACCCATTTCGGTTCGTGATGAACAGTTGAGATGGCGATCATGAACGCCGTCTCAACTGTTAGCGTCTGTTCCGGCACCGTGCTCAGGGTTCCGGCACGACGCTCATTCGCCCCCCATCCGTTTCCGCGCCTGCAGTTTCCGCATCGATTCCCCTTCAAAATGATGCGATATGACTGATGGACGATGCGGACGAGTACCGCATCCGCGACCATTGGATCCGGGAAGCACGCATGCCATAGTTCGATGGGATATTGGCTCGCAATCAACAAGAAACCGGTCCGCATCCGACGATCGACGACATCCAGCAGGATGTGCGCGGTCTGCGCATTCATCTCGCCAATCCCAAAATCGTCCAGGATCAGCAAATCGGGACGGGCGAGCTCAGTCTTTAACCTGGGGAGGGAGCCGTCGAGCGTAGCGGTAGCAGCGGTGCTGTACAGTTCCCCCGCCTTTCGAAACGCGACCGACAACCCCATCCGGCAGGCTTGTGTCCCGAGCGCGCAGACAAGCCAGGTTTTCCCAGCACCGGTTGGGCCGTGCACCATCAAATTGAGACGTTGACGAATCCATTCACACGCGATCAAGGGCGCAAGCCGAGCCTTGTTCATACCACGGCTCGGGCGATAGTCGAGATCCTCCGTCACCGCGATTTCGGGAAACGAGGCGGATCGAATCAATCTGTGGAGTCTGCGGGAACCGTGCTCGGCTAGCTCGCGTTCAACCAGCAGCGAAAGCCGATCATCGAAACTCAATTCCTGCATGGCGGATTGCTCAAGTTGGATCTGATAAGCGTGAGCCATTGTTGTCAGTCTCAGCTCGCGCAGATGATTCAAAGTCTGTTGTACGCTGTTCATGACCGGTCCCCATAGTAAGTTGCGGCACGATCGTGCTCGTGTGCGGATTCAACCGGTCGATGCAACACAATCGAAGCTGCGTGAGCAGCGGGAGTGTTGCATCGACCGGTGGAATGCGCAGTCGACTACGGAAATTCGAGGCCGAGTTGGGAGGCTCGACCGTCGTCGGACGGCGAATTTCCGGGTTCGGCCAAGCGCGGTCACGCAACGGAATTCGCTTACGGACATTCGAGCGTCATCTGTTCCCTCGGCATCGGACCGACGAGCACCGATAGCGGACGCCAATGGCTTGGCCTAGATCACGAGGTGCGCTGAATGTTTCTTGGGCATTTACTAAGATCAAGACCTATCCCGCTCACGGGGTATGGTGAAGGCTGAGCGCTGCTGGTGCCGGCCTAATCGAATGATCCAAGTTTTTGGTCGCGTTTTCGCCATCACAAAGAATGTGGCGGGACGCGAACATGATCGTCAAGCACTTCAGTCTGAACTGGGACGCCATCTCGTCGATGACCGGCCAATACCTGCTCGGACTCGAGCCCAAAGGTCAGTACTGAATCGCACGCGAGAGGCAAACATCATCAGCAAAACCGGCGGCAACCTCCGTCGGACTCGACGAGGGCGGCCTGCGCCGTTCACTGGGCGCGTTTCCCACCGGCGTTTGTCTCGTCACGACCGTCGGACCGCAAGGCAAACGGGAAGGCATGACCATCAACTCGTTCGCATCGCTGTCCCTGAGCCCACCGCTGATCCTCTGGAGTGTGTGCACCGCCGCTCGCAGCGCGGTCAGCTTTCTCTCTGCGTCTCACTTCATCGTCAACGTTCTGTCCATCGACCAGAAGGCGCTTGCGCCGCACTTCGCCCGACCGGCACGCGACAAATTCGACGCCTTCGAGTCGATGTTCGATACGGGCCTTGGAGGATGCCCGCGACTCAAGGCCAGCGTGTCGACCTTCGAGTGCCGGCGGCATACTGCCCATGAAGAGGGGGATCATAGCGTTCTGATCGGGAGAATCGAGCGATTCGACTCGACCGCGTTGCTGCCGCTGGTGTTCATGCGGACCGAATGGGCTCCATTCACGAGCATGCAGCGGCGCCGTCGCTTGAGAGAGACCCGCCGACACCAGACGGAATGAAGGTCCGAAGGCCATCGCGAAACCGCTCCGTCCAGATGGCCGACGATTCAGGCGGGCTGCTTCATCCCGTTCTTGGCAGCCTATTGAACTGTTCGGTATAGTTGAAACGCGCTATCCATTGACCGAGTGTTCGTAATGCCCGCCCCCTCCCCCGTTGAACGAAATGACAAGACGCTTGCAGTACTGAACGCAGCCACGACCGTTTTTCTGGCGGAAGGATTCAGCGCAGCCACGACGGACATGATCCAGCGCGAAGCCGGTGTATCGAAAGCGACGATGTATACATGCTTCTCCAACAAGGAGGCCATGTTCGCTGCCGTGATCGAGCGCGAGTGCGCCGTGATGTCCGGAGCAGTCCGGGCTATCCGTGCGGCGCCGGGCAATGTCGCGCGGACGCTGACCGACATCGGCACGTCCTATCTCAAGATCATTCTCCCCCCCCCCGCACTATCACTGTTTCGCGTCGTCGCAGCGGAGGCGCCCCGTTTCCCGAACCTGGGTCGACAGTTCTACCTGGCGGGGCCGTCGGTCATCGCGTCGGTGGTGTCCGAGCAACTGACCGGCGCAGCGCAGGCCGGAGAGATCGATATCCAGTCCGTCGGCATCCACGCCGCGGCCGCGCAATTTATCAGCCTGCTGCGCGGAGAGGCGTTGCTCGAATGCCTGATGCATCCGGATTCGCAGCCATCGGCCGCACAGGTGGATCACTGGGTGCGACAGGCCGTCACCACCTTCCTTGGTGCTTTCGGCATGCCCCGGCCTCCGAAGCGAGCGTCGGCGCAGCGCTAAATCCCGCGAGCGAGCCTCTCGCGCACGTCAATTGTCACGCCGGCGGCGGCTGGCCGTTTGCTGTTTCAACATTGCATGAGTGTGTATCGGGCCTCCGCGCAGGTACGCGAGGCGCTCGCATCGATGCGCGACAGAACGATCGATGATGCAGCGGCGCAGTGAAACCCGCATACGTCCCGAATGGACTCGTACGGACGCAGCGACAGCCGCTGCCCCTTATTGATCCTCGCCAGAGCGATCGACGCTATGGCCGGAACACCACTCAGGCGTGCTTCACGCCCCGAACACGGACGCGAAATCGCGCGCGAAATCCGCAACGGACCGGGCTGGAGCCCCCAATACGCGCGCAAGATCGTCGGTCACGACATCGCCCCAGTCTCGGCCATACGCCACGAAGTAGTCGCGCAGCACGTTCAGCGAGAATTCGTCGATACCAAGACGCGCCATATCCTCGAGCGCCTGCTCGACGGAAATGGCGACGTACTTGACGGGCTTTCCGACCGCGTCGCCAATCGCCGACGCGACTTCGCCCATCGAAACGGACGCCGGGCCCGTGAGCGTGTAGGTCTTGTTCTCGTGCCCGTCGGTGGTCAGCACACGCGCGACGAATGCCGCGATGTCACGCGCATCGATGAGCGCCATCCGGGCTTCGCCCAGTGGCAGCGGCAATACGCCGTCTTCCGCGATGATCGTCGCCTCCATCATCAGGTTCTGCATGAAGAAGTGCGGCTTGACAATCGTGTACGCAACGCCCGACGCGATCAACTCGCTGTCCGACAGCGCGTGCAGCCGGCCATTGATCGTAGGCGCATCGTGCGACGCGCCGAACGCCGACAAACGCACGATGCGCCGGACACCTGCCCGGCGCGCCGCCCACAATGCGTTCGAGCATTGTTCGGGCGCGCGCGGGCCCGGCGGTGTTAGCATGAATACCGTGTCCACGTCGGCGAAAGCCGACTCGAGGGTCCTCGGCTTTTCGAGATCGCCGACCGCGAACTCCACGTTGAGCGCTCTCAGCGCGCTCGCCTTGCCCGGATTGCGCACCAATGCGCGCGCGCCATGGTGCGCCGACGCAAGCATCTCGATGACGGCGGTCGAAATCGCGCTCGTCGCGCCAGTGACCAGAATCCTTTGCGGCATATCTCTCGCCTCGCTTCAACAGGAATCGGATTGGACTGTGCGGTCCGAAATGGGCGCGGTCCGGCCACGCCCAGTGTTTCGCGCTTGCATCGCAGAGTTCATCTCACGCCGCGGCCAGCGCGGGATAGTCGGTATAACCGCGCTCCTCGCCCTGATAGAAGGTCGTGGGATCCATCTTGTTCAGAGGCGCATCGAGTTCGAAGCGGCGAACGAGGTCTGGGTTCGCGACGAACATCGTTCCGAACGACACGAGATCGGCATCGCCGTTCCGGATTGCCTCTTCGGCACGCGCCGCGTCGTATCCGCCGTTGGCGATATAGGTGCCGCCGAAGCGGGACTTGAGTTTGCGGAAGTCGAAGTTCCCTTCGCCCAGTTGCATCACGTCCATTCCGCGCATCGCTCTCGTCTGCCCAAGATCATGAACACGATATCTCTAACGCACCGCCCTCAGGGCTCGTTTACACCGTATCCAATTTCAACAGCCT